>JBDTOJ010000149.1:0-2129 GCA_039933295.1 Chloroflexota bacterium
GTCGTCGATCGGATCAGCGAGTTCGCGCCGGACCTCAAGTCGAAGATCCTCCATCGGAACGTCCAGACGCCGCTGGACATCGAGCGGACCACGGGTCTGACGGAGGGCAACATCTTTCAGGGCGAACTGAGCCTCGAGCAGCTCTTCTTCAGCCGTCCGGTCCCCGGTTGGGCCCGTTTCCGCACCCCGGTCCGTGACCTCTGGCTGTGCGGCTCGGCGACGCATCCGGGCGGCGGGATCATGGGCGCCAACGGCCGCATCGCCGCCATGGAACTGCTCCGCTCGCGCGGCCGAAAGCCCAGCCCATGACGGCCTCAGGCGACACCCCGCTCGCTCCCGCATCCATCGCGATGCCGGCAACGCCACGTCCCGCACCACGCTGGGACGTCGTCATCATCGGCGCCGGGCACAACGCGCTGGTCACGGCGACCTACCTCGCCAAGGGCGGGCTCAAGACGCTCGTCCTCGAGCGACGCGAACGGGTGGGTGGTGCAGCCGACACGATGGAGCTTGGGCCCCATCTCCGGATCCCGGCGCTCGCCCACACCGTCGGTCGACTCCGCCCTTCGGTCCATCGGGATCTCGATCTCAAGAAGCACGGCCTGTCACTCATGGGCCCCGATGTCCGGGCCTTCGTGCCATCACCGGATGGGTCAGCGGTCGTCCTGTGGGGCGATGTCGCCAGGACGGCAGAAGGATTGCGGAGTCGATCCGCGGCGGACGCCGATGCGTACGTCGCGTTCGATCGTCTCGTCCGGTCGATGGGCAAGTTCCTCGATGAGCTCGGCCGCTCCGCGCCGCCGGACATCGATGCGCCCGGGATCAGCGACGCCATCACCGGCCTGAAGCTCGGCAAGGCGTTCCGGGGCCTCGGCAAGCACGATGCGCGGACCATCCTGCGGATCCTGCCGATGGCGGTGGCCGATCTGGTCGGGGAGACCTTCGAATCGGATGCCGTCCGCGCGGCGATCGCCTGGCGCGGAGTTCGATACAACGCCGTCGGGCCTTGGTCGGCCGGGACCGCGGCAATGCTGCTCATGGATTCGGCCGGCAACGACGGTGGCGCGGCCGGTGAAACAGTCTTTGCCCGCGGCGGTCCCGGGGCACTGGCCGCAGCGCTCGCATCCTCGGCTCGTGCGGCCGGGGTCGAGATCCGGACCGGGGTCGAGGTCACCGCGATCACCTCGAAGGATGGTCGGGCCACCGGCGTCGTCCTCGCCTCGGCAGAATTGATCGCCGCTCGCGCGGTCGTCTCCGGGATCGACCCGAAACGGACACTGGTCGGCCTCGTCGACCCGGTGGCACTGGGTCCGAGCCTGGGCTGGCGCGCCGGCAACATCCGGACGCCCGGGGTCGTCGCCAAGGTCAATCTGGCGCTCCGGGGCCTGCCGTTGTTCACGGCAGCCCGCAAGGAGGGCAAGGAGGGCAAGGAGCTGCTCCGCGGCCGCATCATCGTGGCCCCGGGCATCGACGCGATGGAACGGGCCTTCGACGCGTCGAAATACGGGGCATCGTCTGAGACCCCGATCCTCGAGGCGACCATTCCGTCCCTTGCCGACCCGGGGCTCGTCGAGGGCTCTCGCAAGGGAACGCAGGTCATGAGTGTCATCGCCCAGTACGCCCCCTACGCGCTGCGGGACGGTGACTGGGCGAGCCACGCCGACGCGTTCGGTGACGCGGTCGTCAGTACGCTCGAATCGGTCGCGCCCGGCTTTCGCAAGCTCGTGACCCATCGACAGGTGCTCAGCCCGGTCGACCTCGAGCGTGACTACGGCCTGACCGGCGGGCACCCGCTCCACGCGGAGCCGGGCCTTGATCAGTTCTACCTGTGGCGCCCGTTGCTCGGTCACGGCCGCTACCGAATCGGCGGGCTCGAGGGCCTGTACCTGTGTGGCTCCGGCGCGCACCCCGGCGGCGGCATCACCGGCGGGCCAGGCCAGAACGCCGCCCGCGAGATCCTGTCCGACTTCAAGAAGCGGCGATAGCTGTGATTCCCAGACACGTTGTTGACCAACGGACGCCGCCGCGATAGAAGCCTTTGCATGCGGGGCATCGCGCCCTGATCGGGCTGGTTCATCCGAATCGCACTGAATGAGCGTGGCCGTACCCGACTTCGGTCGATTACGTCG
>JBDTOJ010000150.1:0-10861 GCA_039933295.1 Chloroflexota bacterium
GAGAAGGGCTACCGCGTCTGGTCGAGCGACATCACGCCCGAGGAGACGCCGTACGAGGCAGGTCTGGGATTTGCCGCGCGGCTGGACAAAGGCTCCGATTTCATCGGTCGCGACGCACTCGTCGCTGCGAAGGCGGCTGGTCCGAGGAAGCGGCTACGCTGTCTGGTCCTCGACGATCCCCGGTCCGTGGCCCTCGGCAACGAGCCGGTCCGGGTGGAGGGCAGGATCGTCGGCCGCGTCACGACCGGAGGCTACGGGTTCGCCGTCGAACGCTCGATCGCCTACGCGTACCTTCCGCCATCGGAAGCCGCGATCGGGACCCGCGGGGAGATCGACATTTTCGGCGCGTGGGTGGGCTTCGAAGTCGTTCGGGAGCCCATGTGGGACCCGGAGGGATCGAGGATCAAGTCGTGACCAACGCACCTGAATACGGGTCTGACTGGAGCGCCTCGCTCCGAAAGGGCTCCGACTCGGAACTCCGCGGTTGGGTCGATGCGGCACTGGGCTGGTGCGATGTCGCCGACGAGCTGGCGCTCCGCCATTTCCGCCAGGGCCCGGCCACCTCACGGAAGCCGGATCGAACCTTCGTGACCGAGGCCGACACGGCCGTCGAGCGACTGCTCCGGGAGCGCATCGCCGACGCGTTCCCGGATCATGGGGTCCTGGGCGAGGAATTCGGGACAGACGCCGCTGGCGCGTCGGTTCGCTGGATCGTCGACCCGATCGATGGCACCCACAACTACATGCGGGGCGTTCCGGTCTTCGCGACGCTCCTCGGGGTCGAGCGTGATGGCGAACTCCAGGCCGGCATCGTGTCGGCACCGGCCCTCGGTGGACGCTGGTTCGCCTGGCGGGGTGGGGGAGCCTGGGGCGCAGGACCACTCGCCGGCGAGCGACCCGGCGGCAGTGCCCGCCGGCTCCGCGTGACCGCCGTCGCGGATCTGGCCGATGCCCAGATCCTGTATGGCGGGACGCAGGACATGCTGGCGACGGGTGACGCGCCCGGGTTCACGAAGTTGCTCCAGGCCTCCTGGCGCGAACGCGGATTCGGCGATTTCTGGGGCTACTCGCTCCTTGCCGAGGGCGCCGCCGAGGTCATGGTCGAAGTCGGGCTCAAGATCTGGGACGCGGCGGCTCCCGTCGTCCTCGTCGAGGAGGCCGGTGGGTGCGTGACGGACTTCCAGGGCCGCCGTATCTTCGACGGCGGCACGACGCTCGCGACGAACGGAGTCCTCCACGAAACCGTGAGGGCGAGGCTGATCGGGACCTGAAGGAGGTGCGGCCATGATGGAGGCGGTTCAACCGACGTCCGGGAGGCTGGATGACGAGGCGCCGGTTGTCGAAGTTGACGACCCACTGTCCGACGCGCGTGCTCTCCAGATCCTCGCGACCGAGCACTGGGGCCTCCTGGCCGCCCGGTCGATGTCCTGGAACGAGGCATTCAGCCGAGCCTCGATGTTCCTGTCCACCGTCTCCGGTGCTGTTGTGGCCCTTGCCCTCGTTGGGCAGGGCACCAACTTCGGTCCAGGCTTCGTGACGTTCGCGCTGGTGCTGCTGCCCGTGGTCCTGTTCGTCGGGGCCGCGACGCTGGCTCGACTCACGCAGGTCAACAACGACGATGGCCGCATGATCCAGGGTATGAACCGGATCCGGCACGCGTATGTGACGATGGTCCCGGGCGTCGAGCCCTACCTCTCGTTGCCGCACTTCGATGACCCTGCTTCCATCGCCCGCGTCTACGCCCTGCCGGGCAATTTCAACCCCGTCGTGCAGGGCCTCGTGACCACGCCGGCCATCGTCGCGACCGTGACCGCGGTCGTAGCAGGTGCGCTTGCCGCGATCGTGGTGGCTCAGGTCACGAGCGTTGGTGTCGTCGTGGTGGCGGGCGGGATCGGCGGGTTCATCGCTTCATTCGTTGCCATGGCGATGTACGGCCGGCGAGCCGTGATGCGATCCATTGCCCAGGTGGAGGTCCGGTTTCCGCCGACCTGAACCGGGCACCGATCTGGTGCCATCCGGCACCTGACCATCGAGTGGCTCGAATTCCGGCCGTGGGGCCCGTAGGATCAGTCCGTGTCCATGCCTGTCCGCAGCGGTGCGTCGCTTGCGGTGATCACCGTCCTGCTGCTGTCGGCCTGCGCGACCGCACCGTCGCCGCCGGGGCCCACAGACCTTCGAGGCTCTCAGGCGCAGGCCACCGATGCGTCGGTGGCGCTGGTGACGCCGGAGCCTACCGCCGCAGCAACGGTCGGCGCTTGGACAGGCGCGCCGCTGCCTGCCCAAACCACGCCGCCCACCACGAAGCCAACCACGACACCGACCGCTCGACCAACGACCGGCCCGAAGGCG
The DNA here is from genome assembly GCA_039933295.1 of Chloroflexota bacterium. Classification (GTDB taxonomy): domain Bacteria; phylum Chloroflexota; class Limnocylindria; order Limnocylindrales; family CSP1-4; genus UBA5189. The sequence goes on from JBDTOJ010000150.1 coordinate 2,350, forward strand.
ACGCCCAAGCCGACCATCGCGCCGGTCCCGATCCCGCCGCTGTCGGCCTGCCCGATCTTTCCGAGTTCGAACGTCTGGAACAAGCGCGTGGACGGCCTCCCGGTCGCATCGAACAGCGACACGATGATCAAGGCGATCGGCCTCGGCTCATCCCTGCACCCGGACTTCAGCGCTGCAGGCGGATACGGGATCCCGTTCAACCTTGTCGGGACAGCCACGGGACGCTCAAAGGTCGTCTTCGACTACGCGGACGAGTCAGACGCAGGTCCCTATCCCATTCCGGCCAAGCCGAAGGTCGAGGGCGGGAGCGACCGGCACATCCTGATGATCGACACCAACGCCTGCCGCCTGTACGAGCTGTTCGCCGCCGCGAAGGTCGGATCGTCGTGGACCGCCGGATCCGGCGCGATCTGGGACCTGAAGTCGAACGCGCTCCGACCCGATGGCTGGACGAGCGGCGATGCCGCGGGCCTGCCGATCTTTCCGGGCCTCGTCCGGTACGCGGAGGTCGCGGCCGGCGAGATCCGCCACGCCATCCGGTTCACGGCCGCGTCGACCTGCAACGGTTACATCTATCCGGCTCGTCACAAGGCCGGGAGTGGCTTGTGCACAACGAAACCGCCGATGGGGCTCCGCGTCCGGCTCAAGGCTTCGGTGGACATCTCCGGCTACGGCCCGCAGTCGCGGGTCATCCTGCGGGCACTCCAGCAGTACGGAATGCTCCTCGCCGATAACGGCTCCCCCTGGTACATCACCGGCGCCACGGACAGCCACTGGAACGATGATGAGTTGCACGGTCTCGGTGGGATCAAGGGCGCGGACTTCGAGGTCGTCGACACGACCGGCTTCGTCAATGGTTAGGCGAGCTCGAGCCGCATCAGCCAGCGCGGCAAGCCCGCGCTGTGGGCGTCGGTCAGGAGCACACGCTCGAAGCCGGCGGCCTCGAACATCGAGGTGAAGCCGACGAACCCGAACGAAGTCGAGACCCTCGCACCGGCCGGATCGATGGGATAAGCCTCAATCGCCGGCGCACCCAGGCTCCGGGCGTACGTGACGGCGCCCGCAAGGAGGGCCCGAGCAACACCGCGCCGCCGATGGCCGACGCGGACGACGAAGCAGCCGATGGACCAGACCGGCAGGTTGTCCGCGGCAGGGATCGTTCTGGAGTTGACGAGCCGCGGCATCGCCGCGCGCGGGCCCAGCCCGCACCAGCCGACGGGTTCGCCGGCGTGGTAGGCGATGAGGCCGGGAGCGAATTCGCCGGTCGTGATCTGGTCCTCAAGCGCATCACGGTTCGCGGCGGGTCCCGAGAAACCGCGCGCCGCAGCCGAGCCCCGCCAGCTCTGGCACCAGCAGCCACGCTCAGTCGCGCCGCCAAGGAGCGTCACCACGTCGGGCCACCGATCGGCGGTTGCGGGCAGGACCTCCATGTCGCCAGCGCTGATCGGCGAGGGCCGCGCGGCCACGGTCAGTTCGCCCCGACCTCGGCGGCGTGGGTTGCCATCTCCGCCCATGGCCCGAGCAGCTGTTCCCGCTCGTCCGGTTCGATCTCATCCCACAGGATCACCGTCACGACAGCCAGCTCAAGCGAGGCGAGGAACCGCACCCGATCCTCTGGGGTCGCGACGTTGGTACGTGTCAGGAGCGCGGCATTGGCACCTCCGAGGGCTGCAGTAGCCGCCTGGACGGCGAACTCGCGGAACTCCGTCAGCGCCGCCAGGACGCCGGCACGCCGCGACCCCGTCCCGATCAGCTCCTGGACACGGGCGAGCGCCGCGAGGCGATCATCGGGATCCAGCGAGGACGCAGCGAACACGGTGTACAGGTCGCTGTCGAGCAGTTCGAACGCATCCGCGAAACGATCAAGTCGCGCCCGTGCGCCGGCCGACAGGCTATCGATCGGATCCGACGTACCGGACCTCACCCGCCGGCCGCGACGAGACTCTCTTCGAGGATCGACAGGGCCTGATCGACCTCGTCGGCCGTTGTTACGAGGGGCGGAATGATCCGCGAGACGTTGCCGTAGGAGCCAGCCGACAGCACGATGAGCTTTCGTTCCAGCGCACCGGCGATCACCCGCTTCGCAAGGTCCGTGTCCGGTGAACGTCCATCGCCGACTCCTGGCTTGACCAGCTCCATGGCCACCATACAGCCAAGGCCGCGAACGTCGCCCAGGACGGGATGATCGGCCTGGAGTTCGCGCAGGCCGCCCGCAAGCTGCGCGCCACGAGCCCGCGCGTTCGCGATCAGGTCCTCGTCCTCGATGACATCGAGGGTCGCCAGCGCGGCAGCGCAGGACACGATGTTGCCGCCGTACGTGCCGCCGTGGGTCCCAGGAGCAAAGGCAGCGAGGATCTCCTGCTTGGCAAGGATGCCGGACAGGGGCATCCCCGAGGCGATGCCCTTGGCCATGACGAGGATGTCCGGCTCGACTCCCCAGTGCTGGACCGCGAACATCTCGCCGGTCCGCCCGAAACCCGTCTGGACCTCATCGGCAATCAGGAGGATCCCGTGCTCGCGGGTGATCTCGCGAAGCCGGGGCAGGAACGTCGGCGGCGGCACGATGTAGCCACCCTCGCCCTGGACGGGCTCGACGATGATCGCGGCGACGCGGTTCGGATAGATGATCTGGTGGAACAGCAGATCAAGTTCGGCTTCCCAGTCACAGGAGCAATTGGCATCGGGAGCATGCCCACCACCCGCGGCCTGGTAGCAGTACGGGAACTTCGTGTGGTAGATCGAGCCCGGCAGCGGCTCGAAGGCGGCCCGGTACACGTCCTTGGCCGTGGTCAGCGCCATGGTCTGGGCAGTCCGCCCGTGAAACCCGCCGCGGAAGCTGATGATCACCGGACGCCCGGTCGCGACGCGGGCGAGTTTGACCGCAGCCTCCACGGCCTCCGCCCCGGAGTTCGACAGGAAGGCTCTCCACGGGCCCCCAGGCAGGATACCGGCCAGTCGTTCGTAGAGCCGGAGGCCCGGCTCGTGGTAAACGATGTTCTGCTGACCGTGGAGCAGCTTCGCGGCCTGGGCCTGGACGGCCGCGACGACGCGCGGGTGCGCATGCCCGGTATTGGTGACACCGATCCCGGACGAATAGTCGAGATATCGATCACCGGCAGGCGTGACAAGCCACGAACCCTCGCCGTGGTCGACCTCGATGTTGGTGATCCGGCTCCAGACGGGCGGAACCACCGAGTGGTCAGGATAGGTGTCCGGATGCGTTGCGCTGCCGGCGGTTGGCATCGAGGGCCCTCCGGGTGGGTGGTTGACGGGGTTCATGCGGTCACGACCGGCAGTTTAAGCGAGGTCAGCTCGGACGAGGTTCAGCGGGGCGCCCGGCCCGAACGCAGCGTCGAGGTGGCGACGATGAGGACCGCGACGAGGAAGATGATCGAACCGATAACGTTGATCTGCGCTGGCAGCGCATTGCGAATGATGCTGTAGACCCAGATAGGAAAGGTGTTCTGCGTGCCGGATACGAAGCTCGTGATGATGAAGTCGTCGATCGATAGCGAGAACGCCAGCAGCGCGGCGGCCATGATTCCCGGGAAGATCAACGGAAACGTGACCTTCCAGAACGTGATCCACTCGTTGGCACCGAGGTCCATCGCGGCTTCTTCGAGACGCCGGTCGAAACCGGTCAGGCGTGCCTTCACGGTCACGACCACGTAGCTGATGTTGAACATGATGTGGGCGATCAGGATCGTCGAGATGCCGAATGGGAAGAGCGTCGGCACGGGGCTGCCTCGCAGCGGCGGCAGTGCCGTTGCGACGAACAGGATCCCCAGACTCGAACCCATGACCAGCTCTGGTGTTGCCATCGGCAGGAAGATCAGGCTGTTGATGGCCCCGCGTCCGCGGAATGCATAACGGGTCAGCGCCAGCCCGATCAGCGTCCCCAGGATCGTCGAGAAGATCGTCGACATCACCGCGATCCAGAGGCTCGCATAGAGCGAGTCGCCAAGCCCGGTCCAATCGAGCGGGTGGAGCCAGGCGTCGATCGAAAAGGCGTGCCATTGGTAGTTGAATTTCCCGTCGCCGAGTGTCTGGTCCACCCGATTGAAGCTGAAAACGAACATCACCACGATCGGGATGAGCAGGTACGCGAGCGCCAGGACTGTGAACACGGGCAGGGCCCGATGCTCGATCGCCCGCATCAGGCGTGTTGTCGGGCGGGGGGCGCCTCTCGGTGCGGTCATCAGCCGGTCAGCTGCTCGGTGCCGAGCACTCGGGCATAGACGAGGACCGCGGTCAGGATCCCGATCATCAGAACGAAGGACAGCGCGGCCGCGGTCGGGTAGTCGTTCTGGACGAGGAACCGGTTCTGGATCACGTTGCCGATCATCGTCGTCTGCGGGTTCCCGAGCAGCTGGGCATTCACGAAGTCACCCATGGCCGGGATAAACGTCAGCAAGGTCCCTGCGAAGACACCAGGTAGCGATAGCGGCAGGGTGATGCGGCGGAAGGCCTCCCACCGCGATGCGTACAGATCGTTTGCCGCTTCGATGTAGCGGATGTCGATCTTTTCGAGCGCGACGTAGAGGGGCAGGATCATGAACGGCAGGAAGTTGTACGTGATGCCGGCGATGACGGCGATTGGGGTCGACGTCAGGCTGACGTCGTTCGGGATGACGTTCAGCACATGCTTGAGCGTTCCGAGCAGTGGGCCTTCGTCACCCAGCAGGATCTTCCAGCTGATCGTCCGGATCAGGAAACTCGTGAAGAACGGGGCGATCACGAGGAAGAGGAGCAGGTTCTTGTACCGCCCCCCGCGGAAGGCGATCGTATAGGCCACGGGGAAGCCGATCACGAGCGTGAGCAATGTAGCAATCCCGCCGAACAGCAGCGAGTGACCGAACTGCTCCCCGTAGCGGCTCAAGCCGCTCGTATAGGCGTCAAAACTACCGGTCAACTTGAAGCCGGTCTCGAGCGACCCCGTCGAAATCGAGAACAGGAACATCTGCCCAACGGGCACGACATAGAAGATTAAGAGCCAGAGGATGCCCGGCGCCAGCAGCAGATAGGGCGTGGCTCCGCCGATCCGCGTGCGCCACGCGCGGCGACTCGGGCTGCGACCGGGGACGGACTCGCTCATGCCGTTCGCCCTGATGGCGGTTCGGGGGTTCTACACGCCGCCGAGATCGGCGAAGAGATCGTTCATCTTCGCCTCGAGCTCGTCGGACAGGAACTGGAAGTTCCTCTGCTTCGCAACGATGTCGTCCGGGGGGAACAGGAGTGGATTCGCTTCGGCGCCGGAATCCATGGCCTTGATCAGATCTCCGATGCCCTTGACCGGCGAGACGTAGTAGACCCAATCGGCGATGTTGGCGGCGATCTCCGGGTCGTAGACGAAATTCATCATCAGCTCGGCCGTGTACTTGTTCGCGGCACCCTTCGGGATGAGCATGTTGTCGGTCCAGATCATCGTGCCCTCCTCGGGGAACACGAACACGTCGTCCGGACCAGCGGACGAAGCGAGGTCGCCCGACCACACGAATGCCGCCCAGACCTTCTTCTGGCCGAACTCCTGGAGGTAACTGTTGCCGGTGAAGCGGAGCCCACCGTCGACAAGCGGCTTGATGTCGTCGTGGACCTTCTGGAGGTCGGCGTCGGTGACCGTGGCCGTGTCGGCGTTGATTCCCAACTTGAGGAGTCCGAGCCCGAATGTGTCCCGAGCCTCGGACAGGAAGGTGAGCTTCTGGGGCGGGACCTTCCACAGGTCGGCCAACTTCGTCGGGGCGGCCAGATTGTTCTCCTGGTACGCCGTCGTGTTGTACCCGATGCCGGTCATGCCCGACTGCCATGGGTAGTGGTAATCGTTCGTCGGATCCCAGACCTGGTTCTTGAGCGGGTCGCGAAGGTTCGCGACGCAGTTCGGTACGTTCTCCTGATCGAGCTTCTCGGCCCAGCCGGCCGCGATCACCTTCGCCGCCATCCAGTCGGTCAGGACGATGAGATCCCAACCGGTGGCGAGACCCGAGACCAGGGCGGGCTTGATGGTGGCCATGAACGAGTTGTTGTCGTCGATCTTCTCTTCGAAGTCGACCTCGACGCTGTACTTCTGCTTGAATGCTTCGATGGTTGGCGACGATCCCGGGCTGTACGCTCCGGCGTCGCTGGCGGCCCCGACGAGGTCGATATAGGCGGTCCAGTTCGCGAACTTCAGCGGCCCGGTGACCGTCTTCTCTGTCGGGGCGGCGGTCGGACCAGGCGTAGCTCCGGGTGCGATGGACGCGGTCGTCGGGATCGCGCTGGCGCTGCCGCCCGGTGCGCAGGCGGCCAGGAACGCGGCGACACCGGCGAGCCCAGCCCCGTGGATAAACGTTCGCCGTGATAGTTGTCCGTTGATGACCCTGTCGATAGCGTCCATGGTCGGGGCTCCCTCCGTGCTTTGGCGTCGATGCGATGGGTTCGGATTGGTCATGCTGCGTCGGAGACGCTGGCCGCCGCGCCCGCGCCGGGGGCGACCGCGAAGGTGTGGTCCGGGGACCACGCCAGAACCACATGCTGACCGGGCCGGTGGAGCGATCCGTGGGCCGTGCGGCTGAGGTTCTGCTCGAAGACGGTGATCTTCTCGCCGTCCTTCGACCGGATGATGTAACTCGTCGAGGCTCCGAGATACGAGGCGTCCACAACGTCACCAGGGAGCTGGTTCATCTGCTCCGGGACCGTCGCGCCTTCCGCATAGATGCGGATCTTTTCGGGACGGACGCCGATCTTCATGTCCTGCGTGTCGCCCTTCAGCGCCGCCGGAATGCGAACCGTCGTGCCATCGGCGAGCCGCGCCGCGATGTGCTCACCGTCGCGCTCTCCCGTCGTCGCCCTGAGGAGGTTGCTGATGCCGAGGAAGCCAGCGACGAATTCGGTGGCGGGTCGCTCGTACAGCGTCTCGGGGTCGGCGAGCTGCTCGTACTTGCCCTTGTTCATGACGGCGATGCGATCCGACATCGTCATTGCCTCTTCCTGATCGTGGGTCACGTAGATGAACGTGATCCCGACGTCCTGCTGGATGCGCTTCAGTTCGACCTGCATCTGCTTTCGGAGCTTGAGGTCGAGGGCACCGAGTGGCTCATCCAGCAGCAGAACAGACGGCTTGTTGACGAGAGCTCGGGCGAGGGCCACGCGCTGCGCCTGACCGCCGGATAGCTGGCCCGGCTTCCGGTTCTCGTAGCCGGGTAGCTCGACGAGCTCCAACATCTCTCGTACGCGCGTCTTGATCTCGTCGGAGGCGACCTTTCGGCGGCGGAGCCCAAAGGCGACATTGTCGAAGATCGACAGGTGGGGGAACAGGGCGTAACTCTGGAAGACCGTGTTGACGTTGCGCTTATATGGCGGCAGCCACGTCACGTCCTGGCCGGCCAGCTCGATCAGGCCCGACGTCGGCTGTTCGAAGCCGCCGATCATCCGGAGGGTCGTGGTCTTGCCGCACCCCGACGGACCAAGAAGGCTGAAGAACTCCCCCTCGTGGACCTCGAGGTCGATGTGGTCGACTGCAACGATCGCGCCGGACTCGTCGGGCTTGATGTACTGCGCCACCCGGCGACCGGTGGCGTCCCCACCGAAGGCCTTGTACACCTTCGTCAACCTGACTTCGACCTCGGCCACGTTCGTCTCATTCCTCCGAACTTGCGGGTGGCAACGACAGGCCTTCGCCGAGTCGGCACGGGTGCGGGTACCGATGGAGAATAGGCGGTGCACGTTGGCAGTGTCAAACGGCGGATGTCTCGCCGGCGCTACCAGGAGGTATGCGAATTTCGCACGCACAGTCGACCGTCAGCGCGATTTTCGTACGAAACATTACCCGGGGTGCCGCTCCCGGATTGCGTCTCTGGGCTTCTACTCGGCCGCGGCGGCAGGACCGGCGACTCGGGGCTACGATATCGACGCCAAACCCGTCGGAAATCTCGATGCACGCCGAGGAACCCATGCCCCAGGTCACCGAAGCCGCCGTCATGACCGCTCTCGCCACGGTCCAGGAGCCGGAACTCGGCGGCGACCTCGTCACGCGCAACATGATCAAAGACCTGACCATCGATGGTACGGCCGTCGCTTTCACCATCGAACTCACCACGCCGGCGTGCCCGCTCAAGGACGAGATCGAGTCCCGCGTGCACGCCGCGCTCGACCCGATCGGCGTCGACCCGATCGCCATCACCTGGGGGTCGATGGTCCGGCGTGCGACGCCGCGGACGCCGGAGCAGCTTCTGCCGGGCGTCAAGAACATCATCGCCGTGGCGTCCGGCAAGGGCGGTGTCGGCAAGAGCACCGTGGCCGTCAACCTTGCGGTGGCCCTGGCCCGCGATGGCGCGGCCGTCGGACTCCTCGACGCCGATATCACCGGCCCCAACGTTCCGATCATGCTCGGGCTGGACGGACAGCCCGGCAAGAGCAAGGACGAAAAGATCCTGCCGCTCGAGCGACATGGCGTGAAGGCCATCTCGATCCAGTTCTTCGTGCCCGCAGGCCAGCCGATCATCTGGCGAGGCCCACTCGTCGGCGGGGCGATCCAGCA
>JBDTOJ010000151.1:0-7655 GCA_039933295.1 Chloroflexota bacterium
CGTCGCAGACCCGCGCCTGCTCCCCGGCATCGAAGCGGCGTCCGGGATCGGGGGGCGCTGACGATGGCCGAGCCGTTCCGCAGCTTCACCTCGAAGGTCGTCCCGCTCCATGCCGAGAATGTGGACACCGATCAGGTCGTCCCGGCGCGCTATCTCAAGATCACCGACAAGGCCGGCCTTGCCGACGTGCTCTTCCGGGACTGGCGCTTCAACGAGGATGGGACGCTCAAGGACCCTCCGTTCGTGCTCGATCAACCGGGCATGACCGGACGGAACTTCCTGCTGGTCGGCGACAATTTCGGCACGGGTTCATCCCGCGAGCACGCGCCCTGGGCGCTCGAGGCGTGGGGCATTCGGGCCGTCATCTCGACCGGGTTCGCGGATATCTTCCGGGGCAACGCGCTCAAGAACAGCGTCGTCCCGGTGGTCGTCGATCCCGCGACCCATGCCCGCCTCTTCGCCCTCATCGAGGCGAATCCGGACGCAGAACTGACCTTCGACCTCGCCGAGCAGGGCATCCTCCTCCCGGATGGGACAACCATCGACTTCGACATCGACCCGTTCTCGAAGCTGATGCTCATGCGCGGGACGGACGAGATGGGCTACCTGCTGGGCAAGCTACCCGCGATCGACGCGTGGGAGGCCGGGCATCCCGGCCGCGTCGATACGCGCCCCGGGGCCGCCACGACGGCCTGATCCGGGACGGCATCGTCCGTTACGGCGCGTTCACCACCAGCGTGCCCACCATGCCCGCCTCGGCGTGTCCCGGGATCGTGCAGAGGATGCGGTAGGTACCCGGCGTGTCAATCACGAATCGGAGCTTGGCCGTCTGACCGGGTCGCGCGGGGACATCGACGTTGGCGACGCCCTCGACGCTCCAGTCATGGACGACGGGATCGTCGTTCGTGAACGTCACGACGACCCATTCCCCGGCCCGGATCGTCAGGTCCGGGGTCGAGAACCGGAAAGACGACGCGGTCACGGCGATCTGTCGGCTGCTCGAATCGAGCGCCCGGTCGGCTGCCAGGACCCCGCCCGCGACCGCGAGCGCGATCACCCCGATGACGATCAGGAACGCCCCGTCGCGAATGAGCCCGAGCGGCCCGCGCCGCATGGCGCGCACGTGCCCGGGCCGGACGTCCACGGTCCGAAGTCGGAGGGAGTTGGTGACGACCGACACGGACGAGAGCGCCATCGCGCCGGCGGCAAGCGCAGGGTTGAGGGTTACCCCGAAAGCGGGGTACAGGACCCCCATCGCGACCGGGATCAGGAGCACGTTGTAGGCAAACGCCCAGAACAGGTTCTGACGGATGACGCGGATGGTCGCGCGCGAGAGCCCGATGGCCGAGGCGACGAGCCGCGGATCACCACCGACGAGGGTCACGTCAGAAGCCTCGATGGCCACGTCTGCGCCCGTCCCGATCGCAATGCCGACATCGGCCCTGGCAAGCGCCGGCGCATCGTTGATCCCGTCACCGACCATGGCCACCCGCCGGCCCTCGGCCTGGAGCCGCTCGATGGTGGCGTCCTTGTCGGCGGGCAGGACCTCGGCGATGACGTGGTCCGAGGGAATCCCGACCTGCGCAGCTACCGCCTCGGCCGTGCGCCGGCCGTCGCCGGTGAGCATCCAGACCTCAAGGCCCATCGCCCGCATCTGGCGAACCGCCTCGGCCGACTCGGCCTTGACCGGATCCGTGATGGTGAATAGACCTGCGAGCGCGCCGTCGACGGCGACCCACGATACGGTCGCTCCCTGCGCTGCCGCGGCGTCGGCATCGGCCGTGAGCGCCGCACGGTCGATGCCCAGCTCGTCGAGCAGTCGCCCGCTCCCGATCGTGACGTCGTGGCCGTCAACCCGACCCTTGATGCCGCGACCGGCCTGCGCCTCGAACGCCTCAACGGGCAGGAAGCCAAGCTCGTCCTCGCGGGCCAGACGGACGATGGCCTCGCCCAGCGGATGCTCGCTCCGGACCTCGAGTGAGGCAACGAGGTCGAGCAGTCGCCGCGAGTCGGTGCCCGGTACGGGCAGGACCTGAGAGACGGCCGGACGACCGAGCGTGAGTGTTCCGGTCTTGTCGAGGACCACGGTATCGATGCGGCCGGCGGCCTCGAGCGCCTCCCCGCCGCGGATGAGGATGCCGACCTCGGCGCCCTTGCCGGTGCCGACCATGATCGCGGTCGGCGTGGCCAGCCCCATGGCGCAGGGGCAGGCGATGATCACGACCCCGATGAAGGCGGTCAGGGCCAGGGTCACACGTGGCTCCGGGCCGCCAAGGAACCAGACCAGGAACGTCAGCGCTGCTACAAGCAGGACGATCGGCACGAAGATCTCGCTGATCCGGTCCGCCAGCTTCTGGATGGGTGCCTTCGAACCCTGGGCTCGCTGGACGAGGTCCACGATCCGCGCCAGCGCGGTGTCGCGACCGACGTGCACAGCGCGCATGACGAACGAGCCCGACGTGTTGATCGTCGCCCCGATGACTTCGTCACCGACCGACTTCGTGACCGGGATCGGCTCGCCGGTGAGCATCGATTCATCGACCGCCGAGGAACCTTCGGCCACGACGCCATCAACCGGCACCCGATCGCCCGGCCGAACCCGAAGTAGATCGCCGGGGACGACGAGCGATAGCTCGACGTCCTCCTCGACGCCGTCGCGGATCCGTCGCGCCGTCGTGGCCTGGAGACCGATCAGCCGCCGGATGGCGCCGGTGGTGCGGCCCTTGGCGCGGGATTCGAGCCAACGACCGAGCAGGATCAGTCCGATGATGATCGTGGACGAGTCGAAGTAGGTCTCCGGATGGAGGCCCGCGAGGTGGATCACCTCCGGATACATCGTGACGAACACGGAATAGACCCACGCGGCGCTCGTGCCGACCGCGACGAGCGTGTCCATCGTCGCGCCACCGTGACGACCGGCGCGCCAGGCGGCCCGATAGAAGCGGCCACCCGCCCAGAATTGGATGAAGGTTGCCGGCCAGAGAATGAGCTTGTTGAGGTCCATCATCGCGACGACGGTCTGCGGCGTGAACATGGCGATCATGATCAGGACGGCGGCCGCGATGGCAACCGACGCCTGGAGCAGGGTCTGGCGCTGGAGTCGCTCGCGGTCGAGATCGTCAGCGCTGACCTCGTCGGCGAGCGACGCGGCCGTGCCCTCAGCCCCGGCGGCAACGGCGGCTTCCGGCTTGACCTCGTAGCCCGCGGCACGGACCGCGGCCACTGCCTCATCGCGACCGGCAACGCCCGGATCAAGCCGCACGGTTGCCCGCTCGGTGGCCAGGTTGACGCTCGCGTCCGCGACGCCCGGCGTCTTCTTGAGGAAGCGCTCGATCCGGTTGACGCACGATGCGCAGGTCATGCCCTCGATCGGGAGGACGATCTCAATCGGGAGAAGTCGCGGATCGGCGGCGCTCTCGGCGGGCATCAGGACTGGGTACTCGGTTCGGTTTGCTTGAGGATTTGCGGCGCTACATCGCGGGGATGTAGGACGGATCCAGGAACCGGCCCGGGTCATCCCCGAATTCGAGCTTGCAGCCACGGCCACAGAAGTAGTAGGTGATGCCTTCGTGCTCGGCGACGAGCTCCCGAGCCGATGCGCTCGCCTTGTCGACCGTCATGCCGCAGACGGGATCGAGTCCGGCGTCGTCGCTCACTGGGGCTTGATCGTGCCCATGGGCCATGTTCAGGTGCTTGTCCACGGTTCGTTCCTCCGCTCATGGACCCGATGCGCCATTCCGCATGAGGCCCAGTACTGATACTCCATGGGAGTATAGCAAACGACCGGCCAGGGGGCCGGTCGGCGCCATTGAACGCAGCCTGTGCGACGATCGAACCATGAACCTCGTCGACGTGTTGGCGTTCGTCCTGCTGATCGGGGCCGTCATTCTCGGCGTGCGCTCGGGCGCCCTTCCACAGCTGGGCGGTCTGGTCGGCGCGGTGGGTGGTGCGCTCGTCGCCCTCGCCTCGATCCCGTTCCTGGTGCCATATCTGGCCTCCTTGCCGGTCGTCGTCCGTGTCGCCATGGTCCTGGGCGCATTGATGCTGCTCATCGGTGCCGGCGAAATGGCCGGCGGCCGGGCGGGTCGGTCGGCCTCGAGACGTCTCGGTAGCGGCGTGTTCAATGCCGTCGACCGAGCCGCGGGCGCCATCGTCGGGGCAGGTCAGGCTGTCCTCATCGTCTGGCTCCTGGGCGGGATCCTGACGACGGGCCTCGTTCCGGCACTCGCGCGCGATGCCCAGACATCGGTCGCGATCCGTGGGATCGATGCTGTTCTGCCGCCGCCGACCGATCTGGTCCTGGGCCTGGGCGCGACCCTCGATCGATCAGGCCTTCCAGACGTGTTCCTCGGTCTCGAGCGCGTGCCCGCGGACCCCGTGGCCATGCCGGGTGACTCGGCGGCCCAGTTGCTCGGTCGGCGCGCGCTCGCATCGGCGCCGCGCATCGAAGCCGATGCGTGTGACTATCGGTCGACCGGCACAGGGGTCGCCGTCCGATCGGGCTATGTGGTCACGAACGCGCACGTCGTTGCCGGAGCCCGATCCGTGAGGGTCATCGCAGCCACCGGATCATTCAAGGCCGTCGTCGTTTCGTTCGATCCGAACCTTGACGTGGCGGTCCTTCGGGTTAACGGATTTGATCCCGGTCCGTTGTTCTTCTCGACCAGCGATCCAGCCCGCGGAACCACCGGCGCCACGATCGGCTATCCGAATGGCGGTGGCGCAATGATCGAGCCGGCGGCCGTGGCGGCTCGATACCCGGCGGAAGGACTCGACATCTACGGTACGTCGCGCGTCCATCGCGAGATCATCGAGATCCGCGCGATCGTGGAGCCAGGCGACAGTGGCGGTCCGTTGCTCCTGACCGATGGGACGGTTGGTGGACTCGTCTTCGCCGAATCGCGGACGGATCCATCGGTTGGCTACGCGTTGGCCCCGACGGCCGTAGCAACCGCGATTGCCCCGGCCCTCGGCAGGACCACGGCCGTCTCGACGGGTGCCTGCCTGCACTGACTTCGGGCGGCTACGCCTCGCCGGCGTGTGGCCGGCGCTTCACGGCCGCGTCGATCCGCGCCCGAACTTCCGGGAACGTCGCGATCACGCGATCGAACTCGAAACCGCCGAGGGCGAGCAATCGGCAATCCGTCGCACAGGTCGCGGTCGCGGTTCGTTCGCCCACTTCGACCAGTGCGATCTCGCCGAGGAATCCGCCGCTGGTCATCGATCGAAGGGGCAGTCCGGCACGTTCAACGTGGACCGTGCCTTCGACGATCAGGTAGAACGTGTCGGCGGGATCGCCCTCGCGCATGAGGACCGTTCCAGCCGGCGCTTCGACTTCGCGGGCGAGCGTCGCGACCGCCTCCATGCTGCGCTGGTCGAGCGCAGAGAAGAGCGGCAATCGGGCTAGCACTTCGACCTTGTCGTCCATGCCCCGAGCATACCGCGACCCAGCGTGCCCGTGTCTTGAGCGGACGCCGATTGCCCACCGGCGTCATGACCCGACGGGGCAGGTCCCGATGATGGATATTGGCCGAATGCATCGAATCACGGCCGCCCTGTCCAGCGCCATCGCCGAGACGGCGCGCGCGTTCGAGAACCGCAGCACTCGACGTGTCCAGGCGGCATTGCTCCTCGGGTTCGTCGTGGATACCGGTCTCCTGGTGGTCCTCGCCGTCACAGCATTCTCGGTCGCCGGGGCAGTCGGTGTCGCTGGCGTCGGGATTGCTCGTGTCGCGGCCACGGTCGTCTTTGGCCTCCTGGCCGCAGCTCCGCTTGCCCGCTGGCGCGCGGACCGGGTGCTCCTGGCCCTGGGGATCGTGCGGCTGGTTGCCGCCGCAGCCACGGCCGCAGTCGTATTCCTTGGTCCTCACTCGATCCCGCTGTTCCTGATCGCAGCCGTGATGGGAGGTACGGACGCGATCCTGCGGCCGGCCCAGAGCACGTTGTTGCCGGCGCTGGCCCGGACACCCGAGGAGCTGGTCACAGCCAATATCTCGTCGAGCTCAGCCGAGGCGCTCGGCTCGTTTGCCGGGCCGCTGACCGCAGCGATCTTCATCGGCCTGGGTGAACCCGCCGTCGCAGGAGTCGTGCTTGTGGCAGCCCAGGTCGTGGGTCTCTTCGTGCTGGCGGATATCCACTTCGAGGACCAGGTCGACGAACAGGGTCCGGACCGTCGGGAGGCCGGGCGCGGCCTCGCGCTCGGCGCCGGGGTGCGGGCAATTCGCCAGCGACCGGCAATCGCGGTCGTGATTGCCGGATTCATGCTCCAGACCATGGTCCGCGGGTTGCTCACCACGCTGGCCGTCGTCCTGAGCGTGGAGTTGATTCACCTCGGCGAAGCTGGCGTTGGCCTGCTCGGCTCGGCAATGGGGATCGGCGGAATGTTGGGCATCGGGGTGGGCCTCGCGGTCCGTCGCAGCACCTCGAACGCGTTCGTCCTCGCCCTCGCCGGTTGGGGGCTCCCGATCGCGTTCATCGGCCTGCTTCCGCTCCCGGTTGTTGCCGGGCTGGCGTTTGCCATGACCGGTCTGTCGAATGCCCTGCTCGACATCGTCGGCTACACCCTGCTGCAACGCGGAAGTCGAAACGACGAGCGCGGCGCCATCTTCGCCTTGTTCGAGGGAGCAACCGCGGTCTCCGCCGCAGCGGGGTACTTCCTGGCCCCCGCGCTGATCGCCGGTCTTGGAATCCGCTCGGCCCTCATCGCGACCGGTGCCATCCTCCCGATCGCGGCGCTCGTCATCTGGATCCTCCTTCGTCGCGCCGAAACGGTCGAGGTCGTCTCGTGGCGCCTGGTCGAGCGCCTGCGTGAGGTACCGGCATTCCACGTCCTCCCGCTCACCGGGATCGAGCGTCTTGTCAGTGGCGCCGTGCCAGCGACGTTCAGTGCGGGCCAGGTCCTCATGGAGCAGGGCGCCCCGGGAGACTGCTTCCTGGTCATCGAAAGCGGAGAGGTTCAGGTGACCGATGGCAATCGTGTCCTCGACACGCTCGGGCCTGGCGCTGGAATTGGTGAGATCGCGCTGCTGCGCGGCAGCCCCCGAACGGCAACTGTCACGGCACTGACCGATGTCACCGCCCAGTCCTTCGACGCAAATCTGTTCCTCGCCGCCGTCCGCGGGCCAGCCGCAATGTCGGCTACGACGCTGCTGATGGACGAACGGCTCGCCAGATCCGCGGCCCTCGGATGACCGACGCCATACACTGAACGGAGTCAATCCTGCGGCCCGGCCGGCCGCCGACCCCGAGGTTCCAGATGCCCGATCGCCCGACCCCCTACGACCGCCCGACCGATCCCGGCAAGCGCCATTCCCACGCGCTGACCGACGGACCCGACCGGGCCGCTGCGCGGGCGATGCTCAAGGCGATCGGGTTCACCGATGACGATCTCGCGAAGCCGCTCGTCGGCGTCGCCACGACGTGGATTGAAACGATGCCCTGCAATTTCAACCAGCGGCGGCTGGCTGAGTTCGTGAAGCAGGGCATTCGTGAGGCCGGCGGCACCCCGATGGAGTTCAACACGATCGCCGTGTCCGATGGCGTATCGATGGGCACCGAGGGGATGAAGGCGAGCCTCATCAGCCGCGAGGTCATCGCCGACTCGATCGAGCTGGTCGTGCGCGGCCATCTGCTCGACGGGGTCGTCTGCCTCGTCG
>JBDTOJ010000152.1:0-42125 GCA_039933295.1 Chloroflexota bacterium
GCCGTCAACCGGATGATCCGGGCCGAGATGATGGGCGTCGAGTTCATCGCCCTCAACACGGACGCCCAGGCCCTGCTCCAGTCAGATGCTCCTCACAAGATCCGAATCGGCGACAAGATCACCCGCGGTCTCGGTGCCGGTGGCGACAGTGACATCGGCAAGCGCGCTGCCGAGGAAGACGTCGACAAGATCGCCGCGGCCCTCGAGGGCTCGGACATGGTGTTCATCACTGCCGGGCTCGGCGGAGGCACCGGCTCGGGCGCAGCACCGGTCGTGGCCGAGCTGGCCAAGGCGGCGGGCGCGCTGACCATCGGTGTCGTGACGAAGCCGTTCGCGTTCGAGGGCGCGAAGCGCAAGCTGACGTCCGAGAAGGCGGCCGAGGAGCTCAAGGGCAAGGTCGATACGCTGATCACCATCCCCAATGACCGACTCAAGGACGTTGTCCAGAAGAACACCTCGATCCTGGACGCCTTCCGAGTCGTGGACGATGTTCTCCGCCAGGGCGTGCAGGGCATCAGCGACATCATCACCATGCCGGGCCTGATCAACCTCGACTTCGCCGACGTGCGCGCGATCATGAAGGACGCCGGATCGGCGCTCATGGGGATCGGCCGGGCGAGTGGCGAGAACCGCGCCGTCGAGGCAGCCCGCCAGGCGATCGCCAGCCCGCTCCTCGAAGTGAACATCTCCGGTGCTCAGGGCATCCTGTTCAACGTGACCGGCAGCTCCAACCTGTCGCTGTTCGAGGTGACCGAGGCCGCCGAGGAAATCCGGTCCGCGGCGGATCCCGAGGCGAACATCATCTTCGGGACGAGCTTCAACGAGCGCCTTGGCGAGGAGGTCCAGATCACCGTCATCGCCACCGGCTTCGACGGCAAGCGTCCCGGCGCTCGCAGTTCGGCCGGCTCGACGACCTCCGCGCCCGCGGACGCAACGGCGCGCATCCCGCGCGACTTCCTCGAGGAACTCGAGCGCCAGCGGACCCAGCTCAACGACGTCGGCGTTCCCGATGCCCCGGGTGCGCGACCCGACGAGGTCGCCGCGCGGCATGGTCGGTCGGTCGGTGAGCCGGCGCCCGTCAAGCGCGCTGCGTACGACGCGGAAGACCTCGAGATCCCGAGCTTCCTGCGCCGGCAGAAGTAGGCGTCGCCGGTGGAAGCCGGCCCCGGACCTCTCGACATCATCACGGATCATGACTTCGCGCCCGTGAGTCCCGCGGCGGTTGCGGAAATCGCGGCGGCCCGCGATCGGATCCAGGAACGTATCGAGCAGGCCTGCCGACGTAGCCGGCGCGAGACCGTCGATGTCCGCATGATCGCCGTCTCGAAGACGATCGCCGCCGATCGCCTCCGTGCTGCCGTATCGGTTGGTATCGACACGTTTGGCGAAAATCGGGTCCAGGAGGCAGCCGACAAGGTCGGCCTCGTCCCAGGGGCAACGTGGCACTTGATCGGGCCGCTCCAGTCCAACAAGGCGCGGCGCGCGATCGAAATGTTCGGGGTGATCCAGAGCGTGGACAGCCTGAGCCTGGCGTCGAAGCTCGACCGGATCAGCGAGGAATTGCGGCCCGGCCGTCGCTTCCCGGTGCTGCTTCAGGTGAACGTGGATGAGGACCCGGCCAAGGCCGGAATTGCGCCGGCGGAGATCGCGTCGTTGCTGCCCGAGATCCTTGGACTGCCGCATCTCCAGGTCGGTGGGCTGATGACGGTCGGGCGACTGCATCGCGATTCGACCGAGGCCCGTTCGACCTTCTCCGGCCTCCGACACCTGAGCGACGATCTGCGCGCGCGGCAGCCGGGGCTTGGACCGGACCTGTCGATGGGGATGTCCGATGACTTCGAGATCGCTGTCGAAGAGGGCGCGACGATCGTGCGGATCGGGCGGATCCTGTTCGGGGCACGCTCCCTCGGGGCGGGCTAGACTCGCGCCGTGTTTGCCGTCTTCCTCTTCAACTTCGTCAAATTCCTGCTGATCGCTCTCGAGATCGCGATCATCGGACGGGTCCTGTTGTCCTGGGTGGACCAACGCGGGCGTTCGGCCTTGTCCCAGTTCCTGATCATGTTCACCGAGCCCGTGCTCGCGCCGATCCGCCGGTTCCTGCCCGCGAGCGGCGGCCTCGATTTCGCCCCGTTGATCGTGATCCTCGTGCTCGGGGCCATCGTCCGCAACATTCGGTGAGCCGCGCCGACGATCCGGTGCGAATTCCCGTACGGGTTACGCCGCGCGCCGGGCGCGATGCCATCGA
Organism: Chloroflexota bacterium; assembly: GCA_039933295.1. Taxonomy (GTDB): domain Bacteria; phylum Chloroflexota; class Limnocylindria; order Limnocylindrales; family CSP1-4; genus UBA5189. The sequence continues at coordinate 2,246 of JBDTOJ010000152.1, forward strand.
AGGCGTGGTGGACGGTCGATTGCGGGTTCGGGTCGCGGCTTCACCGGTCGACGGCGCCGCGAACGCGGCTGTCGAACGGTTGATCGCCGAGGAGCTCGGGATGCCGCCGTCATCCGTCCGCACGATCCGAGGCGCCGCAGCCAGGCTCAAGGTCGTGGCGGTGACGGGACTGACCCGTGAAACGATCGCCGGTCGGTGGCCAGACCTCGTTGTATGATCGGCGCCCCGCTGCGTTCTGACGAGGCGGCGATTCCGGGGCGATTGGCTCAGTTGGTTAGAGCGCGCGGTTCACATCCGCGAGGTCACTGGTTCGAATCCAGTATCGCCCACCACCATCACTCCAAGAGGCTCTCGAATGGGGCCGACCTGTCCCGCCTGCGCGCGCCTCGGCTCAGGCGAGCTGGTAGAGCAGATCATCCTCGACGCGGTACAGGAGCGGGGCGACGGTCAGGCGCGGATAGAGGGCGCGCAGCCTGTCCGCCTCCTGCATGACGAACTCCACTTCGTCGGTGATCCCGAACTTCGGCACGCCCTCGGCGTAGAGCCGCTCGGCGTTCGCCGGTATCCAGCCCGCGTGATCCACGAGCCCGCGGACAAACGCATCGTGGAGCCCGGCAACGCGCTTCATCCCGCAATCCGTGTGCGCGATCAGAACGATGGTCCTGACGCCTCCGATCGCGACCGCGTATGAGATCCGGAATTCGTTGTCGCGCATGTTGGCGCCCGCAGTCCGAAGGACGAAAGCGAAGTCGGGCGGCACACGCAGCGATTTGCGACTGTCCATGCACATCCCGATCAACAGTTCCGGGTCGCCGGCCTCGAACGGGCGACCCAGGTTGTGATACTCGAGGAGCCGCCCGACGGGGGAGTACCGATATATCTCCAGGATGTCCGATTGGCGTGCGACCGGAACGAGATTCGTCATTCCGGAACCGTAGTCGAAGTGGCCGTCACGCGGGCGGTCTGCGCCGCGTCCCACGCGCAACCGGGTTGGCGAAACCCGGCGAACCTCCTCCAGGTCGGCGCCCTCGGGATCCCCGGGGGCGTTTGGCCGTCCCGGGCCTGTTCGTTTGCGGAGGTGCGATTAGTTCGCCGCGATCCGCCGCAGGACGGCCGGCAGGATCCCTCCCTGGCGGTAGTAGTCGACCTCGATGGGTCCGTCCAGGCGGCACAGGACATCGAAGGTGGTCACGTCACCAGTCACATCGTCGCGAGCGACCACGGACAGTTTGCTGCGGGCCTCCGGTCCGCCCTCCACGCCCTGAATGGAGAACGCTTCGCGTCCCGACAGGCCGAGGCTCCCAATGGAGGAGCCCGGCTCGAACTGGAGCGGCAGGACGCCCATGCCGACGAGGTTGCTGCGATGGATTCGCTCGAAGCTCTCGGCAATCACCGCCCGAACCCCAAGCAGCGTGGTGCCCTTGGCCGCCCAGTCCCGTGACGAACCCGAGCCGTATTCCTTGCCCGCGAGGACGATCAACGGCACATCGGCCGCAGCGTATTCCTCGGCGGCCTCGAAGATCGTCATTTCGATCCCGTCGGGCCGATGGGCGGTGAAGGGTCCTTCGCGTTCGACGAGCAGGTTCCGGAGCCGGATATTTGCGAAGGTGCCGCGGATCATGACCTCGTGATGCCCGCGCCGGGAACCGTACGAGTTGAAGTCCAGGGGGCCCACGCCACGCTCCTGGAGCCACGCTCCCGCGGGCGAGGCCGACGCGATGGAGCCGGCCGGGGAGATGTGATCGGTTGTCACGCTGTCGCCGAGAAGCGCCAGCACCCGGGCGCCGTCAATCGGCCGGATCGGCGCAGGGTCCATGGTCATGCCATCGAAGTAGGGCGGACGCGCGATGTAGGTCGACTCCGGGACCCACGCGTAGCGGTCGCCATCCGGGATCGGCAGGGCCCGCCATCGATCGTCGCCTTCGAAGACCGTTGCGTAGGTCGATGTGAACAGCGCCGGGTCGATGGATTCGTTGATGACCTTCCGGATCTCGTCCGGGCTCGGCCAGATATCGGCAAGAAAGACCGGCCGCCCGTCGTCGCCGATGCCCAATGGTTGCGTGGACAGGTCGATGTCGACGCGTCCGGCGAGGGCGAACGCCACCACGAGCGGTGGCGATGCGAGGTAGCTCGCCCGCGCTAGGGGGTGGATGCGACCCTCGAAGTTGCGATTCCCCGACAGGACGGCCGCCGCGACGAGCTCATCGTGCTCGATCGCCTCGGCGATCGGCGCATCGAGTGGACCCGAGTTGCCGATGCACGTCGTGCAGCCATAGCCGGCGAGGGCAAAACCGAGTTGCTCGAGCGGGCCGGTGAGCCCGGCGGCATCGAGATAGCCGGTGACCGCCCGCGAACCAGGGGCGAGCGACGTCTTGACCGCAGGGGAGACCCGCAGGCCGCGCGCGACGGCATTCCGTGCGAGGAGCCCGGCGCCGACCATGACGGTCGGATTCGAGGTGTTCGTGCAGGACGTGATCGCGGCAATGACGACTGACCCGTGTCCGACGGTCGCCGATGCATCGCCGAGCTGGATCTGCGCCGGCGCCCACGGGCTGTCAACGGTCCCGACCTGGGGGAAGGCAGCGTGGAAGTTGGCGGGCAGCGCAGGGAGCTCGACCCGATCCTGCGGGCGGCGGGGTCCGGCCACGGATGGCCTTACCGAAGCGAGGTCAAGGGTCAGGGCAGCGTCGAAGTCCGGCCCGGTACCCGGCTCGCGCCACAGCCCCTGCGCCCGCGCGTAGCGTTCGACCAGCGCCACCCGTTCGGCAGACCGCGCCGTGAGACGAAGATAGGCGATCGTTTCCTCGTCGATCGGGAAGATCGTGGCCGTCGCCCCGAACTCCGGGCTCATGTTGGCGATCGTCGCGCGATCGGCCAGGGACAATCCGGCGAGGCCGTCGCCCGCGAACTCGACGAACGCACCGACGACACCGAACGATCGGAGCATCTCCGTCACGACGAGGACGAGGTCGGTCGCGGTCGATCCCTGCGGAAGGGCTCCCGTCAGGCGCACGCCGACGATCCGCGGCATCGGCTGGTAGAGCGGCTGCCCAAGGAGGACAGCCTCGGCTTCGATGCCGCCGACCCCGTACCCGAGAACCCCGAGCGCGTTGATCATCGTCGTGTGGGAATCGGTCCCGACGAGGGTGTCCGGGAACGCGACCATCCCGTCCTCGTCCGCGCGCTCGGCCACGACCGACGCCAGGAACTCGAGGTTCACCTGGTGGATGATTCCGGTACCGGGCGGCACGACCCGCAGATCCCGGAATGCCGTCTGCGCCCATCGAAGGAGCTGGTAGCGCTCCCCGTTACGCTCGTATTCCCGGGTCACATTGACGGCGAAGGCCGACGACGACCCGAAGGCGTCGACCTGGACAGAGTGATCGATCACCAGGTCCGCTGGAACGAGGGGATTGACCTTTCCCGGGTCGCCGCCAAGCTCCGCCATGGCGTCGCGCATCGCGGCCAGGTCGACGATCGCGGGGACTCCGGTGAAATCCTGAAGGACGACGCGAGCCGGCATGAACGGGATCTCGGCCTCGCCGCCGGCACCCGGCCGCCAGGAGGCCAGTCGCTCGACGTCCGCGCGCTCGACGATCCCGCGACCCGCGTTCCGCAACGCGTTCTCGAGCAGAATCTTGAGCGTGACCGGCGCTGTTGCCAGATCGATCAGATCGGCGAGTGCCGACAGGCGATAGATATCGGGCAGGCCCGGGCCGAGGGGCTCGCGGGCGCCAAACGGATCGGGAACTGGCACGGGATTGGGTCCCTCGCTTGGTGGCTACACTCGTTGGATGCAAGCGTACCCCGCCCGACCGAAACACCCAGCGCGCGCCGGCCGATGAGAGCCTGGCCTGCGGATGCGCCAGATCCGCGACAGTCGGACCTCGAGGAGACGCTCCGCGAACTCGAGGAGCGCGGCATCGACCTGAACCCCACGGGCGACGGACGGGTTCACGACGACTCGGACGGGCACGGCGCGGCTGACGATCATCCCCACCCGCACCCCCACGCGCATACGAACGCAGGCGATCAGCCCGTCATCGGGATCGTCGGTGGCGGCGCGGTGGGCTCAGCCCTCGGAGCAGCCCTCTCGCGCGCGGGTTGGCCCGTCGGCGCCATTGCGACCCGTGATCCCGTGCGGCGGGCCCGATTCCAGACATACGTGCCCGGCGCACGAGCCTTCGCCGAAGCTGTAGCGCTCATCGATGCCGTCGACCTCATCATCCTGGCGGTCCCCGACGACGCCCTGCCTGGCATCGCTGGCAGCCTGCGTCTGTATGGCGGGCAGGTCCTCGTCCACACGTCCGGGGCACTGGGTGCCGAGGTACTCGAGCCGGCGATGGCTGCCGGTACCCAGATCGGGTCGTTTCACCCACTCGTGGCTTTCGCCGACGTCGAGCTCTCGGTCGAGGCGCTTCGGGGCGCGACAATTGCAATTGAGGGCGACGACCAGCTGGCGACGCTCCTCGCGGAGATGGCGGAGGCCATCGGGGCCACTGCAGTGCGGCTGGCACCGGGGTCCAAGGCGGCCTATCACGCTGCAGCTGTTTTGGCTGCCGGCGGCTTCGTCGCCCTCCTCGATACGATCGTCGAACTCGGAGCGGTAACCGGGCTTGATGAACACGGTTCGCTGGCCATCTATGGCCGCCTCGCCGAGCAGACCCTGGCCAACGCCCGTGCCCTCGGCGTCGCCCGTGCCTTGACGGGACCGATCACCCGCGGCGACGTGGGGACCGTCAATGGCCACCTGGCCGCGATGCGCCTGCATGCGCCCGATGCAGTCCGCCTGTACATCGCGCTGGCCGAACGCGAGGTTGCGCTCGCGGAGCGGCGTGGCGTCCTGGCACCGGACGTCGCAGATTTGTTGCGTCGATCCCTTGCAGCCGGAGGCTGACGCGCTACCATGCGCTTGATGGAACACAGCATTGCCGCGAAGTACGCAGCGCGTCCGGCGGCCAGTTTCCCGCGCCCCCCGGTGCGGACACGCGAACGGCGACTCGGACTGGCGTCCGCGGTCGCCTTCCGAGCGATGTCCGGGAGGACCACCGAAATCCGCACAAAGATCGAATCTCCTGTCTCCACGGTTCGGGGCGCGAGTCGCACGATCAAGCCGACGCGCTCGCGCATTCCGACCACGGGCCGGCCGCGCCCGACCGTGTCGATGACGTGGGCACGATCCGTCCGGAACGGCCGATCGCGTGCCGCGACGGCGCCTTGGCTCGGCTGAGGTCCACGACCGCCACTTCCGCCGGCGGGATCGTCCTTTCGACCATCGCTGGCAGGCCGGCGCTCGTGGTCGGCATGCGGCGACGCGATGGTGATCGGCGACGGGCCACCTGGACCCTTCCCAAGGGAACGCCCGATCCTGGCGAAACCATCGAGGAAACGGCTCTTCGCGAGGTCGAGGAGGAAACCGGCCTGCAGGTCCGGATCGTCGAACCACTGTCTTCCATCTCCTACGCCTTCGTCCAGAGCGGGGTCCGGATCGACAAGACCGTCCACTACTGGCTCATGGAGCCGATCGGCGGCGATCTCGATCTCCACGATCACGAATTCGAACGGGTGCGATGGGTGACCTTTGAGGAGGCCGCCAGCCTCCTGACGTTCGAATCGGAGCGGGCCCTCGTATCTTCGGCGCCGCAGCGGCTTCCGCAGCCGTCGGCGACCAGCGCAGGAAGCGTATCGACAACCCAACCCTCGACGGAGTCGACCACCACGTGACCGAGCATGACGCCGTACTTCGCGAGACCGCACTCGCCGATATTCATCGTTCCCTGGACGCCAAACTCATCGAGTTCGGCGGCTGGCTGATGCCGGTCCAGTACGGCGGCATTCTCGAGGAGCATCGGGCTGTTCGCGAGCGGGCCGGCCTGTTCGACCTGTCGCACATGGGCGAACTCTTCATCGATGGTCACGAGGCCGGAGATGCCCTCGCGGCCAGCCTGGTTTCGGATCCCCGGACGCTCGCCATCGGCCGTGCCCAGTACTCGATGATCTGCGCCGAGGACGGCGGGATCATCGATGACCTCATCGTCTACCGGCTTGGCGATGATCGGTTCCTCGTCGTCGCGAATGCGGGCAACGCGACCGTCGTGTCGGATGAGCTCGCGGATCGACTCGATGGCTGGGACGCCATCCTGGATGATCGGTCGATGGCCACGTCGCTGATTGCGATCCAGGGACCCCTGGCGGCCGGGATCCTTCAGCCCCTGACCGAGGTGCCGCTGGGCGACCTCCGCTACTACGCGATTGCGGAAGGTGCCGTCGCCGGCGTCCCGGCGTTCGTCGCCCGGACCGGCTATACCGGGGAGGATGGGTTCGAGGTGTTCGTCGACTGGGCGCGAGGTCCCGAGCTGTGGACCGCGCTGGCCCTCGCCGGCGGCGGCGAAGGCCTCATTCCGTGCGGGCTCGGGGCTCGGGACACGCTCCGCCTCGAAGCCGGCATGCCGCTCTATGGCAATGAACTCGACCGGACCACGAACCCGTATGAAGCCGGCCTCGGCCGCGTGGTGAAGCTCGCCAAGCCGGGGCCATTCGTCGGTCGCGAGGCGCTCGAGCGTGTCGCCGAGGCAGGCATCGCGCGACAACTCGTCGGTCTCGTGATCACGGGTCGAGGGATCGCGCGACACGGATATCCCGTCCTTGATGACGACGGACGGTCGGGGATCGTCACCTCCGGAACGCAGTCGCCGACACTCGGCAAACCGATCGCCATGGCCTACGTCGATCCGGCGCGCGTCGAACCGGGTACGATCCTCTCGGTGGAGATCCGGGATCAGCCTGTGTCCGCCGAGGTTGTGGCGCTGCCGTTCTATCGTCGAACGTCGTGAAGGACGCAGCGCACAAAGTGCCGATTCCCGCCCTTTGACCGTTAGCCCGCCCATCAGGAGGACGCGTCGCGATGGCTTCATCGGACCGCAGGTACACCAAGGACCATGAGTGGGTCCAGCTCGATGGCGACGTCGTCACGATCGGCATCACGGCGTACGCATCGGATCAGCTCGGTGATGTCGTGTTCGTCGAGCTACCGTCGGTCGGGCGCGTTCTGGAGCAGCATGCGACCTTCGGGGTCGTCGAATCGGTCAAGGCGGTCAGCGACCTGTTCGCGCCGGTTTCCGGTGAGGTCGTGGAAGCCAACCCTGCCCTGGAGGGCGAACCGGAGCTGGCAAACAGTGACCCCTACGGCGGCGGCTGGATGATTCGCGTCCGCCTGGCCGATCCCGGCGAGGTGGATGACCTGCTTGACGAAACCGCGTACGAGGCGTTGACGAACGCGACCTGACCGGGACTGGGGAGACCGGAGGTCGGTCGCGATTCAGCAACTGAACCTTCCTGATCGACGTCCGATATAGACGAGTGCAACGCACCGGAGTGGCCTACCACCGGACGGAGGAGCAGATCCTGGACGACCAGCTTGCCGCCGCGAAGCCGACGCCGTCGGGCGTAACACCTGATTCCTCGACTTCTGATGCCTTGACCGCGCGGCAGCGCGCAGAGGTCGGGTCCGCAGCCGACCGTGAACTCATTCTCCGGTTTCAACGAGATGACCTCGACGCCTTCGAAGCGTTCTTCGAACGCTATCGCGCGCTCATCTTCCGGACGGCCTATGGCCTGACCGGCGATCGCCAGGCAGCCGAGGAGATCCTCCAGGACACATTCCTCCGCGCGCATCGTCATCGCCACAGCCTGCGGACCGATGTATCGCCGGTTCCGTGGCTCCACCGCGTCGCGTTGAACCTGTGCTATTCGCGGCTGGGGCGGCGCAAGCTTCCCACGAACCCGATCGATGAGACCAGCCAGCAGATCCGGGACGGCAGTCCGGGTCCAGCGGATCGGGCAGAGCGCGAAGAGATGCGACAGTCCATCCACGCGAGCATTGCGGCACTGCCGGCCAAGCACCAGAGCGTGGTCGTGCTCTATTACCTCAACGGGATGTCGCTTCAGGAGACGTCCGCAGCGCTCGGGATTGCCCTCGGAACCGTGAAGTCCAGGCTTCACTATGCACTGGTCGGTTTGCGAGATCACCTCCAGTCCGAGCGGCACAGCGCGATGGTTGACGTCCCGTTGTCGATGGACGGGGCCACCCCCATGTCCGTCGTCACGCTGTATGCGGCCGTGGGCCGGCGGCGGAAGTGATGACCGGCCGACAGAAGGTCTCCGCGTCGCTCGAGTGCCGTCGGCATGCCTCGGCATTGCTGGACCTGGTCGATGCGCATGCACCGTCACGCGAATCAGGCGCGGCCATGGACCACCTGGAGTGGTGTCGCGCCTGTGCGGAGGAATTCCAGGACCTGGCGCTCGCGATCGTCGCCATGCGCCGGTTCGGCGCGTTTGGCGCCGATGAATCGGGGTCTCCGTACGCCTGGCCGAGGCTCCGAGCGCGGATCGAGGGCACGCGCGCCGCCGCGGCTGCGGTTGCCTGGCGTTGGCGAGCGTCCGTGGCCGGCCTCGCGACCGCGACGCTGCTTGTGGCTGCCATGGTCGGGCCGCTTGCAATGCACGTGCCTCTCGTCGGCGGCGTCAATGAGCCAACCGGCCTGAGCCCCGCTCAACTCGACCTGGAGGCGTGGCGGCTCGAGGCCAACTACATCTCACAGGCGACGACGGCCTCAACCCACGAATCACCCGTGGCGACCATCTCGAACGGGCATGCCGACTCGCGGCGGTACCCGGACAACATCGTTCCAGGGCGGAAGGAGGTACCGGTTCGACCCATCGACCGAGCCCTTACGGCGCACTGATCCGGGTTTCCGGATTTGACACCGCTTGGGCGCCTGCCCATAGTACCGGCAGCGACGTGGGCCGCTGCTCACCCGTGCGCGTTGCTCCATTCCTGATGAATCGGGCATGAAGGCGCTTGCGGAGCGGCCAAACCGTCAATAGGGAGTCCGAGGCGACGTATCGCCTTAACATTGGAGGAGATTCATGCGCAAGCCAATCATGGCACTGCTCGCGACCACGGCGATCGTGTTCGCGGCGTGCGGAGGCGCGGCCAGCGTCGCACCGACCCAGCCGCCGGTGGCGACACCGGTCCCGTCGGTGGCGACCCCGGAGCCCGTTGACCAAGTCAAGCTGTTCGACAGCCAGTACCCGACCCTCGTCGAAGCCGGCACGGACGGTGGAACCATTGTCTTTGGTGACTGGCAGGAAGCGAACCAGTTCAACCCGTTCTACGCCGGCCAGGTCTCCGAGGCGAACGTCGCGTCCACCGCGTGGGCGTCGCTCCTTCTCGCGACCCACGACTACAAGTACATCCCGGACCTCGCGGCCGAGATCCCGACGACGGACAACGGCGGCGTCAAGGTCCCTGGCGATAACGGCGACGCCATGACCGTCACCTGGAAGCTCCGCGACGGCCTGAAGTGGTCCGACGGTCAGCCCCTGACCTGCGACGACTTCAAGTACGCGTGGGAATGGGTGCTGGATCCGGGCAACGTCGGGGTGATCACCTCGGGTTACGAAGACATCAGCGCCTTTGATTGCCCGTCTGACACGCAGATGGTCCAGCACTGGAAGGCCATCTACTCGTCCTACCTGACGGTCCAGGTCGCTCCGCTTCCCCGGCACTACCTGGCCTCGATCCCGATCGCTGATCAGGTCGCCGGCGCCGGGTTCCGCCCGACCGATATCGCCAAGCTCCCGGTCTCGGGCGCATTCGCGTTCGGCACGGTCACCCCGGGCCAGGACCTCCGCATGGTCAAGAACCCGAACTACACCAGCGCGATCTCGGGCAAGCCGGCCCATCTCGATACCCTGATCTTCAAGTGGTACACGGACGCCGACGCGATGATCGCCGGCTACCGTGGTGGCGAGATTGACGTGGCCACGGACCTTCAGGACTCCGACCTCATCAAGGTCAACGACCTTGGCGATCAGGTGTCCGCAGTCCCGGCCCTTACGTACGAGTTCTGGCGCCCGAACTGGTCCGCCTTCACGGACGAGACCACCGACCCGGCCATCGGCGGCTGCTCGCACAACACCGCCGTTACCGATCGTGGCAAGTTCTGCCCGGTCTCGGACGCGGCCGTTCGCCAGGCTGTCTCGACGGCCATCGACAAGGCCGCCATCAACGAGCGACTGCTCGGCAACTCCGTGCAGCTCGCCAACACGAACATCCTCCCCGGCCTCTGGTACTTCTCGGATCAGCCGGCCGCGAAGTACGATCCGGCCGCGTCCAAGGCAGCCCTCGACGCCGCCGGCTGGGTGGTCGGTAGCGATGGCATTCGCTCGAAGGACGGCATCCGCCTGAAGATCGAGCTGTGCACGACGACTCGCCAGGTCCGCCAGGACACGCTCGCCCTCGGCGCGGCGTGGCTCAAGGACGTTGGTATCGAGGCGGTCGTGAACGCCGTCGCCCCGGCGGATATCTTCGCCGACTTCAACGAGTCCACTCGCGACACAGCGTGCGTGCTTGCGCACAGCAACTTCGACATCGCGGAGCATGCGTTCTCGTCGTCATTCGACCCGAACAGCAGCTACACCTCGTACCACAGCTCGCAGCTCGAGCCGAACGGCGGCAACGATGCGTACATCAAGAATGCCGACGTTGATGCGGCACTGACCGCGGTCAAGACCAACGTCGACTTCAAGGTCATCCGTGACGCGATGGCGACCTTCCAGGAAGTCTACGTTCGGGACATCATCGAGATCCCGCTCTACTACCGGAAGAACGTCGATCTCCACAGCCCGAAGCTCGGGAACTTCTTCGGGAACCCGACGTCGGCCGGGCCGACCTGGAATGCCGTTGACTGGTACGTCAGGGGCTAGCAGGGCCACCTGACCCAGGGGGTCAGCAACCTCGATCCGTAGTCGCTCGGGGCGCCCGTAACGCGGGCGCCCCGAGTCGTACCATCCGCATACCCAAAGGCCGTCTGGCCGGACCGTGAGCGACAAGGACCAATGGTGCTGCGATGATCAAGTACATCATTCGACGGTCGATCCAGGCGATCCCGGTGCTCTTTGGGATCACGATCGTGGTCTACGGCATCCTCCTGGCCGCGCCGGGAGGTCCAACCGCGAAATTCAACCAGAACCCGCGCATTACGCAGCAGATGAAGGAAGACTTCAAGCGAGCGTGGGGCCTGGACCAGCCGGTACCAGTTCAGTACTGCCGCTGGATGGGCTTCTGCAGCAAGGAAGTCGATGACAAGCTCCTTGGTGTACTTCCCGCACCGGCGGCCTTCATCGGCCCCAAGGGCATGCCGAACTTCCTTCCAACAGGGCTCAGCGGGGCGAGCAACGGTGTCCTGCACGGGGACTTCGGGTTCTCGATCGCGACCGGGGAGCTAGTCAACACCGCCATCACGCGAGCAGCCCTGCCCACGCTCATCCTCGCCTCAATCGCCCTGTTCGTGTGGTTGTTCGTCGCGATCCTCATGGGCGTTTACGCGGCCATCCATCGATACTCCCTGTTCGACCAGGCTGCGACGATCTTCGCCTACGTGGGCTACGCAATGCCGACCTTCTGGCTGGGCATCATGCTCATCTTCCTCTTCAGCGGGCCCGGTCTGAACCTCCTCCCTGCCGGTGGCATGACCGAGACGCGCGTCTCTCCGCCGTTCGGCAGTGACGACTACTGGGTCTATTTCGGCACGCACACCCTTGCCGCGATCCTCGATGTCGGCAGGCACCTCATCCTGCCCGTGGTGACCCTCGTTGTGGTCAACATCGCGGGCGACTCGCGGTTCGTTCGCGCGAGCATGCTCGAGGCGCTCGGCCAGGACTACGTCCGAACGGCCAAGGCCAAAGGCCTGCCAGGGCGGTCCGTCACGTTCAAGCACGCGCTCCGAAACGCCATGCTTCCCGTCGTCACCAATATCGGACTCGAGATCCCGTTCCTGTTCACGGGCGCCATCGTCACCGAGACGATCTTTTCGTGGCCGGGTATCGGCCGGCTGACCATCGTGGCGATCAACAGTTTTGATTACCCGGTGCTGATGGGTGTGCTCCTGATCTCGTCGATGCTCGTTGTCTTCGCAAATCTGCTGGCCGACGTCGCGTATGCGGTCGTCGATCCGCGCATCACCTTCTGAGGACAGGCCCCGATGTCCGACACTGAAACGACGCAGGCAGCCATCGACGCCGAGCGCATCCGTCGCGCGGAGGAGGCGGGTGAGGACTACGAGATCGGTCTCGTGTCACTCAGCCAGTGGCAACTCGCCTGGCGGAAATTCCGTGGCCATCGTCTGGCCCTGATCGGGCTGGCGATGATCGGCGCGCTGGTCCTCATTGCCGTCGTGGGACCGATCTTCCTGCCGTATGACTTCGCCACGATCCCGATTCCGGACAAGATTGTCTATCAGGGCCGGCCGCCATCTCTCGATCACCTGTTCGGCGAAACCGGCGGGCTCCAGCGCGACGTGCTGAGGCTCGTGGTCAACGGCGCCCGAACGTCGCTGTTCATCGGTTTCTCGAGCATGTTCATCGGCGTCATCATCGGGACGATCGTCGGCGCCGTGGCCGGCTACGTCGGCGGGTTCCTCGACAATGTGCTCATGCGGATCGTCGACGTCATGTTGAGCCTTCCGCTCCTGTTCGTGATCCTGGTGGCCAGCCGCTTCTTCGGGAATGGCAGCGTGCTCCTGATCGTGATCATCTTCGGGCTCTTCGGCTGGATGGGTGTGTCGCGTCTTGTGCGCAGCCAGTTCCTTTCGATCCGCGAAAGTGAATTCGTGGAGGCGGCTCGCGCTGTCGGCGTGCGCGACCGTCGGATCATCTTCCGGCACATCCTGCCGAACGCGATTTCCCCGATCGTGGTCGTTGCGTCACTCATCGTGGCCGGCAATATCATCGGCGAGGCGTTCGTCAGCTTCCTTGGCTTTGGTGTGAACCCGACGACGCCGACGTGGGGCAACATCCTGTCGAACGCCCTGACCTTCATCCCCCTTGGTAACTGGTGGTGGCCGATGTTCCCCGGCGTTGCGATCATCGTCACGGTCCTTGCCGTGAACTTCATCGGCGACGGGCTGCGGGACGCGCTCGACCCGAGGTCGCGGGCATGACCGAATTGCTGTCTGCCGAAGCGCCCTTCGGGACCCCGCCTCCGCGCGAGACCCTGCTCGATGTCCGGAACATGAAGACCCACTTCAAGGTCCTCGACGGTATCGTCCCGGCCGTCGATGGCGTGTCCTTCTCCATCGGTCGGGGGCAGACCCTTGCCATCGTCGGCGAGTCGGGTTCCGGCAAGAGCGTGACGGCGCTCACCATCATGCGCCTGCTCGACATCCCGCCGGCGATCATCGGGGCGGACTCGGAAGTCTGGTTCGATGGCAAAGAGATCCTGCACATGCCGATCGACCAGATGCGCAAGATCCGCGGCAAGGATGTCGCGATGATCTTCCAGGAGCCACTGACCAGCCTGAACCCGGTTCTGTCGATCGGGGAGCAGATCGCTGAGCAAGTCCGGCTCCACCTGAAGGTCGGCAATCGAGAGGCTCGTGACCGGTCGATCGAATCGCTCCGGACCGTCGGCATCCCGAGTCCGGAGAAGCGCATCCAGCAGTACCCGCACGAGATGTCGGGCGGCATGCGTCAGCGCGTCATGATCGCGATGGCCCTGTCCTGCGAACCGAAGCTCCTGATTGCCGACGAACCGACGACGGCGCTCGACGTCACGATCCAGGCGCAGATCCTGGAGCTTCTCAAGGTCATCCAGCAGAAGACCGGCTCGGCACTGCTCCTGATCACCCATGACCTCGGAGTCGTGGCCGAAATGGTCGACCACGTCGTTGTCATGTATGCCGGTCAGATCGTGGAACAGGGGTCGGTCAATGACGTGATGATCGAGCCTCGCGCGCCCTACACCATGGGCCTGCTCGAGTCCATCCCGACTGCGGAAAAACGTGGAGCTCGGCTGTCCGTCATCAAGGGCGTGGTGCCGTCTCCATTCCATCTTCCTCCCGCCTGTCGGTTCGAGCCACGCTGTCCGTATGCCTGGGACCTGTGCCGTGAGGTTGCGCCGGAGCTTTCCAGAGTCGGCGGATCGGGTTCCGACCGACTCGCGCGGTGTCATCTCCACGGCCCGGAAGGCGAGAGCCGCCGCGCCGCCGCCCTTGAAAACCACGTCGGTGCCATGCGCGCCGGCCGAGGATTGAAGGAAAACCCAGCATGACTGACTCAATCCGAGGTGCCCGGTGACCGCGCCGACGACGCCGACGCCCGCAGCCACGGCCGTTGCTGCTCCACTCCTGGAGGTTCGCGGCCTCAAGAAGTACTTCCCGATCCACGGCGGCATCTTCAAGCGCCAGGTGGCGACTGTCTACGCGGTCGATGGGGTGGACTTCGACGTCAACCCGGGAGAGATCTTCAGCCTCGTCGGCGAGTCCGGCTGCGGCAAGACCACCCTCGGGCGCTCGATTCTCCGCCTCACGGAACCGACGGCCGGAGCGGTCAAGTTCGCCGGTGAAGACGTGATCGCCATGGCTCCGGACGAGTTGCGGGCCGCGCGGCGTCAGATGCAGATCATCTTCCAGGACCCATTCGGTTCGCTGAACCCGCGGATGCCGATCAGCGACATCATCGGCGAGGGTTTGCTGGCCCAGGGCCTCGACGACCGCAAGGCACGCGACAAGAAGGTCGAGGACGCCCTCGAGACGGTTGGTCTGCGACGTGAGTACACGCGCCGCTACCCGCACGAGTTCTCAGGCGGGCAGCGTCAGCGGATCGGGGTTGCGAGAGCCCTTGCGCTCGATCCGAAATTCATCGTCTGCGATGAGCCGGTATCGGCCCTCGACGTCTCCATCCAGAGCCAGGTGCTCAATCTGCTGCTCGATCTGCGCCATGACTTCAACCTGACCTACCTGTTCATCAGCCACAACCTGTCGGTCATCCAGTACTTCAGCGATCGGGTCGGGGTCATGTACCTCGGCAAGATCATGGAAGTCGGCACGGTCGAGGATCTCTACCGCGACGCCAAGCATCCGTACACGGTCGCGTTGCTGTCGGCGATCCCGAATCCGGATCCGCGGCGGCGCAAGAAGCGCCTCGTGCTCCGGGGTGACGTTCCGTCTCCTGTGGCCCCGCCTCCCGGCTGTCGCTTCAGCACGCGCTGCTGGCTTCGCGAGCAACTCGGAAATCCTGAGCGATGCTCGACGGAGGTGCCTGAACTGAAGGTACTCAGCCCAAGTCACCAGGTGGCCTGCCATTTCGACGACAAGGTCACCTCATCGGCGGTGGCAGAGACCGTGGCCGCCCAGTCGGCCGTCGAGACGGCGGTTGCCTCCGCATGACCGCTCGTCCGCTCGGCGGATCAAGCCGGCCTCGTCGGTTGTCGGTATGGCTGATGTTCATCTTGACGCTGGCGTTCGTCGTTTCGGCGTGCGGGGCGCCCGCAACGGCGAGCCCATCCACATCGCCGGAGCCCCTCCAGACGAGCGGCTCTGGAACGCCCGGCCCGAATCCAACGCGATGGCCCGGCACGGTCGTGCTTGCCATCATCAAGATGGGCGAGATCGACGGGGAGATCGCGAAGGCGGGTAAGGACCTGGCCGCGGCTGCCGACACGCAGGATGTTGCTGCGATGCGTGGTGCGGCGGACGGCCTCATCCCCGTGATCAAGGATGTCCAACCGAGCGTTGACCCACTCTTGAGGTGGGACAGGACAAAGGTCCTCGCGGGGTATCTTCAGACTGCCTATCCGCTGATGCTCGACGGCGCAACCCAGCTCCGGGATGCGCTGACCGCCGGTGATGCGGCCGGCGTCGAGGCCGGCAGCCAGAAACTCGCTGCGGGCCTGAATGCCTATGCGCCCGCTCGCGCGCTGCTGGTGGATCTCGTCCCGGAGGCGCTGCTCCAGAAGCGGAACTTCAACCTTTAGCTGTGATGCCCATGGAGGTTGTTGCGTAGCCACCTCCCCTGAGCTGATCGATCTGGTTGATCAATCCAGACCCGTCCACGCTCGGCAGACCGACGTAATCGACCGAAGTCGGGTACGGCCACGCTCATTCAGTGCGATTCTGATGAACCAGCCCGATCAGGGCACGATGCCCCGCAGATCCGTACCGGCGCGCGCCCCGCAGATCCGACCGGAGGTCTGGCGCGTACCAGAGGTCTGGCGCCCGCGCCGGTATCCCTCAGTCAGCTTTGATATGGAGCGGGGCTTCGCGTTCTGCTACGAAGTGGCAGGCCGCCAGATGCTCGACCGGATCGGTTCCGTCGCGGACGATGAGCGCCGGCTCGTCCGTTGCGCAAATCTCCGGATTGCCGAGGCGCTCGCGCAGGGGACATCGAGGATGGAACCGGCATCCGGATGGGGGATTGAGCGGTGACGGGACATCGCCGGCCAGGATGACGCGCTTGCGACGCCGCCGCACGTCGGGGATCGGAATGGCCGACATGAGAGCGCTCGTGTACGGGTGGTGCGGGTCCTTGAAGATCGTTGTGCGATCGGCAACCTCGGCGATCCGCCCGAGGTACATAACCGCCACCCGATCGCTGATGTGCTCGACGACACCCATGTTGTGGGCGACGAACACGTAGGTCAGGCCGAGTTCGCGCTGGAGCGACTTCAGGAGGTTCAGGACCTGCGCCTGGATCGAGACGTCGAGGGCGGAGACAGGTTCATCACAGACCAGCAGTTCGGGTTCCAGGACGAGTGCCCTGGCGATGCCGATGCGCTGGCGCTGACCGCCTGAGAATTCATGCGGGTAGCGGCGCGCGTGGTATGTGGCAAGCCCGACGAGGTCCATCATTCGCTGGACCTTCTTGAGCCGCTCCGCAGGGGTACCGAGCCCGTGGATCCGAAGGCCCTCGCCGATGCTATCGCCGATCGGCGTTCGCGGATCGAGGGATGCATACGGATCCTGGAAGATGATCTGGATCTTGCGGCGGAATGGCTTGAGGGCTGCTCCGCTGAGCGAGCTGATGTCCGTTCCATTGAAGGCGATCGATCCGGAGGTCGGCTCGATGAGCCTGAGGATCAATCGTCCGACGGTCGTCTTGCCGCAACCGGATTCGCCGACGAGTCCGAGCGTCTCTCCGCGCTTGATGTCGAAGCTGACGCCATCGACCGCCTTGACCTGCCCCACGACGCGCTGGAGCGCCCCGCCATGGACGGGGAAGTACTTGACGAGGTCTGTGACCTGAAGGAGCGGCGTCTCGCCCGCGCTGCCTACTCCCGACGTGCCGCTCATGACGTCCACGTCGCTCATGCCCTGGTCTCGAGCTGATCGAGCGGAACCGGCCGGAGGCGTCCCGCTTCGTCGTGGTACATCCAGCAACGCGCTTCATGGTCCTCGGTAATCGGCAGGAGTGACGGATGCGAGACCTCGGCCTGGGTCACGTGATAGTCGACCCGTGACGAGCAACGGGGCGCGAAACGGCAACCCGAGGGCAGGTCGATGAGGTTGGGCACGTTGCCGGGGATGACGGTCAGGTCCTCGCGGACGTCCCCGAGGACTGGAATGGACCCAAGGAGGCCCCGTGTGTAGGGGTGCTTCGGTTCGGAAAAGAGCTTGTCGACGTCGGCGTGTTCGATGATCTCGCCGGCATACATGACCGAGACGCGATCACAGGTCTCGGCCACGACACCGAGATCGTGGGTGATCAGAATGATCGCTGTCCCAGTTCGATCCCGGAGGTCGCGGATCAGGTCGAGGATCTGGGCCTGGATCGTCACATCGAGCGCGGTCGTCGGTTCGTCCGCGATCAGGAGCTCGGGTTCGCAGGCCAGGGCCATCGCGATCATGACGCGCTGCGCCATGCCGCCCGACAGCTCGTGGGGATATGCATCCAGGCGGCGCTTGGGATCGGGAATGCCGACCATCTTGAGCAGCTCGAGCGCCTGCTTCCGAGCGTCCGAACGCTTCATGCCCCGGTGCACTTCGAGCACCTCGCCGACCTGGCGTCCGACGTCCCAGACGGGATTGAGGGCCGATGTCGGCTGCTGGAAGATCATGCTGATCCGGTTGCCGCGGATCGCGCGCATCTCGGTCTGGGAGATCTTGAGGAGGTCCTGACCGTCGAAGATCACCTCGCCGGCCTCGATGATCCCGGGCGTGGCGATCAGGCGCATGATCGACAGGCTGGTCACGCTCTTGCCGCAACCTGACTCACCGACAAGTCCGAGGATCTCGGACCGACCGACGTGGAAGTCGATCCCGTCAACGGCTCGAACGATTCCGTCCCGTGTATGGAACGACGTCTGCAGGCCGCGGACGTCCAGCAGGAGCTCGCCGGCGCGCTCGTGTGCGGTGGCGTTCGCTGGCTTGGCAGTCGTGGTCGTCGTTCGGTTCGTGACTTCCTCCATCGATGCCTCGCTCCCGGTCATCGGTTGAGCCTCGGGTCGAAGGCGTCGCGCAGTCCGTCGCCGAGGAGGTTGAACCCGAGGACGACGAACGTGATGGCGAGGCCCGGCGCCAGGATGATGTGGGGCGCGGTGAACAGGCGCTGGAATTCGATCGCGATCATGGATCCCCAGGTGATCTCGCTGAGGCTCACGACGCCGACGAACGCGAGGGCCGCGATCTCGAGGACCGCGGTTCCGATCCCGAGCGTTCCCTGGACGATCAGGGGCGTCACGGCGTTCGGCATGATCCGGCGAATCAGGATCCCCGAGGTCGATTCGCCGAGCGCGCGGGACGCCGTCACGTAGTCGTTCTCACGGGCACCGAGGACCGACGCACGGACGATCCGGGCGTAGACCGGGACCGACACGATGCTGATCGCGAGCATCGTATTGATGAGGTTCGACCCGAGGGCCGAGACGATGACGATCGCGAGGAGGAGGGATGGAAAGGCCAGCACGACGTCCATGAACCGCATGAGGATGTTGTCAGTCTTGCCGCCCACATACCCGGCAATGGCGCCGATCGTCCCGCCGAGAACGATTGCCAGACCGATCGCCGCGAAACCGATGCCGATCGAGATCCGGCTTCCGATGACGACCCGGCTGAAGACGTCCTGAAAGTTCGTATCCAGACCGAAGATGTGCTCGTAGCGGTCGGCAGGGCAGCCGAGCAGATGCACGCACGGCGGAGCCTGCTTGAGGACCCCGGTCTCGACGCCCAGCATCGATTGGCGCGGATCGAACGGGGCGATCTGGTCGGCGAAGATCACCACGAACAGGAAGATCCCGAGGATGATGAGCCCGATGACGGCCGACCGCTGGCGGAGAACCCCGGCCAACGTGTCACGCCACAAGCTCGCCGGCTTGGCCGAAACAAGGGTGTCGACCGCGCCGAATTCGGGAGCGGCCGGATGGGTCGGATGATGATCGGTCATCGCGCGTCCTGCCTCATCGCTGACGGACCCGAGGATCCAGGAAGCCATACGACAGGTCGACCAGGAGGTTCACGGCCACATAGATGAAGGCCACGATGAGGGTGAAGCCCTGAATCACGACGTAGTCTCGTCCTGTGATCGCCTCATAAAGCGTTCGTCCGACTCCGGTCAGGTTGAATACGGTTTCCGTGAGGACGGCTCCCGACAGCAGGCCGCCGAGTTGCAGGCCCACGATCGTCACCACGGGCAGCAGCGCATTGCGCGTGGCGTGGCGAAGGACCACGGTCCGCTCACGGAGCCCCTTGGCGCGTGCTGTCCGCACGTAGTCGAGGCCGAGGACCTCGAGCAGGCTCGACCTGGTGATGCGGGCGATGATCGCGAGTGGAATCGTACCCAACGCGACCATCGGCAGGATGAGATGCCGGAGAGCGTCGCCGAGCGGGCCCCATTGGCCGGTGATGAGCGCGGTCGGTATGTAGAGCCGGGAGAAGAAGTCGAGGAACCCGCGCAGCGCACCCGTCACGTTCTCCAGGTGCCAGACCTGGATCAGGGACATCACTTCGACCCCGGAGGACAGGCGTCCTGACGGTGGCAGGGCAAACGGCGTGCCCTTGAGCAGCAGGGCAAACACGAACTGGAGTAACAGGCCCAGCACGAACACCGGCATGGAGACGCCGATATTGGCAACGATCATGGAGCCCACATCGACCGGCGAATTGCGCCGATACGCCGACAGCAATCCAAGCGGAATGCCCACGACGACGGCGAACAGGAGGGCCATGAGGGTCAGCTCGATCGTCGTCGGAAGGCGATCGATGAGCAGCTGGGTAACGGGTTGCGAGTGCTTGATTGATACGCCCAGGTCGCCCCGCGATAGCTGGCCGAGGTACAGGCCGAACTGGATGGGAATGGGTTGATCGAGGCCGTAACGGCGAATGAAGTCGTCGCACACCGCGTCCGTCGCCCGCTCACCGAGGACGGCTCGGCACGGGTCGCCCGGAATCACCCTGGCAAGGGTGAACACGATGAAGATGAGGCCCAGCAGGACGGGGATCGTGACGAGCAGCCGCCTGGCGATGAATCTGGTCAAGGGCTTCGATCAGTCCATTCAGATCCGGATGCGGTGGGTGCGTGGACGAAGAAGTGGTACACGGGAGGGGCGCCGCCGTTGGCGACGCCCCTCCCGATTCAAAGCGCTACGTCAGATCAGGACGCGGGCGGGTTGAGGAAGCCCCCGAACAGGCCGGGGAAGTAATCGAAGGCGCCGGACCGTCCGACATGGAGCGGGTTGGCCGCATCCCACTGGACGGCGTAGCTGAGTACGACGTCATTGGCGTCGAGATCGGCACCGTTGTGGAACTTGACGCCGTCCCGCAGGGTGCAGGTCCAGGTCACGAGATCCGCGCTCGCCTCGCACTTCGTCGCCAGCGAGGGCTCGACGCCCGTGCTGCCGACCGTGTAGGCGTAGAGGGATTCGTTGATCTGCTCGCAGGCCCGGAGTGACTCACCGTCCGACTCGTCTCCACAGTAGAGGCTGAGCGGTTCGGCGTTCTGCATCCAAACCAGCGTGTCACGCGAGCCCGCCTTCATCACCGAGAAGACCTCGTTGCTGAGGGGGGAGCTGTGGGCGCCAGCGACGTCGGCCTTGAAGACCGTGCCGGACCCGCCGTGGGCGATGACGACCATCGGCACGTGCAGCTTGATCAGGTTGTTGGCGTCGGTGTAGGCCGCCTTGCGGACGGCGTCGTCGGCCGACTGGCCACCCTTGTTCAGGGCGTCGACGATGTCCTGGAACGGCGCACCGAACTTCTTCCCGGACCCGCCACCGAAGTGGTAGTCAAGGAAGTTCGTGACATCCGGGTAGTCGGCGCCCCAACCGAGGAGGAAGAGGCCGTCGAGCGTGCCCGCTGAGTTGGCATCGAGGAAGGTTCCGGACTCCTGGAGGTCCAGGGTCGTCTTGATGCCCAGGTTGGTCTTGAGCTGGTTGGAGATCTCAGTTGCGATGACGGGCGGATCGGGCAGGTAGCCACGAACGGCCGCTCGGAACTGGATCTTGTAGGTCTTGCTGAAGTCGAACCCGGCATCGGTGAGCAGCTTCTTCGCCGCTGTCGCATCGAACCCGTAGGTGTCCTCGCCCTCACAGGCGAACGGAATGGCGCACGGGGTGAAGTGGGTCGCGACCTCGGAGCCCGAGGGGTAGTAGTTCTTGACGATCTGGTCCCGGTTGATGCCCATCGCGATCGCCTGGCGGACGCGAACGTCGGTCCATGGCGCGACGGTGGTGTTCATGCCGAGATACAGGGTGTTCAGGCCGGGGCGGCCGTAGAACTTGACGCTTGAGTCGGCCTGGATCGCTGCGATGTCGTCCGTGCCGGGGTTGTCGATGCCATCGACGTTCCCGGACTGGAGCTCGATCCAGCGCTGGGCAGCCTGGTCGCTCCATCGGAATTCGAGGTTCGGGGTCAGCGCCTTGCTGCCCCAGTAGCCGTCGAACGCCTTGAGGACGAGGCGGTTGCCCTTGTCCCAGGTATCCAGCATGTACGGGCCGGTGCCGTTGGTCTGATCAAGGATCGACTTGTCGGCCATGTGGGCCGTCAGGTAGTCCGAGTCCTGGATGCCGAAGGCGCTGAAGGCGACCTTGGACAGGAAGGCAACGTCCGGAGCGCAGAGCTCGAACTTGACGGTCAGTCGGTCGACTGCCGTGACCTTCTTGAAGTTGCCGGTGTACGGGGCGACGCCACAGGGGGCCTCGCCGGTTGCCGGATAGACCATTCCCGTGTACGGCGCGGCCTCGGTCGGGGCGACCGTTGGCGCGACCGTGGGGGCCGTCGTCGGCGGTGCCGAGGTGGCGCCTCCGCAGGCTGCGAAAATGATCGCCGCCGTCGCGAACAACGCGATGACGGGCGACCTCGATGTGCGTAGGGTCATTCGTTCTCCTCCACCTGGCCCTCACGTCGACCTGACCACGCGAATTGGTCGGCGGGGGCGTTTGCCGCACACGCTCGGCCGATCTGGCCACTCGGTCGCGGGTGCCCGGAAGCCTAGCATCCACGATCGGTTGCGTCACCTTCAATTACTGCGACGACCACGCGAAGGTTCGCAACTCGACCTCGGGATCGCGATTGGCTCGGGTATGCTCGCCCCGTGAAGTCACTCAGCGTTGCGCTGGCGCAATTCGCCCCCGGGTTGGGCCTGCTGGACGAGAATCTGGCTCGCCACCTCGAGGTCATGGCTCAGGCGCGGGATCAGGGCGCGGACCTTGTCGTCTTTCCCGAACTCGGCCTGACCGGCTACCAGCTCCAGGACCTGTCCGGCGATGTCGCCATGCGCCTCGACGATCCGCGCCTGGCGCGGCTTGCGTCCAGAACGGGCGGTATGTCGGCGGTGGTCTCGTTTGTCGAGGAATCGGCTGACCACCGGTTGTTCATCGCCGCGGCGCTCATCGAGGACGGCGAGATCCAGCACGTCCAACGGAAGCTGTTCCTGCCCACATACGGCCTCTTTGATGAGCGCCGGTTCTTCGCCCCGGGTGATCTCCTGCGGGCGGCTCCATCGCGGCTTGGTGTCGGAGTCGGTCTGGCGATCTGCGAGGATTTCTGGCATCTGTCCGTGGCGCAGGTGCTCGCCCTGGACGGAGCGCAGATTCTCATCAATATTGCCGCCTCGCCCGGACGCGATCTTGCCGCCACGAACGACGTCGGGCTGGGCACGGCGACATCGTGGCGCAACATGATGCGGACGTATGCCCAGTTGACTACGTCATTCGTGATCTTCGTGAACCGTGTCGGGGTCGAGGAATCGATCTCCTTCTGGGGAGGTTCCGAGGTCATCGGGCCGGCCGGCGACACCATCCTCTCGGCCCCGCTGTTCGATGAGGGACTGTTCCTGTGCGACATCAACCTCGCCGACATTCGGCGCGAGCGGATCTCGCTGCCGCTCCTCCGTGACGAGCGGCCCGAGTTGATCCTCCGCGAATTCGAGCGACTGATAGCCGAACGCGCGGGTCTGGCCGTCGTTTCGACGTCTGAGCCCGGAGCCGCGGATGGTCTCGACGTGGCACCAGCAACGGCACCCGGGCGACCGATAGGATTTCAGGACGAGACAGCGGCGGGACGAACCGTGGCAGAGGGAGCGGCGGCACAAGAGGGAGCGGCAACACAAGACGGAGCGGCGACACAAGAGGGAGCGGCGGCAGAGCGCGCCGCCGCCGATCGGGTGGCGGCCGCACGCGACAGGCAATCATGACCCGCGCCATTCCCCATGTACCGCTGGACGTCGGCGGGCGGCCGCTCTTCGAATTGCCGGATGAGCTGGCCATCGACACGGACGTCGCCCGCCGGGTCATTGGCGCATTCATTCGCGGCCAGCTGCAGCAGGCCGGATTCGAGCGGATCGTGCTCGGCCTGTCGGGCGGTATCGACTCCGGCCTCGTGGCCCATCTCGTGGCCGAAGCGATCGGACCCGAGCAACTGCATTGCGTCCTGATGCCGTACCGGACCTCCTCGCCGGAATCGCGAGCCGATGCCGAATTGGTGGTCGCCGGCCTTGGATGCTCCAGCGAAGTCGTCGAGATCACATCGATGGTGGACGCGTACTTCGGCACGGCGGCCGGTTTGGGAGCCGGTGGCCCCGAGGGACTCGATGCGACACCCCTCCGACGCGGCAATTTCAGCGCCCGCATGCGGATGGCCGTGCTGTATGACCGATCCGTGACCTGGGGCGGGCTGGTGGTGGGAACCGGCAACAAGACCGAATCCCTGATCGGCTACACGACGATCTACGGCGACAGCGCCTGTGCCTTCAACCCGATCGGGGACCTGTACAAGAGCCAGGTTCGGCAACTGGCTGCGGCTGTGGGTGTCCCCGAGGTCATCATCTCGAAAGCGCCATCGGCGGATCTGTGGCCGGGCCAGACCGACGAAACGGAAGCGGGCTTCTCCTACCCGAACCTTGATCGGCTCCTGTTCTGGCGTATCGACCGGCGCCGAAGCATCGAGGAGGTCATCGAGATGGGCTTCGATGTCGACTTCGTGGCACGCGTCGAGCGGATGGTTGCGGCCGCCGAGTTCAAGCGCCAGATGCCGCCCGTCGCGAAGCTCGGGCCTCGGACCGCGGGCGTTGACTACCTGTATCCCCGGCGCCGCCCGGGCTCGGCCCGAACCTGACCCCGACGGTGGCGGGCGGCACGCTCTATCTCGTTGCGACGCCGATCGGCAATCTCGGGGATGTCACGTTCCGGGCGATCGAGGTGCTGCGAGCGGTCCCGCTCATCGCCGCGGAAGACACCCGCGTCACGCGGCGCCTGCTGACGCGCTACGAGATTCGCACCAGGACGACGAGCTTTCACGCGCGGAGCGGTCCGGCGAGGGTCAACGAGCT
The DNA here is from genome assembly GCA_039933295.1 of Chloroflexota bacterium. Taxonomy (GTDB): domain Bacteria; phylum Chloroflexota; class Limnocylindria; order Limnocylindrales; family CSP1-4; genus UBA5189. The sequence continues at coordinate 26,846 of JBDTOJ010000152.1, forward strand.
CCTCGCCCATCTCCGCGCGGGTGAGGACCTCGCGCTCGTGACCGACGCGGGAACCCCCGGGATCAGCGATCCAGGCGAGGATCTGGCCGCCCGATGGGCACTTGAAGGGGGACAGGTCGTTGCGATCCCGGGCGCGTCGGCGGTGCTGACGGCGGTTGCCTCGTCGGGAATCGCCGGTCCGCGCTGGACCTTCGAAGGATTCCTTCCCCGGAAGGGACGTGAGCGTCGGGAACGGATTGCCCGGATCGCGGTTGACGAGCGAGGCTGCGTCATCTTCGAGGCGCCACGTCGACTCGTGGGCACGATCTCGGACCTGAAGGCGGCCTGTGGGGCCGATCGACGAGCCGCAATCTGTCGAGAGCTTACGAAGTTGCATGAGCAGGTCATTCGGGGCACGCTGGCCGAGATCGATGCGTCGATGGCCGCGGGCGCCGTGCCGGTCCTTGGCGAGGCCGTCATCGTCCTCGGTTGGTCGAGCCAGCGCGAGGTTGGCGTCGAGATCGGCGCCGGGACTCACGCCCCGACGGACCTCGATGCTATGGACGCCATCCGGTCTGCTCTCGCGCGCGTGGACGAACTGGTCCGGTCCGGGAAGCCTCGTGGAGTTGCTGCCCGAACGGTCGCGCAGGAGACGGGTCTGACTCGGCGGCAGCTGTATCGGGTGGATTCGTAGGGGTCGACCCCGCGCCGGCGACGTCGACCCCCGGAGTGTTCGCTCGCGTGACGTCAGGCGGCGACGGCGTCTGGAATGGGTTCGTCCGCCGGGACGGACGGGGGCCCCTCGGAGGCCGACTCGCCGGTTGCGTCGACGTCGGCCTCTTCGGATCCGGATTCCGACGCGGATTCCGCGGCGTAGTCCTTCTTGCCGCGTCCGGACAGCATTTCAACGCTACCCGCGACGATCTCGGTCTTCCAGTGACGGGCACCACGCTCGTCATCCCAGGTTCGCGTCTGGATTCGCCCTTCGATCGCCACCTGCTGGCCCTTGCCGAGGTAGCGACCGCAAATCTCGGCCAGGCGATCCCAGGTCACGATGTTGTGGAATTCGGGCCGTTCCTTGCCATTGCCCGCGTATTCGTGGGTGGCCACACTGAACTGCGTGACGTGCTTGCCCGAAGCGAGGGCCCGCATCTCGGGATCTCGCGTCAAGCGGCCGGTCAAAAGGACCTTATTCACGGTCCTGGACTCCTTCCGTGGTCGGCCGACGGGTCACGGGCCGACCCTGCGTGCGGCGGGACAGCGATAAGGGTGCCGGCCTCGGCGGCGCGGCCCAGGCGGGTCGGCGGATCGGCGAGGCCGGCGGAACTTCAGCGGGCACGGCGACGATACGCGCGACCCCTCTCCCGGCAGTCACCGCCGACTCACTGCGCGGTCTCCTGCGGATGCGGCTCGATCGCCGGCCGACGAGGGCTGTCGGCATGGGTCCACCGTGCCGTCCTGGCAGCCAGATGGGCGCCCAGGACCCGCCGAATGTCACGTTCCGAACGTTGCGCGAGGGTGTCAGAATGTCGCGGGCCCGCAACATTCGATGCGACAGCGCGACCGCGTCGGGGATGGGTGGGATCCGGCCTGTTCGATTCGGGCGGGCGACGGGTTGTCGTCATGCGCGCGCCGCTGGATGAGGGATGCAAGGCGCGTGTCACGACCCGATGGGCCTACGCCCACCCCGCGCGCAATGACCGCCCTGCTTCGGCGTCGCCGTCGTACGACCTCGGTGCTGTGGCTCGCGATAGCGGCAGCCATCACCATCGGGGGTGCGATCACCCTGGCCCTGCTCACCAGCCAGAACTCGAAGGTCGAGCCCGTCGCGGTCGGCACCATCACCCTCGGTGTCACGCCGACCAGTGCGCTCGTCTCGCTCGCCGCCATGGTTCCGGGCGACGGTGTCAGCGCGACGTTGACCGTCCAGAACACGGGGACCGGGACCTTCCGCTACGCGATGACCAGTTCCGCTAGCGACCTGGACAGCAAGCACCTCGCTCAGGGTCTGACCCTGGTTGTCGAACGACGGACCGGTTGCTCCGGCTCGGTCCTCGAAACGCTGTACAGCGGTTCCGTGGCATCGGCCGCATTCGGGAACCCGAATCCTGGCGCCGATACCGGCGACCGCCAGCTGGGCTCAGGCGCCTCCGAAGAGTTGTGCTTCCGCGTGACCCTGCCGACGGGATCAGACACGGCCTATGCGAGCGCCTCGACCGCGTGGACCCTCACGATGTGGGCCGAGCAGACGGCGAATAACCCATGAGCCGCCTGCGGTGGCTCGGGGCGGGAATCGTGCGCCTGAGCGAGGTGATCGTCCTCGCGGCGGCACTTTGTCTTGCGGCGATCGCGATCATTGGCCCGCTGACGGGCCAGCAGGTCATGGACGTGACATCGGGTTCCATGGGGCCTGCCATTCCCGCAGGCGCCCTGATTCTCGTCTCGCCGGCGCACGAGGCCGATCTCCGCGTCGGTGACGTCATCACGGTTCAGCTGCCCAGCGGTACGGTCCTGACGCATCGGATCGTCGCGACCTCGGTCGTTGACGGGCACCGCATGTTGACCATCCGGGGCGATGCCAACGATCCGACGGCTGTTGAGGCCGTCGCCGCCAATCGGGCAATCGGACGGGTGACGGCAATCGTTCCCGGGGCAGGGCAGTACCTGGAGCCGTTGACGCGACCCACCGCCATCATCGCCTGGGTCGGCATGGTGACCCTCGGATTCCTTCGGCGGCTGACGCGCGGCGCGCGGGTCCGCCGCGGACGTGTCCGGCTCGGCCCCGCATTCCGCATGACTCCGGCCGGCATCGTCGTCGCACTGCTCATGATGGTCATCGTCCCGATCGGGGCGGCCACGATTCGCGATTCTGCCGCCATCTTCACGACCTCAGCATCCGTCTCCGGCAATACGTTCTCGAGCGGGACCTGGGGCGGTTCGGACTATCGAAGCGCCACGACGGGAGCGTGGGACACGGCTTCCACCTGGGAGCGGTACAACGGGTCGAGCTGGGTCGCAGCGCTTCAGGCACCAGCAATCACCGATACGGTCATCACTATTCGGTCAGGGCATGTCGTGACGGTGGGGTCCGACCGATCGGTCGACCAGGTTGTCGTGGATTCCGGCGGGCAGTTGACCGTCCAAAGTGGCGCAATCCTTACGGTCGCCGCGGGCGCTGGAACGGACCTTGACGTGTCGGGCCTGGTTTCGGTCGATGGCACCCTGACCGTCGATACCGGCGCAGATGTGGGCATCGAGTCGGGCGGCATCGTCGATAACGGGGCGACGATAAACGGGGCGGGGACGATCACGGGGCTGTCAGGCACCCTGGAAGCAGTAGGTGGATCCCGCTCGATTGCGAATGCGGTGACACTCACGATCGGACTGACGGTCTCGGGTGCGGAGGACCTCACGTTGACTGGCGTGCTGGGTGACGCCGGCACCCTTACGAAGACCGGGACCGGTACGTTGATCCTGGCGCGCGCCAACACCTATTCAGGGACCACGACGATCAGCGCGGGCACGGTCCGGATTCAGGATGCCTCGGCTCTCGGGACGACCGCCGGGCCCACGTCTGTGGCCTCGGGCGGCGCGATCGAGCTGGACGATCTCGGCCTCAATGTAGCCGAGCCGGTCAACAGCCTCATCGGGACCGGCGTCGGCGGCACCGGCGCCATCCGTAACCTCGCCAACGCCAACTCCTGGTCCGGCGCCATCACGCTTGGTGTTGGCGGAGCGACCGTGGCGTCCGACGCCGGAACGCTCACGCTCGGGGCGATCAGCGGAGCGACGCGACCGTTGACTGTCGATGGTTCCGGCAACACGAACATCGGCGGGATCATTGCCACGACCTCTGGCACGGTGAACAAGGCGGGCACCGGCACGCTGACCCTGAGTGCCGCCAACACCTACACCGGCGTCACCACCCTCTCGACGGGCATCATCCGGATCCAGGACTCGGCTGCCCTGGGCACCACGGCCGGTGGCACGACCGTCGCTTCCGGCGCCGCCCTGGAGCTCGACGATGTCGGGCTTGCGGTGGCCGAGCCGATCACCAGCCTCATCGGGACCGGCATTGGCTCCACCGGGGCAATCCGGAACCTGGCGAACAGCAACTCGATGTCCGGCACGATCACGCTCGGTGCCGGTGGGGCAACCGTCGTGTCCGAGGCAGGAACCCTGACGCTCGGGGCAATCGGCGGCGCGACGCGGCCGCTGACAGTGGATGGCGCAGGCGATGTGACGATCAGTGGCGTGATCTCCACGACCAGCGGAACGCTAACCAAGGAAGGGATCGGGACGCTGACGCTGAGTGCGGCGAACACCTACACCGGTCTGTCGACGATCAACAGCGGTAGGGTGAAGGCGCAGAACAACACGTCGTTCGGGACCACGGCGGGCGGAACAACGCTCGCCTCTGGTGCCGCCATCGAGATCGACGGCTCGGGACGCACGATCGCCGAGCCGGTCACGAGCCTGATCGGGACCGGGATCGGTGATGCCGGCGCCATCCGCAACCTCGCCAACAACAATTCGTGGACGGGTGCGATCACCCTTGGGTCTGGTGGGGCCACGATCGTGTCCGATTCGGGCAAGCTCACGCTTGGTGCCGTCGGTGGCGCCGGCGAGACGCTGACAGTAACCGGATCCGGTGATACGACCGCGAGCGGCGTGATCTCCACGACGACCGGAAACGTGACCAAGAACGGCTCCGGAACGTTGATCCTCAGCGGTGTGAACACCTTCACCGGTTCCACGGTGATCAACGACGGCATCGTCTCGATCGCCACCGACAGGGGACTCGGAGCAGTCCCGATCGTGGCGACCCCTGGACAGGTGACGATCAATGCGGCCCAGTTGACGACCACCGCAACGTTCACGATGAACGCCAATCGGGGAATCACCCTGGCCGGCGAGTCGACGGTCGCCGTGACCGGCACGCTCACCTACAGCGGGGTCATTGCGGGAACGGGAGCCCTCGTGAAGACCGGCACCGGCACCCTGCTGCTGGGCGCCGCCGTGAACTCCTATACGGGATCGACGACCGTGACCGCTGGGATCTTATCGATCGCGGCGGATACGGCCCTCGGACTCGCACCCGTCACCCCGACGGCCGGACAGCTGACCTTCGACGGCGGATCGCTGACGACGACCGTGGGATTCACCCTCGACCAAGATCGAGGAGTCCAACTCAATACGACCGGGACGATCACGACAACCGGCAGCCTCGTCTACGGCGGCGTCGTCGCCGGAAACGGAGCCCTCACGAAGGCGGGCGCGGGAACCTTGACCCTCAGTGGCGTTAATACGTACACCGGGATCACGACCATTACCACTGGGATCCTTTCGATTGCGGCGGACACGGCGCTCGGGGCGGCGCCGAGTCTGGCGACCGCGGGCCAGCTCGCGATCGGCCCCGGGACGCTCGCGACGACTGCCGGATTCACGCTTGCCGCGACCCGCGGGATCGCCCTGACCGGCACGGGCACGTTCAACATCAGCGGCACGGTTCTCTATGCCGGCGTCGTCGATGGTGCCGGCGGACTGACCAAGACCGGGACGGGGACACTTACCCTCAGTTCGGCGAACACCTATGCGGGAACGACCACCGTCACGACCGGCGTCATCCGGATCCAGAATGACGCCGCCCTCGGGACGACCGCTGGCGCCACGACGGTCGCGTCAGGCGCCGCGATCGAGCTTGATGCCACGGGCCTCAACGTGTCCGAGACGATCACCAGCCTCGTCGGCACGGGCATCAGTGCGACCGGCGCCATCCGCAACCTCGCCAACAACAACATGTGGTCGGGGGCCATCACGCTTGGTGGCACGACCACGATCGGGAGCGATGCCGGCATGCTCACAACGGCCGGGATCACAGCGACGACGCGTGCCCTCACGGTTGCCGGGTCCGGCGACACCACGATCGGTGGTGCCATCGCCACGACGAGCACGCTGACCAAGATCGGCACGGGCACGCTGACCCTCAGCGCCGCCAACACCTACACGGGGGTGACCACCGTCACGGCAGGTGTGATCCGAATTCAGGACTCGGCTGCCCTCGGCACGACGGCCGGCGCCACGACCGTGGCATCGGGCGCCGCCATCGAGATCGACGCCAGCGGCCTCAGCGTGGCCGAGACGATCAGCAGCCTCATCGGGACCGGGATCGGCGGCGCCGGCGCCATCAGGAACCTCGCCAACGACAACACCTGGTCCGGGACCATCACGCTCGGCACCGGAGGCGCGACCATTGCGAGCGACTCCGGGACCATGACGACCGCCGGGATTACGGCGTCAGCCCGCAATCTCACTGTGACGGGCGGCGGCGACACCACCATCGGAGGCATCATCGCCACGACGACCGGCACGCTGACCAAGACCGGCACCGGCACGCTGACCCTCAGTGCCGCCAACACCTACACGGGGACGACCACGGTCAGTGCCGGATCGCTGTTACTCAACGGAAGCACAGGCGCCGCGGCCGCGACTGTGGCGTCGGGTGCGACGCTGCGCGGCTCTGGCTCCATGGCCGGATCGGTGAACGTGACGGGCACTGTTGCCCCGGGCTCTTCCGCTGCCCTCCTCACCACGGGCGCCTTTACGTTCTCGGCCAACTCGACCTGTGCGATCGAGATCGGCGGCACGACCGTTGCGACCCAATATGACCAGCTTCGAGTTGCCAGCGGCGCCATCACGATGGGCGCCACCGTCACGCTGTCGCTCGTCGCGATCGGTGGCTTCACGCCGACCGTGGGTCAGACCTTCCAGATCGTCGACAAAGTCGCCGCCGGAGCCATCACGGGGACGTTCAACGGCCTCGCCCAGGGTGCATCGATCGCGAATTTCCTCGGGAGCAGCCTGCACGCCACAATCAGCTATACCGGTGGCGACGGCAACGATATCGTCCTGACGGTCACGCCCTGAGGCGATCGGGTCCCGCAGGCCAGCGCTTTGGACGGTGCGGACTCTGCCGCGAGCCTCGCGGCCGGCGGTTCAGCCTGCCTCTGCGGCTCCGGCCTTGGCCGTGCGGCGCGAGGTCGTCGTCGGCGCAGAAATCGTCCTGCTGCGCTGCCCGTCGATTGCGGTTGCGAAGCCGACGGCAGCCTCATCGGCCACAGGCGCTCGAGTCCCGTAGATGTCGCAGAAGATCTGGACGAGTTCCGGATCGAACTGGGTTCCCGCATGGCGCTTGAGTTCCTCTACGGCGGCTTCGTGCGAGATCCTGCCTTTGTACGGGCGGTCCTGGATCATGGCGTCGTAGGCGTCGGCAATCGCGACAATCCGCGCGCCGAGCGGAATTTCCTGGCCGCGTAGCCCATATGGGTAACCTTCGCCGCCGAATCGCTCGTGATGATGCAGGATGATCGGCACGGCATCGCGGAGGGTCGTGGCCTGCTCGAGGATCACCTGGCCGATGCGCGGGTGCTGGACCACGGACCGCCACTCAGCCGCCGTGAGTGATGACGGCTTGTCGAGGATGTCCTGCGGGATGCCGACCTTGCCGACATCGTGGAGGAGTGCGGCGACGCGGATCTTGTCGACCTCGTGCGCCGGCAGTTCGAGACTGCGGGCGAGGGCCGAGACGATCGTGGCAATGAGGGCCGACGGACGGCCGCGGTAGTGGGGCAGGGGCGTGATGATCGCTGCCAGCGCCTCGGCTGCGGCTCCGTGCGCCTGGCGCCCGAGCTCGATGGCACGGCTGCGGCCCGCCGGCGAAATCGGGGAGCTGACGACTGTCGAGTCGTCATCCGGCTCGGCGTAGGCATAGACCTGATCGCGCCCGAGGGCCTTGGCCGCATACATGGCGGCATCAGCCTCGCGGATCAGGGTATCGACACGGAGGCGATCGCCGACTCCGCCGGTCACCCCGAACGAAGCGGTCACGCTGATCTCGACGTCGTCATCGATCTGGTGGCGCATGGCGGCGACATCGAGGCGAAGCTTGTTGGCCAAGGCCGCCGCGTCGTCAACCGAGGTCTCCGGCAGGACGATCATGAATTCCTCGCCTCCGTAGCGGCCGACTACGTCGGTACCACGAAGGTGTCCCTTGAGCGCCCGGGCGAAGCCGCGCAGGACGATGTCGCCGGCGCCGTGACCGTACGTATCGTTGATGTTCTTGAAACGGTCGATGTCGGCGAAGATCACGGCCAGTGGGCGTCGGTATCGCACCGATCGCTCGGCTTCAGTGAACAGCGTTCCGGCGATGGTCACGCGGTTCACCAGCCCGGTGAGCTCGTCGGTCGTGGCCTGCGTACCCACGGTGGCAAGGCGCGTTGCCGCATCGGCAATGGCCGCGGCAAGGCGGGTCGTGAGCAGATCATTCCGGATCGGTACGGCAACACCGCCTGCGCCGCTCGCCAGCTGCTCCACCGCGAGGGCGAGAGGTCCGATGCGGGACCGGGCGTACGCGAGCGAGACGGCGACGGTCAGGCCGACGACCGCTGTTGCGACGAGGATCGACTTCGGTACCGGATCGATGAGATCGGGTGCGACGAGGAGGACGAGAATGATCGCGGCCGACAGGATCGGCCAGACGCGGCGCACAAGAAGCATGGCCAGACACTAGCCCGGGGACCCCGTCGCGCGGACGCACCAGAAGGTACCGGGACCGCGCCACCGATGGTCCGGACGTCCGATCCGCGAAAGGGTCCGCAGGGTATACTCCGCGGGTCCCGAGCAGGAAGTCACGACGGCCGGGGCAGGGAGGTCCAGCGATCGCGCGACGAGGGCGCATCGATCGTCCCGTGAGGCGGTCGAGCGGCCAGGATCCGTGGCCCCGCCCCGTGGGCGGACGCACAACGGGAGAGGTCTATCCAGGTCCCGAGCCGACCGGCGCGGGGCTTTTTCATGTCCCGGGAGCCGGATCCCGTGCCAGCGGAGGTCTGATGTCATGCCCGCGACCGTGATCGTCGGCCTTCAGTGGGGCGACGAGGGAAAGGGCAAGACCACCGACTTCCTTGCCGAGCAGGTCGCCATGGTCGTGCGCTACCAGGGCGGCGACAACGCCGGGCACACGGTCGTCACCGGAGATGAGGTCTTCAAGCTCCATCTCGTGCCGTCGGGCGTCCTGTATCCACATATCACTTCGATCATCGGGACCGGGGTCGTGGTGAATCCCGCAACCCTGATCACGGAACTGGACATGTTGGTCGGCAGGGGGATCGACGTGTCGCGCGTTCGCGTCAGTCGCAGCGCCCACGTGATCATGCCGTACCACGTGGCCCTCGACCAGGCGAATGAATCCCGGTTGGCTGGATCCAAGGTCGGCACGACGGGGCGTGGAATCGGGCCCGCCTATGGAGATCGAGCCTGGCGAATCGGCTTGCGCATGGAGGACCTGCTGGATCGAGAGGCCCTTCGAACGCGCATCACCCAGGTGCTCCCGGACAAGAACCTCCTCCTCGGAGGCATGGGCGCGGATGCGTTTGAAGTCGATGCACTGGTCGATCAGGCAGCAGCGTGGGGCGAGCGACTGGCCGACCACATCGACGATGCGACGTGGCTCGTGCAGGCCGCGCTCGCCAGGGGTGAACACGTCCTCCTCGAAGGGGCGCAGGGCACGCTCCTCGATCTCGACCACGGCAGCTACCCATACGTCACGTCCTCCAATCCGGTCGCCGGTGGTGCCTGTACCGGTGGCGGTATCGGACCTCTCCAGGTGGACGAGGTCATGGGCGTCATGAAGGCGTACGCCACCCGGGTCGGGAGCGGACCGTTTCCGACCGAACTGACCGATGCCATCGGGCTTGGCATTGCCGAGCGCGGCCACGAGGTCGGGACTACGACCGGACGGCCGCGGCGCGTCGGCTGGTTCGACGCGGTGCCGCTCCGTTATGCGGTAGCGGTCAACTCGGTCAGCAGCATCATGCTCAACAAGCTCGACATCCTGTCCGGGCTTCCGATCCTGCGCCTGGGCGTCGGCTACGAGGTTGACGGTCGGCGGCTGGATCACTGGCCATCGAGCGCCAAAGCCATCGAGCATGCTGTTCCGATCTACGAGGACTTCCCGGGTTGGGACGAGCCCATTCACGAAGTTCGCTCATTGGCAGATCTGCCCGAGAATGCCCGCCGCTACGTGACTGCGCTCGAGGACATGGCCGGGGTGCCAATCGTCCTTGTATCCGTGGGTCCCGAACGAACCCAGACGATCGAACGTGCCTGGCGTCCGATGCGTCATCGCTCGGGGGTCGCCTTCTCGTGACCGACGCCCGGGTCGCGGAGGCAACGTGACCGCGACCATGCCGACGCGCGTCCTGATCGTGGGAGCGGGTGGTCGCGAGCATGCGATTGCCTGGAAGCTGGCCTCCGAACCCGGGATCAACGACGTGTTTGTGGCACCGGGCAGTGCAGGCATGGAGCATGAGGCGCGGGTCTCGGTCATCGCCGGCGTGGACCCGCTGGACGGAATGTCCGTGCTCGCCGCTGCGCGGCAGGTGGCCGCGGAACTCGTGGTCATCGGGCCGGAAGCGCCGCTCGCTGCTGGCGTCGCGGACGAACTGCGTGCCGCGGGGTTCGCGGTGTTCGGACCGGACCGCGGCGCCGCTCGGATCGAGACATCGAAGGCGTTCTGCCATGAAGTCGCAGCGGCCGCGGGCGTGCGAATGCCGCGATACGGATCCTTCGACCGACCCGATGCTGCCATCGACTTCGCCCGCCAGATCGGTGCCGAGGGGCGTGGTGTCGTGATCAAGGCCGATGGCCTCGCGGCAGGAAAGGGCGTCACCGTCACCGACGACATCGAGGTTGCGGTCGAGGCGATCAGAATGCTCGTGCCGGATGGACCCGGTGCGGGACCGTTCGTCGTCGTCGAGGAACGGCTACGCGGACCCGAGGCAAGCCTCATCGCGCTGTGCGATGGCCGCGATGTCCTGGCGCTGCCCCCCGCGCGTGACCACAAGCGACTGCTCGACGGCGATGCCGGCCCGAATACGGGCGGCATGGGTGCCTACTCACCGCTCCCGGATCTCGATGATGAGGCGATCGAGACGCTCCTCGGGGCGTTCCATCGGCCGATCCTCGCCGAGTTGGCACGGCGCGGCCATCCGTTCATCGGTGCGCTGTACGCCGGCCTCATCCTGACCACCGACGGCCCCGTGCTGCTCGAATGCAACGCCCGGTTCGGCGATCCCGAGACACAGGCGATCATGCCGAGACTCGCCACCGCGATTGGCCCGCTGCTTCTGGCCGCGGCTCATCGGAACCTCCGCGCCGGGTCGAACGATGCCGGTATCCGCTGTTCGATCCTGCCAACGTTTCCGGGAGCCGCCGTTGCGATCGTCCTGGCGGCCGCGGGCTATCCCGAGGCCGTTCGCCGCGGCGACCGAATCAGCGGTCTCGACGCCGTCACGGACGGTGGCGATCTCGTCTTCCATGCCGGTACGCGGAGGGACGCTGACGGGACGTTCCTCACCAATGGTGGCCGCGTCCTTGCCGTTGTCGGCCGCGCCGCGGATATCGCAACGGCGGCGGACCGAGCCGGGGCCGCTGCCAACCTGGTCTCATTCCGCGGAGCGCATCGAAGGACCGACATCGCCCGGCCGTCGGGCGCCGCCAGCCACGAAACCCCGAGCCATTCCGAGCCGCGAACCGCCACTGGGGCCGCCCGATGATCGGGCGCTACAGCCTCGCGGAGATGGGCCAGATCTGGGCCGAAACGGAGCGGTTCGAGCACATGCTCCGGGTCGAGATCGCGGTCGCTCGTGCTCAGGTTGGTCGGGGCACGGTTCCGTCGGCCGCGCTCGCCGCCATCGAAGCCCGCGCGCGCATCGACATCGAGCGGATCGCCGAGATCGAGAAGACGACCGATCACGACGTCATCGCGTTCGTCAGCCAGGTCGCCGAATCAGTGGGGCCGGAGGGTCGGTTCCTGCACCTCGGTCTGACCAGCAGCGACGTCCTTGATACGGCTTTGGCCCTTCAGTTGCGAGCGGCCGGGCAACAGTTGCTCCGAGATGCGGACCGGCTCATCGAGGCACTCGTCGTTCGAGCCCGATCCGAAGCGATGACCGTGATGATGGGTCGGACCCACTCCGTCCATGCCGAGCCGACGACGTTCGGGCTCAAGCTGGCCGGCTGGGCCTTCGAGGTGGCCCGCGGTCGGGCCCGCCTTGCCGCCGCCGTCGACGAGATCGCCACCGGCAAGATCTCCGGGCCGGTCGGGACCTACAGCCTGCTTGATCCGCAGCTGGAGGCTGAGGTGCTGGCCGCGCTCGACCTGCGCGCGGACCCGGTCTCGACCCAGATCGTCCAGCGGGACCGCCATGCCGCATTGCTGGCCGCGATTGCGGTTCTCGGCGGGAGCCTCGAGCGGTTCGCGACGGAGATCCGGAACCTCCAGCACACCGAGATCGGCGAGGTCATGGAGCCATTCCGAACGGGCCAGAAGGGTTCGTCGGCCATGCCCCACAAGCGCAATCCGATCCTGTCCGAACGGATCGCCGGCCTCGCGCGGGTGCTGCGCGGCTACGCCCAGACCGCGATGGAGAATCAGGCCCTGTGGCACGAACGGGACATCAGCCACTCGTCAGCCGAGCGGATCATCCTGCCCGACGCCACGATCCTCCTTGACTACGCGCTCCAGAAGATGACCGCACTGGTCGGGGGCCTGATCGTCCGACCGGAGCGGATGCTCGAGAACATCGAGCGCGGCCTCGGGCTGCATGCCAGCTCGCGCGTGTTGCTGGCCCTCGTGGAGCGCGGCGGTATGGCCCGAGAGGATGCCTATGCCGCCGTGCAGCGAGCCGCGCTGGCCGCAACGGATGCGCGCCGCCCGCTGCGCGAGTTGCTCGCTGTCGAATCCGTCGTTGCCGGGACACTGTCCCTGGCGGACCTCGACGCCTGCTTCGACGACGCGCGCCACCTGAACCACGTCACGACCGTGATCGCGCGTCTCGATAGCCTCGTTCCAGCTGCGACTCCGGCGTGATGGCAACCTCGACGTTCCTGCGCTCCGGCAAGGTACGGGACCTGTACGCCGTTCGTGACGACGCGATCCTTCTCGTGGCATCGGATCGCCTGTCGGCTTTCGATGTCGTCCTGCCGACGCCGATTCCGGAGAAGGGTCGTGTCCTGACCGGACTGTCGCGCTACTGGTTCGACGCGACACGGGACATCGTGGCCAATCACCTCCTGTCCACGAGTCCATCCGATGTCCCGAGCGGGACCGTGGATGCCGCAAACCGGGCCGACCTGCGTGGCCGGATGATGCTCGGGCGGCGAGCGACCGTGCTCCCCGTTGAGGTGGTCATCCGCGGCTTCCTCGCGGGCTCGGGCTGGAAGGCATACCTCGCCGACGGGTCGATCTGCGGCGTCGCGCTACCCGCGGGTCTTCAAGAGAGTGATCGGCTGCCGCGACCCATCCTCACGCCGGCCACGAAGGCCGAGATGGGGGAGCACGACGAAAACATCGACTTCGAGGCGATGGTCGGTGCCCTGGAGTCGATCGCGGGCCACGATGCCAGGAGTCTCGCCACCCGCGTCCGCGAGACCGCGCTCGCGGTGTATGAACGCGCCGCCATTCGGTGCGCGGCGGTCGGCCTCATCCTTGCCGATACCAAGTTCGAGTTCGGCCTCGTCGATGGAGACCTGATCCTGATCGACGAGGTCCTGACGCCTGATTCCTCGCGGTTTTGGGATGCGGCCACGTACGGGCCGGGCCGCCCCCAGGCGAGTTTCGACAAGCAGTTCGTTCGTGATTGGCTCGAGAGCCAGCCCTGGGACAAGACGGCCCCCGGCCCAGAACTGCCGCCCGAGATCGTCGAGGGGACGCGCGCCCGCTATGTGGCGGCGTTCGAACGGATCACGGGCGCCAGCTTTGACCGCTATCTCGAAGAGGATGTGATCGCGCGATGACCAGTTCGTTTCGGTATGCCGTGAACGTGACGCCGAAAGCCGGCATCCTCGATCCGCAGGGACGGGCCGTGGAGAGCAGCCTCGGCCATCTCGGGATCGAGGGCGTCTCGGCGGTCCGCGTGGGCCGGCGCGTTGAACTGACGGTCGATGCTTCCGATGCGGCGTCGGCGCGAACGGTCGTCGAGCGGCTGGCGAAGGAACTGCTCTCGAACCCGTTGATCGAGGCATTCGCGATCGAGCAGGTCCAAGCCCGGATCGGTAGCTCGGACGAGCCCCAGCCTTCGGAATCGATGGTCGACCGCCCGTGACGAAGATCGGCGTCATCGTCTTTCCGGGATCGAACTGTGATCGAGACACGATGCACGCGATCGAGCTCGCGGGCGCCGAGCCGGTCGAGCTATGGCACGAAGAGGCGAGCCTGGAAGGCGTCGCCGGGGTTATCCTGCCGGGCGGATTCGCCTATGGTGACTACCTTCGCGCCGGGGTCATCGCACGGTTCAGCCCGGTCATGCGGTCGGTCGCGGCCTTTGCCGCGGACGGTGGCCTGGTCCTCGGCATCTGCAACGGGTTCCAGGTCCTCGCGGAAGCAGGGCTCGTGCCCGGCGCACTGCTCCGCAATCGGGGCCTTCGATTTCTGGGACGCGACGTGCACATCGCGGTTGAGGACGTGGACTCGCCGTTCACGAGCCTGACCGGGCCACGACGGCCGCTCAGGATGCCGATCGCCCATGGCGAGGGCTGCTACTTCGCAGAACCGGAGATGCTGGACCAGCTCGAAGCCAACAACCAGATCCTGTTCCGGTACGTCCGGGCGGATGGCACCGTGGCCGGGGAATCAGACGATTCGGCCAACCCCAACGGGTCGATGCGCGCCATCGCCGGCGTCCGGAATGCCGCCGGCAACGTCGCGGGTTTGATGCCGCATCCGGAGCGGGCATCCGAATCGCTACTCGGTTCCGACGCTGGATTCGCGATCGTCCGCTCGTTTGTCGAGAGCGCCGCGGCCTCTGTCAGGGCCGGCGATCGTAGCGGGGTCCTCGTTCGATGACGCTCGTGGATGCCGCGGTGCCCGCATCTCCTCCGATTCCCCTCCACGTGGCCCTCGGCCTGACCGACGAGGAGTTGGACGGCATTCGAGATCGACTGGGCCGCGATCCGAACGACATCGAACTCGCCATGTTCAGCGTGATGTGGAGCGAGCACTGCTCCTACAAGAGTTCCAAGCCGCTGCTCCGGACACTGCCCACGGCGGGCGAGGGCGTCGTCGCCGGCCCCGGCGAGAACGCCGGCGTCATATCGATCGGTGACGGGCTCGCGGTTGCGTTCAAGATCGAATCGCACAACCACCCGAGCGCCGTCGAGCCGTACCAGGGTGCCGCCACCGGCGTCGGCGGGATCCTGCGCGACATCTTCACGATGGGCGCGCGGCCGATCGCGGTCCTCGATG
>JBDTOJ010000153.1:0-13357 GCA_039933295.1 Chloroflexota bacterium
TTCGCCTGTGCGTTGGTGGCCCGGCTCGGGTGGTGGCAGATTGCCCAGCGCGACGGCCTCGCCGCCGATGCCCAGCGGCAGATCTTTCTCCAGACCACGATCCCGGCGGTGCGCGGCACGATCTACGACCGAAGCGGCACGATCGTCCTGGCCGACAGCGTGACTCGTGATCGCCTGATCGCGAACCCCCGGCGCCTGACCGCGACGACGCGCGCCCAGTTGTTGACGCTGCTCACGGACCACCTCGCTCTCGATCCAACGGCCGCGCAGGCGCTCAGCCTTCGCCTGACGACCAATCGGACCTATCTGGTCATCGCCAAGGATCTGCCGGCCGAGGATACCGATGCCGTCATCGCCGAGGCCGCGGTGCTGAAGATCAATGGCTTGTCGGTCGAGTCGACCCAGGTCCGCCAGTACCCGCAGTCCGGCGGCGGCCCGTTGACGTCGATGGCGGCCCACCTCATCGGGTTCGTGAACCGCGATGGAGCCGGGCAGTACGGCGTTGAGCAGTACTACCAGGACGCACTGTCCGGGACCCCGACGGTCATGGAATCCGATCGCGATGCAAACGGGCAGGCGGTTCGCGAGACGCAACACATCGTCGAGGCTGGAACGCCCGGTTCCGATCTGTCGTTGACGATCGATGCCGGTCTCCAGCTGGCCCTCGAGCAGGAGGTCATGCAGGCCTGGCTGTCGGACAAGGCGAAGAGCGTTTCCGCCGTCGTCATTGATCCGTACACGGGCGCGGTCGTGGCGGAAGCGACCTATCCGTCCTACGACGCGAATGACTACGGGGCCGTCGCGGCCGACGATCCGGGCCGGTTCGTCGATCCGATCGTCTCCAAGGTCTACGAACCAGGCTCCGTCTTCAAGATGCTGACGGTCATCGCCGGCCTCGAATCCGGAACCTCGACGCTGGCGACCAAGTACAACGACTCGGGGGTCCTGAAGCTCGACAAGGGCAAGACCAAGATCGCTGACGCGGACCACGTCGCGATGGGCTCGCTCCGACTCGAGGATGCCATCGCCTATTCCCGCAATGTCGTCGCGGCGAGACTGGCACTTGGTCTCGCGCCGACGACACAGCAGGCGGCCACGGTCCTGCACGACGTGTGGGCGCGGCTCGGATTCGGGGCGAAGACCGGCGTCGATGTCTCCGGCGAGGTCGCAGGTCTCGTGCGTGATCCGGCCCAGAATATCTGGCGGGAAATCGATCTTGCGAACGGCAGTTTCGGCCAGGGTGTTGCCGTCACGCCGCTACAGCTCGCCACAGCCTATGCCGCCATGGTCAACGGTGGCACCCTCGTGACACCGCATGTCGTCGCAGCCGTCAACGGCAAGCCCGTGGCGCTCACCGATAGGGGTCGGGTCATGGACCCGGCGTTGTCACCGGTCATGACGAATCTCATGCACCACGTCCTGACGACGGTCCCGTTCTATCGCGATCGGACGCTCATCCCGGGCACGTTCGTCGGCGGGAAGACAGGCACGGCGCAGATCTGGGACGCAACCTTGCACGACTGGAAGCCGAACAAGTTCAACTACTCCTTCGTCGGCTACTTCGGCCGTCGGATCGGGCAGCCCGATCTCGTCGTCTCCGTGCTGATCAATGAAGCGCATCCCGGCGTCAAGCGCGGCGGGCAGCTGGCGATGCCGGTGATGTCGTTCGAGCTGTTCCGGCGCATCGCGACCGACGCGATCGGCATCCCGGGCCTGCTGCCGGAACTGGCTCCGTTCGTGGCCCCGACGGGCCGACTCGGCGATTGACCGCCATGGTTCGCGCCCCGCGGCTCCGATCCGGCGGGGCTTCGTATGCCACACTTCGGGGCGTGTCCGACCTCTCCGAGTCCGCGCGACCGGGTCGCACCGTCCCGGCGAATGGCGCCCGACACGAGGCCATGACGGCCGATGATCTGGTCGGGCTGACCGGCGGCCGACTGATCCGGGACTCGCTCCGGCCCATCCGCGGTGCGGCGGTCGATTCGCGACTGGTCAGGCCGGGGGAGTTGTTCGTAGCCCTGCCGGGCGAGCGGACGGACGGCCATCGATTTCTGCGCGACGCGGTCACGGCCGGGGCGGCGGCACTGATCGTATCTGCCGACCCGGACGACGCCACCCTGGCCCTTCTCGGCGACGTGACGATCGTCGCCGTGCCGAACCCGATCGCGGCGCTCCAGGCGATCGCGGCCGGCTGGCGCGCCCGGTTCGAGCCGCTCGTCGTCGGCATCACGGGGAGCATCGCGAAGACGTCCACGAAGGAGGCCGTCGCGAGCGTCCTCAACGCTCATGGCCGCACGCTCCGGACCGAGGGCAACCAGAACAATGAGATCGGGCTGCCGCTCACCCTTCTCCGGCTCGACACCGAGGACGTCCATGTCGTCCTCGAGATGGGGATGTATGCCGGCGGTGAGATTGCCCAGCTGGCGGAGCTCGCCCGACCAGCAATCGGAGTCGTGACGGCCATCCTCGGTGTTCATCTGAGCCGGATCGGTTCCATCGAAGCCGTCGAGAACGCCAAGGCCGAGCTGGTCGAGGCGCTCCCAGCCCATGGCGTCGCCATCCTCAACGCCGATGATCCACGCGTCCGTGGCCTGCGTACCCGGACTGCGGCTCGCGTCGTGACCTACGGGTTCGCCGACGATGCCGACGTGGGCGCCGATCACGTACGCTCCATCGGTATGGCCGGAATGCGCTTCCGGCTTCGCACGCGTGGCCAGGATGGCGTCGAGCATGTCGCCGCGTCGATCCCCGCGCTCGGTCGGCTGTCGGTCCACAACGCTCTGGCCGCGGCCGCGGTCGGCCTGTCCGCGGGAATGCAGGTCGACGAGATCGTCCGGGCATTGACCGGTGGCTGGTCGGCCCCGCATCGGGGCCAACTCGTCGTTGCCGGCGGGGTCACGATCGTGGACGACAGTTACAACGCGTCGCCCGCCTCGATGGCAGCCGCGCTCGAGTTGCTGACAAGCCTTCCCGGGCGCCGGGTCGCAGTCCTGGGCGAGATGCTGGAGTTGGGCGACGCATCCGAAGCGGGTCACCTTCAGACGGGATCCTTGGCAGCCGCAGCGTGCTCGCTGCTCGTGACTGTCGGGCCCGAGGCGACGGCCATCGCTCGCGGTGCCCGCGAGGCCGGCATGGCGCCCGACGTCATCGTTGAGGTGCCCGATCGGGCCGGGGCGCTGGCAAGACTCACGGGTATCCTGCAGCCGGGCGACGTCGTTCTCGTCAAGGCCTCGCGCGGCGCGGAGCTCGACCTTCTTGTCGAATCGTTGCGGTCGTCACTCGCGTGACCGTCGAACTGATCCAGGGCCTGCTGCTCGCCTTCGCCCTGGTCGTGATCCTCATGCCGGCGTACATCCGCCTCCTCCAGGCGGTCGGGATGGGCAAGCGGATCCGGGCGGAAGGTCCCGAGGCACACCTGGCAAAGGGCGGGACACCGACGATGGGCGGCCTCCTGATCATCGCCGTCGTGGTCGTGCTGTTCTTCCTGCTGCGAGGCTTCCCGCAGCGCGCGATCATCGCCCCGCTGGCGACTCTGGTCCTCGTTGGCGTGCTCGGCGCGGCCGACGACATCCTCAACGCCCGAACAGGGGAAGGCATCCGTGCCCGGCACAAGCTCCTGTGGCTGGTCGTTGTCGCCGCCGTGGTGGCCTTCCAGATCCAGTCGACCTACTCGATCGATGAAATCGCCGTTCCGTTCGTGGGCGCCGTCGGGATCGCGCCGTGGATCTTCATCGCCTTCGCGGCATTCGCGATCATCGCCTCGAGCAATGGCGTCAACCTGACCGATGGGCTCGACGGCCTCGCGGGCGGGACGCTCATTTTCGCGTTCGTGGCGTTCATGCTGATCGCGCTCCTGAACATTGTGCCGCAGCCCGATGGAACCCTCGGCAACCAGCCGAACCTGGCGTTGCTGTGCGCGTTGATCATCGGCGGCCTGCTCGGGTTCCTGTGGTTCAACGTCCATCCGGCCCAGATCTTCATGGGCGATTCAGGATCGCTGGCGCTCGGGGCCACGCTCGCTGTCATCGCCCTGATCACGGGCCAGATCCTGGTCCTGCCGCTGATCGGCCTCGTCTTCGTCGTCGAGACCGCCTCGGACATCATCCAGATCGGCTACTACAAGATGACGAAGGGCAAGCGCGTCTTCAAGATGGCGCCGCTCCACCATCATTTCGAGCTGTCGGGATGGGATGAGGAAAAGATCACGCTCCGGTTCTGGATCGTCGGGATCCTTGCGGGCCTGCTCGGGGTCACACTCTTCCTCGCTTCGATCGATCAGCTCGGGTGATGACCATGCCGTCGTCGTCCGGAGCTCGACTCGACACCATCGATCTGGATGCCCTGTCGATGGACAGCATCCGGGCCGGCGCGCTCCGTGGGAGACAAGTCACCGTTCTCGGGTTTGCCCGAACCGGGATCGCGACCGCGAGGTTCCTGGTCGACGCCGGCGCCGTGGTCACGATCTACGACGGGCGCCCACGGACCGAGCTTGGATCAGCGATCGAACAGCTCGGCGGGCGCCAGATGCAGCTCATTCTCGGTCCGGATGCCGAAGCCCCTTCGTCGTGGGCCGACGCCAGTCTGGTCGTGACATCACCGTCGATCTCCGCGGACTTTCCGACGACGGAACCGGTGCTCCGTTCGGCGCTCGTCGAGCTGGTCCAGGCGAGGGCGATGGGCGTTCCCGGCGCCCCGGCCCTGATCTCGGAGCCGGATTTCTTCCTTCGGCTGTGCCCGTCGCCGACGGTCGGCGTCACCGGGACCAAGGGCAAGACCACGACCGCTTCGCTGACGGCCGCCCTGCTCGGCGGCAATCCCGTGCACCCGGTCGCCCTCGGTGGGAACATCGGTACGCCGCTCGTGGAGCGGCTCCCGGAGCTCACCGTGGACCACCGGGTCGTCATCGAGCTGTCCGAACTCCAGTTGCCGACGCTGTCACGCGGAACGACCGTGGCGCTCTATACGAACGTCACATCCGATCACCTCGACCGGCACGGCTCGATGTCCGCCTATCGGCGGGTCAAGCGACGACTTGCCGAGCTCGTGGATCCGGATGGCGCACTCGTCCTCAACGCCGAGGACCCGGTCGTGGCGGCGTACGCCGGGCTCGGAACCGCGTCCACCATCCTGTACCGCCTCGATCGACCCATCGCCGGCGGCGTCGGGGTCGTTGGCGGCTGGATCGTGGCGGCCGGCGTCCAGCGGCTGGCGCTCGCCGGCGGTGGACCAGCTGCGACCGGTCCGGGCGGGCGGATCATGCCCGTCGACGAACTCGCCATTCCCGGTCGGCACAACGTCCGCAATGCCCTTGCCGGCGTTGCGACGGCGCTCCTGTTCGGGGTGGCCCCCGATGCCATCCGCCGCGAAGCCGCCCAGTTTCGGGGCGTCGAGCATCGCCTCGAAACGGTTGCCGTGATCGGTGGTGTTCGCTTCGTGAATGACTCGCAGGGCACGCAGCCGGACGCGGTGATCGCCGCGCTGGAGGCATTTTCCGAACCGATCGTGCTGATTGCCGGGGGTCGTGACAAGGGTGTTGATCTTGGAGAGCTGGCCGAGGTGGTCGCCCGGCGGGCCGCGGCGGCCGTCCTGATCGGCGAATCGGCCGAAGCGATGGCGTCGCTGTTCGGACGAGCCGGCTTGGGGACGATTGCACGCGCCGAATCCATGTCGGATGCGGTCGACCAGGCCGCGGCCCTGGCAGACGCCGCCGGGCGCATCGCGGGCGAGGCGGGCAGCGGCCCGATGGGGCGGATCGCGACCGTTCTGCTCTCGCCGGCGGCGGCGAGTTTTGACATGTTCGAGGACTATGCCGCGCGCGGGCGCGCATTCAAGCAGGCGGTCGCTGCGCTTGGCAGCGATCCGTCCACCACGGCCGCGGCGCCACCGAGGGGGAGCATCTGATGGGTTTTGCGGACCGCGCGCTGCCGCGGCGACAGGCTGACGGGGATGCCCGACGCGGGGAACGTACCCGGCCATCGCCACGTGACCGGTCGACGACCCACGGGCGTCGGAGCGGAGTGGCGGCAAGAACGAACATCCTGAAGCGGGAACGACACCAACCGGACTGGTCGATTCTGGTCGCCGTCGTCGCGCTCGCGGCGATCGGGATCCTGATGGTCTACTCGTCGTCCGCCATGCGTTCGTACATCAAGAACGACAACTCGTTGGCGATTGTCGGCCCGCAGATCGTGTGGGCCTCCATTGGGCTGCTCGCCATGTTGGTGATGATGCGGGTCGACTACCGGCGGCTGCGCCTCGTATCACTGCCTGCCTATGTCCTCGGCATCGTCCTTCTCGTGCTCGTCTTTGTTCCGAGTCTCGGCGTCGTCGTCGGAGGCAGTGCCCGGTGGCTGTCGATTCCGCCCTTGCCGGCCATCCATCCGGCCGAGGTCGCAAAGCTGACCCTTGTGATCTACCTCGCCCACTGGATGGCGTCGCGCGGGACGCGGATATCGGGGATTCGGAGCGGCACCATGCCCTTCCTGCTGATCTCCCTGCCGGTCATCGCCCTGGTCTTCAAGGAACCCGACCTCGGCACGACCACGGTCATCGTCGGGGCGGCGTTCACGATGTTCTTTGTTGCGGGGGCGCGGCTCTGGCAGTTCGGCGCCATGGCCGTGCTCGGCGTCCTGACCGCCATCGTGGTCGGTCTCCGGGACTACCAGATGGAGCGGATCCGGGCCTTCCTCAACCCCTGGCAGGATCAGCTCGGGGCGAGCTTCCATACCGTCCAGGGCCTGTATGCACTCGGACTCGGTGGCGTATTCGGCTCCGGGCTCGGCGAATCGAAGCTCGCCGGCGGCCTCTACCTCCCGAATGCCTGGAATGACTTCATCTTCGCCATCATCGGCGAGGAATTCGGCCTCATCGGCGCGGTCACGGTCGTGGCCCTCTTCGTCGTCCTGGCCTACGCCGGGATCCGCACCGCCCTCCGGGCGCCCGATTCATTTGGGGCGCTGCTGGCGACGGGGATCACGGCCTGGCTGTGCATCCAGGCGTTCATCAACATCGGCGTCGTCGTCGCGCTGATACCGGTTACCGGGATCACGCTCCCGTTCATCAGCGCGGGCGGGTCATCGCTCGTCATCAGCTTCGCCGCCGTCGGGATCCTCCTGTCGATCTCGCGCGAGACGGTGGAGCGGCAACAGCAGCAGCAGCAACCACAGGAGACCGATGCACCTGCTGATCGCGGGCGGCGGGACCGGGGGACACATCTACCCGGCACTCGCCGTCGTGGAATCGCTGCGCCGCCGACCGAATCCGCCTGACATCAGCTGGCTCGGTGGTCAGCGTGGAATGGAAGAACGGATCGTCCCCGCGGCTGGGGTGCCGCTGCGTCGTCTCGCCCTGCGATCCCTCCGGACGGTGGCCAGGGATGTGCACCTGATCCTCGATCCGATCCGATTGGCGATGTCGATTCCACAGGCCTTTCTCATGATGGTCCGGGATCGGCCCGATGCGGTCTTCACCACTGGTGGCTACGTCGCGATCCCGGTCCTGATCGCCGCACGAGTCCTGCGCATCCCGACGGTCCTGTGGGAGGGCAACGTCCTTCCCGGTCGAAGCGTCCGCGCCACGGCCCGTCTTGCGACCGTGCTCGCAGTGTCGTTCAGCGAGACCTGCGCGGCCCTCGGGCGACCCGCGGGTGCCACGGACGATCAGGCCGCATCGCCTCCGTGTCTCCCGACCGGGACCCCGATCCGTGACTTGCGCAACGTCGACCCGCTGGCGGCACGGGAGGGCCTGGGCGTGCCCGCCGGCCAGCGACTCGTGCTCATCTTCGGCGGGTCACAGGCCGTGCGTCGTCTGAACGATGTCGTGGTTGCGATCCTGCCGACCCTCGTGGCTCGATATCACGTGCTTCACGTGACCGGAGACGAGGGGTATGCGCCCGCGCTCGCAGGCCGCGCGGCCCTGCCAACGGATCAACGAACCCGCTATCGACCCGTGCGGTTTCTGACGGACGGCATGACCGAAGCGCTCGTCGCTGCCGATCTCGTGGTCGGGCGGGCTGGATCCTCGACGCTCGCCGAAGTCACCGCAGCCGGCGTCCCGATGATCGTGGTGCCGTATCCGCACGCCGGCGGCCATCAGCGCGCCAATGCCCGCGTCCTGGTCGAGGCGGGAGCGGCCGTCGAGATTGAGGATGCTGATCTCGACGGCCCCGCGCTGCTCGAGGCCATCGGAATCCTCGACGATCCGGCATCGCATGCTCGCATGACGGCGGCGGCCCGATCCCTCGGCCGCCCCGGTGCCGCCGACGCCCTGGCGGCCATCGTGATGGCTCTGGGCTCGCGTCAGGCACCACCGGACGTGCCGGCCATCGACCGGATGTCCCGAGGCATCTCATGACCGACGAGCCGCCGGCCGCCCTCGACACCGTCGCCCTCGCGGCGGACATTGCCCGACGGGTCGGCGTTCGGGTGGATCAGCACGCACCATTGGCTCGTCTCACCACGATGCGCGTCGGTGGCTCGGCCGACCTGCTCGCCACCATTCGCAATACGTTCGAGGTCCGTGGCCTCGTCCGCTTCGCGCGTTCGCGCGGCCTGCCGATTCTCGTGCTCGGCCGGGGGAGCAACGTCGTCGTCTCGGACCGCGGCGTGCGGGGCCTCGTGATTCACGTCAAGGCCGAGCAGACCCGGATCGACGGCGAGCGATATCACGCTGCCGCCGGCGTCCCGATGGCCCGCGCCGCGACGGAGACGCAGAAGGCCGGACTCACAGGCCTGGAGTTCGGCCTGGCGATCCCGGGGACCGTGGGCGGTGCGATCTGGGGCAATGCCGGGGCGCACGGCTCAGACATTGCCGGCGTCCTCGAGTCGGCGGACATCCTCAGCCCGGATGGGATCGAGTCGAAGGTCGATGCAGCCGATCTGGCGTTTGCCTATCGCGAGAGCCGGCTCAAGCACCCATCGGCGTCGGGCGATCGGGAGCTCGTCGTCGGGGGGACGTTCAAGCTCGCGACCGGGGCCCCGGACGACATTCGGGCGGCGCTCGACGAGATCCGAAAATGGCGCCAGATGCATCAGCCGCTCGGCCTGCCGTCGGCGGGCAGCGTCTTCCGCAATCCGGCTGTTGGAGCGTCGGCCGGGCAGCGGATCGAAGCGGCCGCCCTGAAGGGCTTCCGCATCGGTGGTGCCACCGTCTCCGAGAAGCACGCCAACTTCATCATCGCCGACAAGACGGCGACCGCCGCCGATGTTCGAGCCCTGGGCGACCACGTTCGTGCGACGATTCAGCAGAGCGATGGGATCGATCTTCAGTTCGAGATCGAGTTCGTCGGCGACTGGGCCGGCTGGCCCTGGCCGCCACCCGTACCCGGAGGCACGTCGCCCGAATGACCAACGCCGAGGCGTTTCGAGCGCCGATCACGGTCCTGTTCGGCGGCCCATCCGCCGAACACGATGTGTCCATTGTGTCCGGGACCGCAATTGCCGGTGCACTCATCGCCGACGGATTCCAGACGCAGCAGGTTCTGATCGATCTGACCGGATCCTGGTGGTGGCTTCCCAACGATCACGCTCGAGGACATCGCGACGCGTCGGCCTACGACGACCCTCGAGACCTCGGCGCCGAGGGACCGTTCCCGGTTGGAGCGTCGATTGACCGGCTGGCGGCAGTGCGCCCGGCCCCGGTCGTGTTCATCGCGCTTCACGGCCCGTTCGGGGAGGACGGGACGGTCCAGGCGTTGCTGGAGGCGGCGAACCTTGCCTACACCGGCTCGGGCATCCTCGGATCGTCGGTCGGTATGGACAAGGCGGTCCAGAAGCGGATCTGGCGTGGCCTCGGGCTGCCTGTCCTGGACTGGCGCGAGATCCGCGAGGCACGATGGCGGTCCGATCCTGGCAGCGTGCTCGGCGAACTGGACGCCTTCGCTGGTGGAGCGGGGGACCCGCGGCTCATGTTCAAGCCCGCGCGCCTTGGCAGCTCCGTCGGGATGACCCTGGCGCACCATGCGGACGAACGAGCCGCCGCCCTCGGGGCCGCCTTCCATTTCGATTCGGTTGCGGTCGTGGAGCCCTATCTGGCCGACGCTCGAGACCTCGAGATCGCCATCATCGGGACGGAACCGCCGCTCGGCGTCTATGGGCCCGGGGAGATCGTGGCGGGCCACGAGTTCTACGACTATGCCGCCAAGTACACGCCCGGCTTGTCCGAGACATCCCTGCGCGCCGAAATCCCGGAGGGGCAGCGGGCAGTTATGCAGAAGCTGGCAAGGGACGCATATCGGTCGTCAGGTGCCGAGGGCTTCGCTCGTGTCGACTTTCTCGTTGCCGGCGCGCAGGTCTACCTGTCCGAGATCAATACGATCCCCGGGTTCACGCCGATCAGCCTCTTCCCGACGCTTCCGAGCGAAGGCGGGCTCGATTTCGCCGCGGTCTGTCGCCGTATCATCGACCTCGCGCTCGAGCGCCATCGGGCCCGGCCCGCGACCCGCCTGACCAAGGCCGACCTCCCGCGGTGAGGACCTCCGCGTGAAATTTCGCCGCAGCCCGGCGCGGGCAACCGGTCGATGGCCGAGCGCGGGTGGCCGGTCATCGAAGCAGGCTCGACCAAGAGGAGATGCCGTCCGGGCCAGCGGCCGACGTCGGCCCGGTCTCACCGCGCGGAGGGTGCCGTGGCGGCTGAACCCGTCGCGCGCGGCGGCGATCCTCGTCCTGCTTGCATCGATCGGCGCGCTGAACGGCCTTGCCTCGACCCCGGCGTTCACGCTCGCGCGAACGGAACTGCCGACGCTCACATGGACCACGAACGAGGCACTCGTGAGCGCGGTGGCAACCACCGACGGCACGAACCTGTTCCGCATCCAGACTGGGCCGATCGAGGACCGACTGCGGCGTCTCCCGGGCGTCGCCGACGCCCACGTCGCAGTCAGCCTGCCCGACACGCTCGTCGTCACGGTCGAGGAGCGCTCGGCGATCCTGACCTGGAGGGTAGGGGACACCCTGTTCCTCGTTGATCGCGAGGGCGTGATCTTCGCGACGTCGGCGTCCGACGCGGCTCCGTCGGCCGCCTTGCCGACGGTTGCTGACAGCCGACCGGGAGCGGCGACGCTCCATGTGGGCTCGGTGCTCGACCCGGTCGACCTGGACGCTGCCACGCGGCTTGCCTCGCTCACCCCTGCCGACATCGGCAGCGCGGCCGATTCGCTGGTCATCACCGTGACCCTGGCCACAGGCTTCGTCGTCGGGACGCTCCCGAGATCCTGGGTGGCCGTCTTTGGCCTGTACACGCCGAGCATCCGGACACCTGCGATGATCCCCGGCCAGGTTCGCCTGCTTCGGAGCCTGCTCGCGGACCGCGAGGACTCGATCGCCAAGGTGATCCTCGCTGACGAGAATGCCGGCACCTTCATCCTGAAGGCGTCGCCCGCCCCATGAGCCGTCGAGGCGCGGAAGGGACAGGTTGCCCCGGTCCGGTGCGGTCGAGTAGCCTTGCCGAAACACATCGCAACGAGGACGAGACAACGTGTTGCTTCCCCTGGCAGGCCTCATCGTGGGCGTCCTGCTTGGGCTCGTCCTCAACGTCAACGTCAGCTTCGAGTTCAGCCGCTACTCGGCCGTGGCGATTCTCGCCGCGCTCGACTCGGTTCTCGGGGCGGTCAGAGCCGAGCTCGATGGTGTCTACGACAATCGCGTCTTCATCTCTGGCTTCGTCACGAACGCCGTGGTCGCCGTGATCCTCACGTTCATCGGCGATCGGCTGAGCCTGGATCTGTACCTCGTGGCGCTGATCAATTTCGGGTTCCGGATCTTCAACAACGTCGCGCTGATCCGGCGACACTTCATCTGACCCGGGAAACCGGGAGGGAGCAGGCGAAACTGTGGTGGAAGGCGTCCTCGTCGGAATCGACGTAGGCACGAGCAAGGTCTGTGCGCTCATCGGCGAGGTGGGTCGTGACGGCCGCGTGACCGTGATCGGTCATGGCACGGTGCCGTCCTCGGGCCTCAAGAAGGGTGCCGTCGTCAACATCGACCAGACGGTCCGGTCGATCAGCGATGCCGTCGAGAAGGCCGAGCGCCTGTCCGGCTGGAAGATCGACAAGGCATTCGTCGGCGTCGGCGGGGCCCAGGTCGAGAGCCTCAACTCCACCGGTCAGGTTGCGGTCACCGCCCATGACCGCGAGGTCAGCCGGGAGGACATCCTGCGCGCCATCGAGGTGGCCCGGGCGGTCGCCATCCCGTCGAACCGCGACGTCCTCCACGTCGAGCGACGCGGGTTCATCGTCGACGGCCAGGAAGGGGTCAAGGATCCGCTCGGCATGAGCGCCCTTCGCCTCGAGGTCGAGACCCACATCGTCACGGCGCCCCAGACCGCCGTTCAGAACCTGACCAAGTGCGTCGCCGCCGCTGGAGTGAAGATCGACGAGCGGGTCGCCAACGCCCTGGCGGCTTCCGAGGCCGTGGCGACCGAGACCGAGAAGGAGCTCGGCGTCGCCGTTGCGGATCTCGGCGCCGGGACCATCGACCTGGCGATGTTCAACGAGGGGTCGCCGTTCCACACGAGCGTCCTGCCCGTCGGGGGCAACTTCGTGACCAACGACGTGGCGATCGGCATCAAGACCTCGCTGCCCGTCGCCGAGGAACTCAAGATCGAACATGGGACCTGCGACCTGCGCGGCGTCTCGGCCGATGAGGAGATCAGCGTCTCGGTCCTCGGTGAGGACGCAGGTCGGACCATCAGCCGCCTCGAGCTGTGCCAGATCATCGAGGCCCGGATGCGGGAGACGTTCGAGTTGCTGGGGGCGGAGATGCGCTCGGCCGGTGCCGGGATGCTGCCGGCGGGCCTCATCCTGACCGGAGGTGCGGCCCAGCTCTCGGGGCTGGCCGAACTCGGGCGCGAGGTCCTCCAGATGCCGGTGCGCGTCGTCGCGCCGACCGCCGTCGCGGGCCTGACCGACTCGATCCTGACCCCCGCCTATGCCACCGCGATCGGCCTCCTGATGTGGGGAGCCCGATCCCTGGCGGACGATGAACCGACGCGCTACGAATCAGCGCCGGCCTTCGGAATCCTCGGTCGGATGCGGGATTCGCTCCGGAGCATCTTCCCGTAAGGGGCGCCGTCCGGCCTCGCTGCGTCAGCCTCCGACGGGAATCAATTCCGTTGGTCACGGAAAGCACATCGGATGGTAGACTCGCCCGACGACCTTGAGCGCCCCGCCGACCCCGCCTGATCAACGCTCCGGGTCACATCTGCAGAAGGTTCAGCCCAGGCCCCAGAAGGCCATGGAGGAGTACGGTGGCCCTGCGTTCTGATTCTGAGAACTTCGCCCTCATTCGGGTCATCGGCGTCGGTGGCGGCGGCAGCAATGCCGTCAACCGGATGATCCGGGCCGAGATGATGGGCGTCGAGT
>JBDTOJ010000154.1:0-5353 GCA_039933295.1 Chloroflexota bacterium
CACCATCGGCTGGAGCAGCAGGAATTCCGGATCCGCCTCGCCCGGCATGCGCATGATCACGTAATACGCCTCGGACGGGAGGCTCTGGTCACTGGTCTTGCCGGCCGGGACCGTCCACCGGTCCTGCCCACCGAAGAACGTTTCGTTGTTCGTCACATGGTATCGACCGAATACCGCGGTCTGGATGTTGAACAGGTCCTCCGGCACCCGGAGGTGCGCCTTGAGGTCCTGGGGCATGTCGGACAGGGGGTGGAACAGCGTCGGAAAGACGCCGGCCCAGGCCTGCACGATGGGATCCGTCGGATCGGCGATGTAGAAGGCCATCGTGCCGTCGTACGCGTCCATGACGACTTTGACGCTATTCCGGATGTAGTTCAGGGGTACGGGCGGCAGCCCCGTCGCTCCGAGCTCAGCCGGGTTGAACGGTTGGGCGTTCGGGAATCGATCCGAGGTCGTGAACGCGTCCTGGACGTAGACGAGCCGGCCGGCGTCGGTCACCACCACGTACGGATCCTTGTCGTACGACAGGAACGGCGCGATCCGTTGGAGGCGGTCCTGGAGGGCGCGGTGCATCAGCAGCTGGCTGTCCGCCGTTACCTGATCGCTGATGAAGAGGTTGAGGTCGCGGAACCGGAGGGCAAAGAGCAGCCGCGAGAGCGTCGTATCGAGCTTGATGCCGGTGGCGCCGGTCCAGCGCGTCTGGACATCGGTCTCGGCACCCGCCGAGTTATCTCCCTGCGGGTAGTCGAACTCTGATTGCCTTGCGCCAACGATCACGTAGTCGGAGAGCGACTCGCCGAAGTAGATCCGGGGCTCGCTGACGCTCGGGGCGCCACCGCTCGAGACCGGCGGAAGGTCCTTGACCAGGAGGAGCGGCTGGCCCTCCCGGGTCACCTCGTTGACCGGAACCATCGCAATCCCGATGCCGTGGGTGTAGATGATCCGTTGGTTGACCCAACCGCTCGCGTTGTCGGTCGCGGCCAGGTTCAGCTCACGTGCCGACAGCATCACCTGGCGTTCCTTGCCATCAATGTTGTAACGGTCCGTGTCGACGTCGATGAAGTCGTAGTACCGCCGGACGGTCTGCAGCTGGTCGAGCGTGTCGCCGAGCGGGCGGTAGTCCCACAGACGCGCGTTCGCGAACGTGGCCGATTCGCTGTCGATCTGGGCCTGGGTCAAGGGCGCGGAGCCGTTGTAGCTGCGCTCCTCCCATGCATCGAGACCATAGGCTCGCCGGGTCATCGCGATGTTGTTGCCGATGTAGGACTGCTCGAGGTTGTACTGGTCAGGCAGGACAACAAAGCGCTGGATGACTTCGGGGTACAACCGGCCGACGAAGAGCGACGCCAGGAACCAGGTCGCGACCGTGATGCCGAGCGGCCATGTCCAGCGCGTGAACGCGGCACCGACGAGGAAGGCGGCTGCAAATGCGGAGATACCCGTCAGGAGGTCGTAGGCAAGGAACTGGGCGTGCTGGTCCGTGTAGCTGACGCCTGCCGCGACACCACGGGCCGAGTACACGAGTTCGTACTTGTCGAGCTGGTAGCCGACCGCCACCGACACGAGATACAGGCCGGCGAGGACAGCGAGGTGGATGCGCACCGCGGACGGCAGCGAGAACCCGGATCGCGACATCCCAGCCAGATAGCGGGCCGCCGCGACGCCGATTGCGCCCAGGACGACCACGTTGAAGACCGTCTGGACCGTTCGCAGGAATGGAAGGTCGAACAGGAACCAGGAGACGTTGCGGCCGAAGATCGGATCGACGCTCGGCGCGCCACCGGCGGCCACGAACGGGACCCGATGGATCCACAGCAGGATCGTGTCCCAGGATGACGCAGCGGCACCTCCGATGATCAGGGCCGCAAGGACCGACAGACCAGCCAGGACGACCGTGGCGAGCGGTGACAGATCTGGCATCGGGATGGGCTCGGCGTTTATGGGCCGCGGCATGCCGGTCCGATCTCGCGGATCGCCGGCAACGCTTGCTTCGCTCAGGCGCTGCAGGACATCACCGAACGAGGCCGGAGTTCCGTCGCCGGGCGGGGCGAAGCGATTTGCGAGCCACAGGTTGCCGAGAAGGATGAGCAGCGTCGCACCGGCGCCGACCACGAACAGGATGAGTGTTGCCCAGATCCGGGTCCAGAACACGGCATCGAACTTGACGCTCTGGTACCAGATCGCATCGGTCCAGAACTCCAGGACGCCGGCCCCGAACAGGAGCACGACAATGACGATGCCCATGACCACGCCCAGGCGGCCACTCAGCGGATTGGCGGGGGGTGCCGGTCGTCGGCCGTTGGTGGAGCGGGGCCCTCGGGGGTTTCGGCCATCCAGCCCGGTCGGCGGACGGAAGGGGTCGTTTCGGTCATCCATGTTCCGCGCAGTCTACGACGGGGGGCCGGAATCGCCCTCCGACTGCCATTCGGACCCGCGGTTCGCGACCTGCGGCAAGGTCAGGCGTCACGGTCGTCCGAGGCCCTCGACGGCTCGACGAAACGCCGTGAGGACCTCCTGTGCGAGGACGTTCGGGAGCATGGTTGCGGCGCGGGTCGGCTCGAACTGGAAGCCGGCGCGGATCGCGAGTGGGCAACGCCAGGGCCGCTCAGGGTCCTCCGGTGGAGCCAGTAGCCCGAGCCGGATCGAGAGTCGGCCAGCGTCCTCGAGGATCATGCCAGACAAGCCCCCGGCAAGGGTGGGACCGAGGCGTGCGAGCGGCGGGTCAGGGGGTGGTCCACCGGCCGGCGCCACGTCGCGGAAGCTGACGACCCCTTCGTCATCCTGGACCCAGAGCACGCCGAGCCACCACTGATCAGGACCCATGGATGGGCGGCTCATGCCGGCCCGAAGCACGCGGTCCCCGATTCGGAATTCCTGTTCGCGCAGGTACGAGGGGCCGGGTGAAGGGAGTCGGTCGGGCACTTGCGGAGGATAGCGACGCCAAACCGAAACGGTCTGAGGGGTATCGACTCCGATGGATGAGGTACGTCCCGGCGCGTGCGCGTCTCGGGGCGTACCGCGTGTCAGCTCGGGCCGCTGCCCTCGACCGGCGGATCGGCTGGAGGTGCTGCGGCGTCGGATACGGCCGCCGGCTCCACGGCGGCGTTCGCTCCAAGAACGATCGAGCGCTCCGCTGCCAGTTCGGCGCGCTCGGCCTCGACGCGAGCCTCGATTGCGGCGATCTCCATGCGAATCATCTCGCGCCGGACAGCCTCGTCCGGGGGGCTGACCTCGCGCTGTGCGTCGGGCGAATCAACCTCCTCCGGGTACGAGCCTGAGAGCCATCCCATCAGGCCGGACTGGCGCGGCGGCGGTTTCCGCGACGTGAGCACCTTCTCGAGATCGACCCTCGTGACGCCTGGGACCTCGGCGGCTGACTCTTCGCGAAGTTGAGCGTTGCAGGAGGGACATCGAGCAGCATCAACCGTGTCCATCGTGGCGGAACACCACGGGCAATGCGGCATGTTGGCGGGAGCGGGCGTGTCCTCGCCCTGTACCTGATCGGCCATCGCACTCACTGTAGCGCGCACGATCGCGGTACGAATAGCCCAGATGTCCTGCCCCGATCGGGCCGTGGTGCAGATATTCACTTGCAATCGCCCCGGCTGCGCGCCACGCTTCGGGCACGGTGACCTATTCGATCGTGGCATTCGACCCTGAGACCGGGGAGCTTGGCGTGGCGGTTCAATCCCGCTGGCTCGCCGCTGGCTCGGTGGTTCCATGGGCGCGACCCGGCGTTGGCGCGATCGCGACCCAGTCCTTCGTTGACGCCCGCTACGGCCACGCCGGGATCGAACTCCTGGTGGCAGGGCAGTCACCGGGTACAACTCTCGCAGAACTCCTCGCGGCCGATCCCGACCCAGGCGTCCGACAGGTGGGCATCGTCGATGCCTTGGGCCGAACGGCGGCGCATACGGGATCAGCGTGCGTCCCGGCGGCGGGCCACGTCGCCGGGACCGGCGTCACCGTCCAGGCCAACATGATGGAACGGGCCACGGTCTGGCCCGCGATGCTCTCGGCCTACGAGAACGCGGGTGGTGACCTCACGGATCGCCTTCTCGCAGCACTGCGAGCCGCCGAGGACGAGGGCGGTGACGTTCGAGGACGACAATCCGCCGGCATCCTCGTCGTACCGGGCAACGCCGATGCCAAGCCATGGGACGTCCGGTTCAACGTACGAATCGACGACCATCGAGATCCGCTCGGTGAGCTCGAACGACTCGTCTCCGTGGCACGTGGCTATGAGGCGCTCGATGAGGGATTCGAGGCCCTCGCCGTCGGCGAGGTTGAGGCTGCCGCCGCGTTCACCGATCGGGCCGCCGCGCTGGCTCCCGATGACGATCAGATCCGGCTTTGGCAGGCCGTGATGGTCTTCGAGGCCGGGGATGAGTCGCGAGGTCGAAAGCTGTATCAGTCAGCCCTCGCCGTGGAACCGAGGGCCGGCGAGCATCTCCGGCGCTTCGCCGCGGCCGGTCAGCTCCCGGGCCGCGAACGACTCGTCGACGCCCTGGTTCGCAACGACTGATTGCCTTGGCCGATCACTCCCACTCGATCGTGGCGGGTGGCTTCGAGCTGATGTCGTACACGACCCGGTTGACGCCGCGGACCTCGTTGACGATCCGCGAGGAGATCTTGCCGAGGACGTCGTATGGGAGCTTCGCCCAGTCGGCGGTCATGCCGTCCTCCGAGGTCACGGCGCGGATCGCCACGACGTTGGCGTAGGTCCGGCCGTCGCCCATGACGCCGACGCTGTTGATCGGGGTCAGGATGGCGAACGACTGCCACACGTTCCGGTACAGCCCCGCGGCCTTGATCTCGTCGATCACGATCCAGTCGGCATCGCGCAGGGTGTCGAGCCGCTCGGCGGTCACCGCGCCGATGATCCGGATGGCCAGGCCCGGACCCGGAAATGGCTGGCGCTGAACCATGGCATCGGGCAGCCCGAGTTCCGCGCCCACCAGGCGGACCTCGTCCTTGAACAGGTAGCGCAGCGGTTCGATGAGCTTGAAGCGCAGGTCCGCAGGGAGCCCACCGACGTTGTGGTGGGTCTTGATCTTCTGCGCCGTCTTGGTCTCGCTGGTCGCGCTCTCGATGACATCGGGATAGAGGGTGCCCTGGGTCAGGAAGTCGATCTGGCCGAGCTTCGCGGCCTCCTCCTCGAAGACCCGGATGAACTCGTCGCCAATGATCTTTCGCTTCTGCTCCGGGTCGTCGATGCCGGCCAGCCGGGCGAGGAACCGCTCCCGCGCATCGACCATCACGAGGCGCATCCCGAGGTGCTCCTCGAACGTGGCCCGGAGGAGCTCCGACTCCTTCTTGCGCATCAGCCCGTGGTCGACGTAGATGCAGGTCA
>JBDTOJ010000155.1:0-4740 GCA_039933295.1 Chloroflexota bacterium
TACTCGCGCTACAAGTACGACGGCACGATCACCAATACGGTCACCTACCCGTTGACCCGGGCGCTCTACGGACTCCGGATCCGCCAGCCGATCGGCGGTGACTTCGGCGTGAGCGGTGACCTCGTCAAGCATTACCTCGAGGCCGATGACTGGACATCCGACATCAGCAAGTTCGGGATCGACATCTGGATGACCACGACGGCGCTCGCGGGCGGCTATGCCATCTGCCAGGCGCGGCTCGGGTCCAAGGTGCACGACCCCAAGGACCCGGGCTCCGATCTCGGCCCGATGTTCCGGCAGGTCGTCGGGACGATCCTGCGTCTTGCCGTCAAGCACGCCGATCGCTGGGAGGAGACGAAGAGCAGCCACGACGTCCCCTCGTATGGGTTTGAGCGCCTGGCCGACCCGCCGCCACTCGATGTCAACACCGTCCGCCTGCTGTCCGAGTTCCACGGCGGATCACTGACCTTGGCCGACACGTGGCGCACGATGTTCGCGCCGGACAACATCGCGGCCATCCTGGACCTTGCCACCGAGGCCGGGGAGACGGCCGAGGCCGCACGGGTCAAGCTCGACATGGATGCCCCCGGCGCCCCGACCCCCACGACCGCGCAGATGGCCGACGCCGTTGCCGGGTTCCACTTCCCGGACGACCTGTGGGCGCGGACGGTTTACGACATGGTCATGGCCGCTCGTCGTGACCCGGCCGGCGTGGATCGGATGGTCGCCTCGTTCGTGCCTGTCTACTTCGGGCGCGTGGCGAGCTTCATCATCGAGAACCGCGACCTGACTACCGACCAGGCGGAGGAACGGGTCATGCGCCAGGCCCGCGAGTTCGAATTGCTGAAGCCGTACCTCGTCGACCGCTGGAATGCCGAACGCCTGTCGGGCGCGGCCGGGGCTGCCGGCTCCGAGGCCGGGGCTGCCGACTCCGAGGCCGAGGCGGACCGCGCCGGTTCCGAGGCCGCCGGGTGACGACGCAACCGCTCCCCATCCGGATCCTGATCCCGGTCGCCAACCCGGCGACGGCCGAGGAGCTCATCAGCCTCGGATCCGATCTTCTCGAGCCTCGGGTCGGCGAGCTGACCGCGCTCGGGATCGTGGAGGTCCCGGAAGGGATGGCCCTGTCCGAAGGCGCGACGCGGGCGCGGCATGCGCGGCGACTGCTCCAGCGCGTTCTGGATTTCGCGCCGGACGGCACCCCGATCCACCCGATCGTCCGGATCGGACGTCACGCAGCCGAGGGCATCGTCGAGGCCGCCGCCGAGCTGGACGCCGATCTCATCGTCTTCGGCTGGGGCGGCAAGACCCCGAACGGCCGCGATGGCCTGGCCGTGCCGTTCTCGCCGACGATCGACGAAGTCGTCCGTGACTCACCATGCGATATCGCCGTGGTCAAGCAGCGCGGCGCCGGGGAGATCAAGCGGATCATGGTCCCGATCCGCGGCGGACCGCACGCCGAGCTGGCGATCCGGTTCGCAAACGCGATCGCGGAGCGCCGTGGCGCCCAGCTCGTTGCCCTCCACATCGTCCCGCCCGGGATCACGATCGCGGTCCGTGCCCAGGCCGAGCGAGCACTCCAGGCCTTCGTTCGGCAGCACGCGACGGTTCCCGCGGAAACCGTCGTTCGCGAGGCCGCCAACGTCCGCAACGCGATCGTCAAGGAAGCGGATCGGGCGGATCTCGTGGTCATGGGCGCGGCGGCGGCCCCGACTTCGGGCGACGCGTCGTCCCACCTGTTCGGAGCGATGCCCGAGGCTATCGCCACCCGATCGAAATCGACCGTCATCGTGGTCAAGACCCGCGAGTCGATCGGCCGCCAGACCTTCGAACAGCTTGCCTCGCGAGCCGAGACGCTGGCCGCCGCGGACCGCGCCGCCGAGGAGGCACGGGCCGTACCGACGCGGGTGGATCGCTGGTTCGGTGAATCGAACTTCCACCACAGCGAGTTTGCGGATCTACGGCGCCTCGCCCAGCTCAAGGAGAAGCAGGGCCTGACGGTGAGCCTCGTCCTCCCAACGCTCAACGAAGAGGAGACGATCGGCCCGATCGTCCGCCGCGCGATCCGGGACATGGTCGGCCGAATCCCGCTGCTCGACGAGATCGTGGTCATCGATTCGGCCTCGACCGACCGCACCCGAGAGATCGCCGAGGCCGAAGGCGCCCGCGTGGTCCAGCACCCCGATGTGCTGTCACGCTACGGATCGTTTCATGGCAAGGGCGAGGCGCTCTGGAAGTCGCTGTTCGAGACGACCGGCGACATCGTGGTCTGGGCCGATACCGACGTCCGGAACTGGCACCCGCGGATGGTCTACGGCACGCTCGGCCCGCTCCTCCATGAGCCCCGCCTCCAGTACGTCAAGGGCTACTACCAGCGGCCGATCGTCGAGGATGGGATCCTCCGCGAGGGCGGTGGCGGCCGGGTCACCGAGCTCGTGGCGCGACCGCTGATCAACCTCTTCTACCCCGAGTTGTCCGGGTTCATCCAGCCCCTCGCCGGCGAATACGCCGGGCGCCGAGCGATCCTCGAGCAGCTCCCGTTCTTCACCGGGTATGCCGTCGAGATCGGTCATTTGATCGACATCGCCGAGCGCGTCGGGCTCGAGGGACTCGGCCAGGTGGACCTGGATCGTCGGGTGCATCGGAACCAGGAGCTCGAGGGCCTGTCCCGGATGAGCTTCGTCATCCTCCAGGCGGTGATGAAGCGCCTCGAGGAGCGACGCAAGGCCCGCCTGTTCGCCGAACTGGGCTCGACGATGAAGCTGCCGCGCTCCGGCCGCGGCCGGCTGTCGCTCGAGGTCATCGAACTTGCGGACATGGAACGGCCGCCGATGATCCGGATCCCGGAATACCTGGAACGTCGAACTGTGCCGGAAGGCGACGAACCACCCGCTCGATGAGGGTCGTCATGGCGCCGGATTCGTTCAAGGGATCGCTGACGTCGGTCGAGGTCGCACAGGCGCTGGCCGACGGGTGGCGACTGGCCCGCGCTGACGACGAGATCGTCCTGGCCCCCCTCGCCGACGGCGGTGAGGGCACGCTTGAGGCCATCGCCGCGTCAGGTGGATGGACCTGGGAGACCGTTGCGGCCACCGACCCGATCGGGCGTCCAGTGGCGGCCCGGTGGCTCCGTTCGCTCGATGGCCAGCGGGCCGTGGTGGAGCTGGCGAGTGCCTCGGGGCTGTCCCGGCTGACGCCCGCCGAGCGGGATCCGTTCGGTGCATCGACGTTCGGGACTGGCGAGGTACTCGTGGCCGTGCTGGACGCCGGGATCCGGCACATCGTCCTGGGGATCGGCGGTAGCGCGACGAGCGACGGCGGGCGGGGGATCCTCGAGGCCCTCGGCGCGCGCGCGACCGACAACGCCGATGGCACGGTGCTCGTCGATCTGGCTGGGCTCGACTCACGGCTTGCCGAGACCGAGCTGCGGATCGCCTGCGATGTCACGAACCCGTTGCTCGGCGAGCGCGGTGCGGCGGCGACCTACGGGCCGCAGAAGGGCGCCGATCCGGGGGACCTGACCGGGCTCGACGCGCGCCTCGCGAACTGGGCGGACGGATTGGATCAGGCGACCGGCCGCGACGAGCGAGACACGCCGGGCGCCGGGGCGGCCGGCGGAACGGCCTTCGGTCTGTTGTCGGTGCGGGCGTGGTTCCGCGCGCTCGAGCTGGTGCCGGGCGTCGATCTCGTGGTCGAGGAAACGGGGCTCCGCAGTCTTCTGGCCGGCGCGGACCTCGTGATCACGGGTGAGGGGCGTATCGACGCCCAGACCGCCTTCGGCAAGACCGCGATGGGCGTTGCGCGGCTGGCGAGCGACGTCGGCGTGCGCTGTCTGGCGGTCGGCGGTGGCGTGGAACCGGAGGGCGTGGCCGCGCTCGAGGGTCACGGGGCGACGGTCGTCCCGGTATGGGAGATCACCGTGCCGCTTGCCGAGGCGATGACGGCTGGTGCGGCACCGCTGGTTGCCTGCGGGCGGCGATTGGCTGAACGTGGACTCGGATGGTTGACTAAGTCCTGAACTTAGTTCAGTCTCACCTCGTGGGCACCACCGTCAACATTCACGAGGCGAAGACGCACTTGTCACGACTTCTTCAGCGAGTCGAAGGTGGCGAGGAGATCGTGATTGCACGCGCCGGCAAGCCGATCGCCGTTCTGGCCGCAATTCGAGAGCGGCCCGCGCAGCGCGTGCCGGGTAACGACAAGATCGTGATCCGGGCCGACTTTGACGACCCCATTCCCGAATTCGATCCCGACTATATGCACCCCGGAGACCCGATGCGCGAGTTCCTGAAGTGAGGGTCCTGGTCGACACCCACGTTCTTCTGTGGTGGGCGTCAAGTCGCGGTTCACGCCTGTCGGAGCCGGTGCAACAGTTACTCGCCGATGGAGCGACAGACGTGAGCGTCTCCATGGCATCGGTGTGGGAGATCGCGATCAAGACCGGAACGGGTCGCCTGCAGCTGCCCGACGCGGTCGAGCGGTACATCCCGGACCGCCTGATGCGCCACGGCTTCGACCTGCTCCCGATCGAGCTTTCCCACGCACTTCATGCCGGAAGCCTGCCGAGGATCCATGGTGATCCGTTCGACCGGATGCTCATCGCTCAGGCGCAGGTCGAGGGACTTCCTCTGGTGACGGCTGATCCGGCCATCGGCCAGTACGACGTCGAAGTCATCTGGTGAGGTCCGCCGCGTCGACTCCCAGGAAGCGCAAGCGGCGCCCGCCCGACCCCGTCAAGGC
>JBDTOJ010000156.1:0-3117 GCA_039933295.1 Chloroflexota bacterium
GATCGGTGATGCCCTCTTCCCACGCCACGCGACCGATGAGCTGGCTGATGCCGAACCCGAGGTTGCAGATCGCGCCGCGCGGGAACTCGAGGAGCGAACGGCGGGCGATGATCTTGCGGACATCCAGCGGCAGCGGCGCCTCGGGCGTCACCGGCTTCCGGACCGCGCCGGCGTAGTACGGCGAATCGCGGGTGATGTAGGTCTGCCACTGGTCCGGGTCGACATAGACGTAGTCGATGAGCGCGCCGGGCACCTTCACGCTCCGCATCGGCAGGCTGCCGCGTCGCGCGAGTTGCCGGACCTGGGCGATCACGATCCCGCCGCTGTTGCGCGCGGCCATGGCCATCGAGAGCATCTCGCCCTGGACAGCTTCGCCCTCCATCGTCAGGTTCCCGTCCTCGTCCGCCGTCGTGCCGCGGATGACCGCGACATCGATCGGAAAGGCGTGAAACAGGAGCCACTCGCGACCCCGGAGCGTCACGACCTCCACGAGATCCTCGGTCGTGCGCGCGTTCTGCTTGCCCCCGGTCTGGCGCGGGTCCACGTACGTGCCGAGCCCCACCTGGGTCACGAGGCCGGGCCGTCCGGCGGCGATCTCGCGGGTCAGCTGCGACAGCACGCCCTGCGGGAACGAGTACGACTCGATCTCGTTGGCCTCGACGAGCGCGCCAAGCCGCGGCTCGTTGCCGATGTTGCTGCCGATCGTCCTGCGCATGAGGCCCGACAAGCCGAGCTGCGAGAAGCCGCGATCGGCGAAGTCCCCGATGCCCACGACGCGGACGGTGGTCAGGTCACGTGGCCGCCCTTCGGCCGTGAAGACCGCCGCCAGTTCGTCGATGAAGCGCTGGGGCAGCGCGTGACCGGCGCCGGACCCGCCGATGATCACCGTGGCACCGTCACGGACGAGGCTCACGGCCTCGCGAACTTCGATGACCTTCGTCACGGCATGTAGCCCCCTGCATTCGGATTGAGCGTCTGTCCGAGGAACAACGAAGCGGCGTCCGAGAGCAGGAAGATCACGCTGTCCGCAACCTCCTCGGCGCGCCCGAACCGGCCGAGCGGCATACCGCGCAGGCGGCGGCGACCTTCCTCGCTGTCGGCGAGGTCGGTCGTCATCTCGGTCACCGTCATGCCCGGGGCGACCGCGTTCACCCGGATCCCGACCGGCCCGAATTCCTGGGCGAGCGATCGGGTGAGGCCGATCAGCCCGGCCTTCGCGGCGCTGTACGCCGCCGTCTCGGCGACGCCAGTCTGGCCGAGCCGGGAAGCGATATTCACGATGGCCCCGGAGCCTCGCTCGACCATCGACGGCATGACAGCGCGGCAGGTATGAAATGCCGCTGTGAGGTCGGTCCGGATCACGGCCTCCCACGTTGCGGGCTCGATCTCGAGGAACGGTCCGACCTGGGTCAAACCGGCGTTGTTGACGAGCCCGTCGACGCGACCGAAGCGAGCAAGAACCGCGTGGACGAGGGCCTCGGCTTCCTTCCCGACGCCGACATCCGCGGAGAACGTCTCCCCATCCGACCCTGCGTCGCGTACGCGCTGGAGGGTT
Source organism: Chloroflexota bacterium (assembly GCA_039933295.1). Classification (GTDB taxonomy): domain Bacteria; phylum Chloroflexota; class Limnocylindria; order Limnocylindrales; family CSP1-4; genus UBA5189. The sequence goes on from JBDTOJ010000156.1 coordinate 1,556, forward strand.
CGCGCGGCGCCGTTGGCGGAGCGGTGGTAGTGGATCGCGACGGTCGCGCCCTCGGCCGCGGCCTTGGTCGAGATCTCGGCGCCGATGCCACGGCTGCCGCCGGTCACGAGGATCACTCGTCCGGTCAGAACGCCCGCCATCAGGCGCGTCCCGCCGGCTGGACCGTTGTGCCCGATGCCGAGGCAACCGGGGCCGGGCGACCGACTCCCCGCGCCGGTGCCGCCGTCGAGCCCCGGAGGACGACCTCGGTCTCGAGCACCTCACTGGGTGGCTCCTCGCCGGCGAGGAGCCGGTCGGCATGCTGGAACCCGCGGCGACCCATCTCGCGGAGTGGCAGGCGAACCGTCGACAGGCTCGGCGCCGTCAGGGCGGCGGTGGGAATGTCGTCGAACCCCGCCACGGAGACGGCGCCCGGCACCGCGATCCCGAGGGCCGCGAGACGCTGGAGCGCGCCGAGGGCGAGCAGGTCGTTGGCACAGCACACGGCGGTGAATGGCGCGCCACTCGCGAGCAGCGTGTCGACGCCGAGCGCGCCGCCGTCGGCGTCGAACGATGTCCGGACGACAATCGACTCATCGAATTCGATCCCCGCCTGGTCGAGGCCGCGGCGATACCCGGCGAGCCGTTCACGGGCGACGAAGAGCGATCGCGGCCCGGCAAGGAAGGCGATCCGCCGATGCCCGAGACCGACGAGCGCGGCAACGATCGCCGCGATCCCGGCCGCGTTATCCACGCTGACCTCGGGGCTCCCGCCGGCATATGGAGACAGGTGGACGACCGCGGCGCCGTCCGCCTGCATGGCGGCAAGGTGGCGATCCATCTCCTCGTTCAGGGCCGGATCGTCGAGGCCACTGCCCGCGAACACGACCGCGGCGGCCCGCATCGAGCGCAACAGCCGGACGTACGAGCGCTCGCGCTCGGCGTCCCGCTCGGAACTGCAGGTGATCACGAGATACCCCGCCGCCGACGCAGCGTCCTCGACGCCGCGTACGACCTCCGCAAAGTACGGGTCGGTGATGTCGTGGACGATGACCGCGACCACCGGCACGCGGCTCTTGAGCAGGCCTCGGGCGAGCGCGTTCGGGACATAGTCAAGCGTTCGAGCTGCCTCGAGCACACGCGCCCGGGTCGCGGCACTGACGGGGTAGTCCGACGCCGAGACGACGCGTGACGCGGTTGCGGCGGAGACGCCGGCGAGTCGGGCCACTTCGGTGATCGATGCCATGTCGTCTCGATCAGTACGGATGCGGGAAGGACTTGGGCGTGTCGCGGACGGTGATCCACTGCCACTGGGTGAACTCGTCCCAGTTGGCCGGGCCGCCGAACCGGCCGCCATTCCCCGACGCGCCCATGCCGCCGAACGGGATGATCGCCTCGTCGTTGACCGTCTGATCGTTCACGTGGACCATGCCGGATCGGATCTGCTGGGCGAATGCGAGGCCCCGGGACGTGGACGCCGAGTAGACGGCCCCGGCGAGCCCGTACTCAGAGTCATTGGCGAGTCGAAGCGCCTCCTCGTCCGTGTCGAAGACGACCACCGGGGCCACCGGCCCGAAGATCTC
>JBDTOJ010000157.1:0-9144 GCA_039933295.1 Chloroflexota bacterium
TCGCCGGCGATGTCCCCGACATCCTGCTCAACAAGCGGGTGCTGACCCTCGACATCGGCTCTCTCGTTGCCGGCACCAAGTACCGCGGCGAGTTCGAAGAGCGGCTCAAGAAGATCATCGAGGAACTGCGCAACACGAATGACGCCGTGCTGTTCATCGATGAGCTGCACACCCTCGTCGGAGCCGGCGCCGCGGAGGGAGCCATCGACGCGGCGAACATCCTGAAGCCCCCGCTCGCTCGCGGAGAGCTCCAGTGCATCGGCGCCACGACCCTCGACGATTACCGCAAGTACATCGAACGGGACGCGTCGCTTGAGCGCCGATTCCAGCCGGTGATGGTCGAGGAACCGACGATCGAGCAGACGATCGAGATCCTCATGGGGATCCGGGAGCGCTACGAGCAGCACCACAAGGTCACCATCACGGATGCCGCCGTGCGGGCGGCAGCGGACCTGTCGATCCGGTACATCACGGATCGACACCTGCCCGACAAGGCGATCGACCTCATCGACGAGGCCGCCAGCCGGGTGCGACTCCGACACGCCTCGGCGCCTCCGGCGTTGCGCGACGCCCAGCGCGAGCTTGAGAAGGTGACCCGGGAAAAGGACGCGGCGATCAACGCGCAGGAATACGAATCGGCAGCCAAGCTGCGCGAAGCCGAGACCGAGGTCCGCGAGCGCGCCGACGCCCTCCGCGAGACCTGGCAGGCGTCAATTGCCGGAGCCGCGCCGACGGTCGACGAGGAAGAGATCGCCCAGGTCCTGGCGATGTGGACCGGCATTCCCGTGACCCGGATCGCGCAGGAGGAGTCCGAGCGCCTCCTCCACATGGAGGATGCCCTCCACAACCGCGTCATCGGGCAGCAGGAAGCGATCGACATCGTCTCCAAGGCCGTGCGACGTGCCCGAGCCGGCCTGAAGGACCCGAAGCGGCCGATCGGTTCGTTCATCTTCCTCGGGCCTACCGGCGTCGGAAAGACCGAGCTCGCCAAGGCCCTCGCCGAATTCATGTTCGGAAGCGAGGACACGCTCATCAAGATCGACATGAGCGAGTTCATGGAGCGGCACAACGTCAGTCGCCTGGTCGGCGCGCCTCCCGGTTACGTCGGGTTCGACGAGGGCGGCCAGCTCACCGAGGCGGTTCGGCGCAAGAGCTACGCCGTGATCCTTCTCGACGAGGTCGAGAAGGCACATCCGGAGGTTTTCAACATCCTCCTGCAGATCCTCGAGGACGGGCAACTCACGGATGCCAAGGGACGTCGGGTCGACTTCCGCAACTGCATCATCATCATGACCTCGAACCTCGGAGCACGGCAGCTCCAGACGGGTTCGTCGCTCGGGTTCCGTGCCGTCGAGGACAGCGATGACGCTCGTGAGCAGAACTCCTACGACATCATGCGCGAGAAGGTCCAGGCGGAGCTGAAGAACAACTTCCGGCCGGAGTTCCTCAACCGGATCGACGCGACCGTGGTGTTCAGGTCCCTGACCGTCGATGAGATCCGCCAGATCGTCGACCTGATGTTGATCCGGGTGCGCGAACGGCTCCGCGCGCAGGAGATGCACCTCGAAGTCACCCAGGAGGCTAAGGACCACCTGATCAAGCTCGGATGGGATCCGGCCTATGGCGCGCGCCCGATGCGCCGCGTCATCCAGAACATGATCGAGGACGTCCTCGCCGAGCACCTGCTCCTTGGCCGCTACGAGCCCGGCACGACGATCATCGTCGACCGCGACGGAGAGGCCGGGCTGACCATCCACGCCGCCGAGCCGAAGACGCCCGTCGAAGTCTCCTAGGCTCGTGGCACGCGCCAGCAGCCGATACATCTGTCAGAGCTGCGGCGAATCGTTCCTGCGCTGGGAAGGTCAATGCAGGAACTGTAATGGGTGGAACACCCTGGTAGAAACGGTCGTCCGAGCCGGCACGCGCAATGACCGAGCGGCGGCCTCCCGGCCGGCAGCCTCGGGCAGCGTCGCCGTACCGCTGTCGGAAGTCGGGGCACCGCCAGCCGATCGCCTGCCCGTGGGTATCGCCGAGCTTGATCGTGTCCTCGGCGGGGGACTCGTCCCCGGATCCCTCGTCCTGCTGGGCGGCGAGCCGGGCGTGGGTAAGTCCACGCTGCTGCTCCAGGCTGCTGCGGGCGTCGCGCGCGGCGCGGATCCCGTCCGATCCGTCCTGTACGTCACGGGAGAGGAAAGCGCGGCCCAGGTTCGCCTCCGCGCCATGCGGCTGGGACTGACGGATCCTGCGACCGGGTCCGCGATCAGCGTCCTCGCCGATGGCGAGGTCGGCCGGATCACGGAGATGGCGCGCGCCACGAGACCAGCCCTCGTGATCGTCGATTCGATTCAAACGGTCACGGTCGAGGAACTCGATGGACCGGCCGGGAGCGTCGGACAGGTCCGTGAATCGGCGCTCCGGCTGATGGATCTGGCCAAGGGCGAGGATATCGCCGTCATTCTCGTCGGCCATGTGACCAAGGACGGTTCGATCGCCGGGCCGAAGACCCTTGAACATCTCGTCGATGCCGTCCTGGACCTGGGTGGAGACCGGGCCGGCGTGCTGCGTGTTCTCCGAGCTTCCAAGAACCGGTTCGGTTCGACCGAGGAAATCGGTGTCTTCGAGCTGGGCGAGGGTGGACTTATCGAGGTTGCGGATCCGGCGCGAGCCTTCCTCATCGAGCACGAGGGTCCGGCGCCCGGGTCCGTCGTCGCGGCGACGATGGAGGGCACGCGCCCGATGCTGGTCGAAGTCCAGGCCCTCGTAGCCCCAGCCGGCTACGGCACCGCCGCCAGGCGCGTGTCCGGGATCGACGCCAATCGCCTTGCGCTGATCGTGGCCGTCCTCGGGAGAAAGGCCGGCATCGGGCTCGGAACCCACGACGTCTATGCCAATCTCGCGGGTGGCATTGAGGTCGCCGAACCGGGCCTGGACCTGCCGCTTGCCCTCGCGCTCGCAAGTTCCCTGCGCGATGTGCCCGTCGGACCGGGCCTCGTGGCCATCGGTGAGGTCGGGCTTCTCGGCGAGCTCAGGGGCGTTGCCGGGCTCGATCGCAGGCTTCGCGAGGCTCTCCGCCTCGGGTTCACGAGCGCGATCGTTCCATCGACTGCGCGCGGAGTCCTGTCCGAGATCCCCGGGATGCGCGTGCATCGGGTTGCGACGCTCCGGGAGGCCATCGCCGTGGCCCTGGGCGTCGAACGATCGGCTCCATCGACCGAGCGCCTTCCAGCCCGCCGCGACCGGGCCAGGACCTGATCGCGGGCGTGTTCCCGGGGGTAGCCGTGATCGTGGTCGCGCACCCGAGGGACTGGGTGCTAGTCTGACCGCCCGTGATCCGCTCGATTCGAATCCTCGGCGCCGCTCTCGGCGGGCTCATCGGCATCGTTGCCGCGACGTCCCAGCCCGATGCCTTCCGCGACGTCCCCGGCGCGGGTGCCGTGATCGTGGCATGGCTCATCGCCTGGGCGGTGCTGGGCTTTTCGGTCCTTCCGTACCTGACGGTGGTGCCGGCCATGCGCGTCGTCCGAGGGGTTCAGGCGATGTCGACGGCCGAATTCGTCACTGCCGTGATCGGCCTCCTGATCGGCCTGCTCATGGGGCTGCTGCTCGGGTCGCCCCTGTCGTCGTTCCCCAAGCCCCTCGGGCTGTACCTGCCGGTCGGAGTATCCCTGTTCTTCGGACTCGGAATGGTCGGCCTGACCGTTGCGAAGCGACAGGACCTGCTGGTTGCCGCCGAGGCGATCGGGCTCGTTCGGCGACCCGATCCTGAAACGAACGGACGATCGGGCACGCCGCACATCCTCGTCGACAGCAGCGCGATCATCGACGGGCGGATCGCCGAGATCGTCGAGTCCGGTTTCCTGTACGGAACGCTCGTCGTGCCCCGATTCGTGCTCGATGAGGTGCAGAAGATCGCGGACAGTTCGGACACGCTCCGCAGAAATCGCGGGCGGCGGGGGCTCGAGATCCTGACCAGAATGCAGAAGGACTCGCCGACACCGGTGATCATCATCGACGATGACGCTCCCGAGGTCGACGAGGTCGATGCCAAGCTCGTGGCGCTGGCAAAGCACTTCAGTCGAGCGGTCCTGACCAACGATTTCAACCTCAATCGCGTTGCGGAACTCCAGGGCGTGCGCGTCCTGAACATCAACTCGCTCGCGAATGCGGTCAAGCCGGCCCTGCTGCCCGGGGAAGAGCTTCGGGTCAGGGTGATCCAGGCCGGCAAGGAAGCCGGTCAGGGCGTGGCGTTTCTCGATGACGGCACGATGATCGTCGTCGAAGGCGGGTCGCGGTTCATGGATCAGGAGTTGGACGTCGCGGTCACTCGTGTCCTCCAGACCGTGGCCGGGCGGATGGTGTTCGCCCAGCTGCGTCGGGACTGACCTCCATGGTCCAGGGCGGCGGCCCACAGGCTGGTAGCGAATCGCGGGTCGATGTCATCGTCGTGGCCGCCGGTTCCTCGAGCCGCATGGCCGGTATCGACAAACGCCTGGCCCTCCTCGGCGGGCAACCACTGCTCATCCGGACGATCGAGGCCATGGCCAGCGCCCCGATCGTCGATCGAATCGTCCTCGTGATGGAGGAGGGCGCGGCCCTCGAGACGCTACGGCCCGGGCTCCCCTCGAGCGTGGTTCGCATCGTTCCCGGCGGCGCCCATCGCGGTGCGTCCGTGGAGGCCGGCTTCCGGGCCCTGGAAGCCGTCGCGGGAGGAGCGTTGCCCGCGGATCGCGTCGTCCTCGTCCATGACGGGGCACGTCCGCTCGTGTCCCGGGAACTGATCGATGCCGTGGCCGCCGCTGCCGCGGAGAACGGCGCTGCCCTGCCGGTCATTCCCGTGAGCGATACCGTCCGGCGGGTGCGCGATGGCGAGCTGGGCGAGCTGGTCGATCGAACCGATCTCACCGCTGGCCAGACGCCTCAGGGCGCCCGGGCGGGCCTGCTGGCCGAAGCGCTTCGCCGGTACCCGGCAGGGGGCGGCGAGCGGTTCACCGATGAGGCCGCACTGCTGATGGCCTGTACAATCCGCGTCCATCCCGTGCCCGGAGACCCGGTGAATCTCAAGGTGACCCTGCCCGCCGACCTTGCCCGCGCCGCGGCGTTCGTGGCCGCCCGCGACGACCGACGGATCGGTACGGGCACGGATTCACATCCATTCGGCCCGGGCGCTCCCCTTCGACTCGGAGGGCTGGAGTTTCCCGGCGTCCCGCGGTTGCACGGCCACTCTGACGGTGACGTCGTCCTTCACGCGACAGCGGACGCGTTGCTCGGAGCGGCTGTGCTCGGCGACCTCGGTCGGATGTTCCCGGCGGACCACCGCACGCCCAAGGGGATGCCCAGCGAGGATCTGCTGCGGTCCGTCGTCAGCCGTCTCGCAGGCGAAGGTTGGACGGTCGAGGCACTCGATCTGACGATCGTTGGGGCCCGACCCAAGCTGGCCGGCCGGCTCGATGAGATGCAGGTCGCCATTGCCGCGCTGATCGGGACCCCGCGGGCTCGCGTGAGCGTGAAGGCCAGCACCGGCAATCTCGAGGGCGCAACCGGCGCCGGCCGGGTCATCTCGGCGACCGCGACGGCGTCGATCGTGTCGACGAACCATTGGATGGCCGTCGGGGCGGACGCAGCGGCCTTCTCTGGTGCCGCGCCAGGGCGCCCGTCATGAGCCTGCGCCTCCAGGACACGCTGTCCGGGGAGACCCGTCCCTTCGAGCCGATCGAGGCCGGCCACGCCCGCGTCTATAGCTGCGGCCCGACGGTCTATGGACCGGCGCACATCGGGAACTTTCGGTCGTTCCTGTTCGCCGACCTCCTGGTTCGATACCTGCGCTACCGCGGCCTCCGCGTGACCTGGGTCGTGAATTTCACCGATATCGATGATCGGATCATCGAGCGGGCGCGGGATGCCGGGGAGCCGATCAGCACGCTCACCAACCGGTGGATCGCTCAATTCAAGGCTGACGCCGCAGCGGTCCGGATGACGACGCCGGACGTGCTTCCCCGGGCGACCGAGCACATCGAAGCGATCGCCACGCTGATCGCCACGCTCGAGGAACGCGGACACGCGTATCGAACCGAGGACGGCTCGATCTTTTTCCGGATCTCCTCGTGGCCGGCTTATGGCCGACTCGCCAGACTCGATCCGACCCAGCTCCGCGTCGGCGAGCGGGTCGTGGCCGACGACTACGGCAAGGACGACGTCAGGGACTTCGCGCTTTGGAAGGGGCCCAAAGAGGGCGACCCGGTCTGGGAAACCGCGATCGGGGCCGGGCGACCCGGATGGCACATCGAATGCTCCGCCATGAGCATGGCCCATCTCGGCGAGAACTTCGACATCCATACCGGCGCCGTGGACCTGATCTTCCCGCATCACGAGGACGAGATCGCCCAGAGCGAGGCCGCCACTGGCAGAACGTTCGTCGGGACCTGGCTGCACTGTGCGCACCTGCGCATGGGCGGCGAGAAAATGGCCCGTCGGGTAGGGAACATCGCCCGGGTGGCCGACCTCCTCGCCGACGGGGTCTCGCCGCGAGCCCTACGCTACGCCCTGCTGTCCGTGCACTACCGGCAGGCGCTCGACTACACCGGCGGGTCCCTGGCCGCTGCCGGCGCCGCGATCGATCGCCTCGACAGTCTCGTGGCCGCCTTGACCGCATACCAGCACGACCGAGAGGCAGATGCGAGCCTGGACGCGACGCTCGAGACCGCACGATCCGCGTTCGAGGCGGCACTCGATGACGACCTCAATATCTCCGCCGGCCTGGCGGCGCTGTTCGATCTCGTCCGCGACCTCAATCGGCGCATCGATGCCCGAAGCCTGTCAACCGACGATGCGAGGTCAGCCTTGGGCGTACTCCGGGATCTCGACCAGGTCCTTGCCATCCTGCCGGACCCGCCCGTCGAGCTTGATCCCGAATCCGCCGCGTTGATCAAGGCTCGTGAGGCGGCCCGAGGCGCCCGGGAGTGGGCCCGATCCGACGCGCTCCGGGATGCGTTGCTCGAACGCGGGATCGCCGTCGAGGACACTCGGGATGGCCAGCGATGGCATCGAATTGAAGGCACCGGATGAGCCCCAAGCCGAAGCCGGATCGTCCCGAGCGCCGCGAGGAGAAGACGCGGCGCCCAAAGGGTTCCGGAACCGGATCGCGAGGACCCGCGGCCGGGTCGCGAGGCCCGGGAGGGCCGGGCGGAAGACCGCGCCCAAACCTCGACTTCGCGACTGAGCGGCGACCGTCGCCGGGGCCTCGCCCCGGTCCTCGTCCCGGCCCACGCCCGGACGCACGGCCGGGCCAATACCCAGACCAGCGTCCGGATGATCGCTCGGGACCGTTCCGATCGTTTCAGGCAGGCCCCGGGCGCCAAGGCCCACGGCCATCCGAAGGAGTCGGGCCCGAACCCAGGCTCCGGCCGGGAACGGGCCCCGGCATGCGTCCCGTGCCGGGACAACCTGTGTCTCGAGGACCAAGGCTGCCCGGTCGTCCGCCTCGGCCATGGGGCCCGATGCGGCCCAATGAGCGCTTCGAGGGTCGACCGGCATGGGCGGCGGCGGAACCATCCGGGCCAGAGCCGGATCGGGACGGGCCGCCCGACGATCGGGATTCCCGTCCGCACGACGGACCGGGGCCGACCACGGACCGAGGACAACATTCCGGGCAGGGCCGAAGTTGGCCCCGTGACGATCGGCGTGGCGGTCCGTCGAGCTATGCAGCCGGTGGGCGGCGCCAGGCGCCCGGAGCCCGTCCCGGTGGCGGCCGACCGTGGGATCAGCCGCGTACCTACAGCAATGCTCCCGTTCCGACGGCGGAGCAGCTTGGACCGGATGAGGAACTCGTCGCCGGACGACGCCCGGTCGAGGAAGCGTTCGCGGCCCGACGGCCTGCGCACCGCCTCCTTGTGACGCCCCAGCGCCGGATGGCCCTCGAACGCATCGTGCTCCACGCCACGACCCTGCGGATCCCGATCGTCGAGGTTGAGGGTGGGACACTGACATCACTGACCGGCTTTGACGGGCATCAGGGCGTAGCGCTCGTGGTCGCCCAGCGTGTCTTCGCCGCACCCGAGGATCTCCTGGCCCGGGCGATCGAGCGCGGCGAAGCTCCATTCATCCTGGTCCTCGATTCATTCGAGGATCCGCAGAACCTGGGCACGGTCCTGAGGAGTGCCGAGGCAGCCGGTGCCCACGGCGTGATCTTCCCGACCGTCCGTCAGGCCCCACTCAGCCCGGCTGCCATCAAGGCGTCCGCTGGAGCCACCGAGCATCTCCTGCTCTGCCCGGTTGACGACCTCGCGGCGACCCTGACCGATCTCCACGTCCGTGGCCTCCGGATCATTGGCACGGAGGCCGAGGCGCCGCTGACGGCACGCCAGGCGGACCTGCGAGGGCCCATCGCGATCATCGTCGGCAGCGAGGGCCACGGCCTCGCACCGTCGGTCCGTCGTCGATGCGACCTCATGGTCCGGATCCCGATGCGCGGCGCGATCGGATCGCTCAATGCCGCGGTCGCGGGTTCCGTGCTCCTGTTCGAGGCCCTTGGCCAGCGCGATCCTGGCGCACGGCCGGAAGCCCGACCCGCCGAATTGCCGGATTCTCGGCCGGCCGAGGACGCATCGGCCGGATCCGGCGCGGCCGACGTCGAGGATGACGCGCTCATCGATCCAACGGCCGGCCCGGTTTGCTCCGCTGAGAGCGTGGAGGATTCGGGGATTGAAGCGCCGGAAGCGGAAAGCGACGCATTGCTACCGGGAGGCCCGATCGGCTCGGCTTGACCGTCTGATGCGCCCGGCCCTATCATTCGCGAGCGCTCGGGCCACCCTTTAAGTGCCCATGCGCTGCGCCGACGTAGCTCAATTGGTAGAGCAGCGGTTTTGTAAACCGCAGGTTCCGGGTTCGAGTCCCGTCGTCGGCTCCATCCGTGAAGCCTCCGGGCCCACATAGCTCAGCTGGCAGAGCACTTCCTTGGTAAGGAAGAGGTCATCGGTTCAAGTCCGATTGTGGGCTCCACCTTTTGACCTCCGTCGGGCCCGGAAGAACGGAAACAGGGGGAGCCGCGCATCGCGCGGTCGATCCGCCGCAAGCATTGGAGAGACAGGTCACCGTGGCCAAGAAGAAGTTCGAGCGCAACAAGCCGCACGTGAATATCGGCACGATCGG
>JBDTOJ010000158.1:0-6871 GCA_039933295.1 Chloroflexota bacterium
CCGCAAACCCGTTCCGCGCCCTACACTCGGGTCCATGACGACGATCAAGCGGAGCGTAGAGCTCGTGGCCCGAGCCGAGATCGCGCGACGGACCGAGGCGCTGTTTCGGAGCTCCGGGGCGCTTCGTGACGGCCACTTCCTGCTCAAGAGCGGCCGCCACTCGAACGCCTATCTCGAGAAGTTCACCGTGCTATCCGATCCGGCGGCGACCAGCGAGTTGTGCTCGTTCATTGCCGGGTCCCATCGCGACGAGGCGGGTCGACCGACCGTCGACCTCGTCGCGGGCCCGACGACCGGGGGCGTCATCCTCGCCTTCGAAACAGGCCGACAGCTTGGGACCCGGGCGATCTTCGCCGAGGAGGTCACCGGCACCGATGGCGCATCCCATCGGGAATTCCGGCGCGGCTTCCGCATCGAACCTGGCCAGCGCGTCCTGCTCGTCGACGACATCCTGACCACGGGCGGCTCGCTCGTGGCGATGCTTCCGGCCGTCGAGGCGATGGGCGGCGAGATCATTGAATGCGCCGTGATCGTCGATCGGAGCGGTGGCAAGGCATCCGTCACGTCGCCTTCTTCGGGACGGGTGTACCCCGTGCGGGCCCTCTGGTCGATGGATCTCGAGACCTACGAGGCCGGTGCCGGGTGCCCACTCTGCGCGTCCGGGACGCCGCTCCATGCGCCGGGCAGTACCGGCACGGTCAGCCGGTAGCCGTCCGGTGCGGATTCGTCTGATCCTGCTCGCGGTCGTCCTCGCCGTTGGTGCGAGTGTCATCGTCGTTGCGCTGACGCCACGGACGTCGTCGGTCACGGGCGTGGTCATTGCCGTCGACGCCGTGTCGCTGACCGATGTTCGCTCGTTCACCCTCCGCGTCGAGGGCGGCAAGACCCTGGTGTTTTCGCTGGCTGTCCTGGAGAGTGGTGTTGCGTTCCCCCCTGGCCACCTTGCCGAACACATGGGTTCTGCCGAGCCGATCGTCGTCACCTACCGCGATGACGGAGGGACGCTGAAGGCGCTTCGGATCAGTGATGTCCCGGTGCCCTCCGGAGGCTGAGAATCACCTCCGGTTGTCCACGCGCGAAATCTCGGCCTACTTGATCGCCTCGGTCGCCGCGCGGATCTCGTCGGTTGCCACGACGCCCTCGAACGAGGCCGTGACGATCCCGTCCCGGTTGACCACGAAGACCCACGGTTCGCTGAGGAGTCCCCATTCCGTGACGGCCGGGACCGCCTGAAGATCCCCGTTGGCGTCGAGTACGGGCTGCAGGCTGCCGTTCTGATACGTCAGGAGATACGGCTCCACGGCGATGAACGTGACGGTCGGAAAGTCGGCCGCGAGGGGCTTGACCCGGTCCAGAGTTGGGCCGCATTGCGCCGACGTGCAGAACTTCGGCGTCGCAAAGATCAGCACGAACGGGTCGTGAGCCGCCAAAGCATCCTTGACCGAGGTCTTGTAGAACGCCGGATCCGGGTGCGTGTCGGTCGAAATCCGCGCCAGGCTGCCGTTCACGGACGCGGCGGTCAGGGTGTCCGATGCCGGCGCGTGCTGGCCGACGCGGATGACCGACGAGCTCGTTGCAACATCGAAGACCATCCGGATCAGTTCTGGAGCGCTGCCGTTCACGGAGGTCGAGAACTCCGCGCCCCATCGTCCGGCTTCCGGGAACTTGACGTTCGCGACGTAAAACCCGCGTTCGTTCTCGATCCCCCAGACGAACCGACCGTCGAACCGTTCGACAGCCGTCGAACCATCACGGCCGAGGTTAAACAGTGCGACCGTGGCTGTTCGATCTGGCGCGCCAACGGGCCGGTTGGTTGCGTCCAGGAACGTGAACAGCAGCCGATTATCGCCACAGGTGAGGCTGCCAGCGCTGTTGACCACGACTGGAAAGACCGCCGGTGCCTTGGGTGCCGTGGTCCATCCCGGAAGATTGGCGGCCGGCGCCGGTGCGGCAACGCACCCGGTTGCGGACGATGGGATCGGGCTGGTCGCGGAGGTGCTCGGGCCGACGGTCGGGACTTCGGATGCGGGCTGACCACCACCGCATGCGGCCAGGAGCAGGACGACGACGAGCGTGGCCGACGGAGCGCGAAAGTCTGATCGCATGTGCAGAGCGTAGGGCGAGTCGCGTTTCCGCGCCGCGGCGACCCTGCCCACCTCGCAACCTCGTTCGACTGCCGACGCGCCTGGTCCCGCACCGATGCAGCCGATCCGGCGAGTAGAATGGCGCGGCCCACGCACTCCCTCCCGATCGGAGTCCCTTGACCCGTTTCCAACGCCTTGCTGCCGCCACGGTCGTCACGACTTTCCTGCTGGTCACCATCGGCGTGATCGTGCGGGCCACCGAATCGGGTGTTGCCTGCCCGACTTGGCCGGGCTGCTTTCCGGGTCAATTCCTGCCCGGCCTCGACGCGGACTATCACGTCTGGCTGGAGTGGATCCACCGAACGGTGGCCGCGCTCATCGGGTTCCTGATCCTCGGCATGGCTGCGCTCGCGATCATCGACCATCGAGATCGACGATCGCTCCTGTGGCCCTCGATCCTCGCGGTCGGCCTGGTGCTGTTCCAGGCCTACCTGGGACGCGAGACTGTTCGTCTCGGCAACTCTGGCGCAAGCGTCACGGCCCACCTCGCCGCCGCGATGTCGCTGATCGGGATCCTCGTGTTCCTGCTCGTCCGATCCAGCTATCCGGCCCGGCTGCCCGCTCGGGGGGCGAGCCAGCGGTTCACCCTGCTGGCCGTGTTCGCCGCCGTTTCGATGTTCGTGCTCCTCCTGTTCGGTTCGAACGTCACCGCGCGCAATGCGGGTGTGATCTTCCTTGATTGGCCGCTGATGAACGGGGGCCTGTTCCCATTCGCCACGGACACGCCGGCCGACCTCGCTGCCCTGTACGCCACGCACGCCCTCCATCGGTATGTGGCCGGCGTTGTGCTCGTGATCCTGGTCGGGGTGGCCGTCGCGGCGCGGCGCCGCTCGCCACGGGTCCGTCGCCTCGAATCGATGGCCGACGGGATTCTTGGCCTCTACCTGATCCAGGTCGTGGTCGGCGGGCTCCAGGTCCTGACGTTGCTGTCGGGCTGGTCGCAGACGCTCCATGTCGCGCTCGGGACGTTGATCTGGGGCGGGTCCGTGGCGCTTGCCGCCACCGCCTACTACGGTGCACGGCTGGAACCGGGACCCGCGGGCCAGGAATCGGACGCCGGGCCATCGGACACCTCGGATCCCGGTCGTGGCGAGGCCGCGGCTCAGACCGGGACGACACCCTCGTCGACGCGAGCGACCATCAAGGCGTATGTCGCACTGACCAAGCCGCGGATCATCGAGCTGCTTCTGGTCACCACGCTGCCGGCCATGGTCCTCGCCACCCGTGACGTGCCCGGGATCCAGCCGCTGAACTGGCTCGGGCTGACGTTCTGGACGCTCATTTGCGGCACCCTCGCCGCCGGTGCGGCGAATGCCATCAACCAGTACCTGGACCGGGACATCGACGCGCGCATGACCCGGACCCGCCGCCGTCCGTTGCCTGCCCACGACGTGACGCCGGAACGGGCACTTGGCTTCGGGATCGTCCTCGGGATCATCTCGATCGCCCTGATGACGGTGTTCGTGAACCTTCTGGCCGCGTTCCTCACCCTGCTGGCGATCGCCTTCTACGTCTTCGTCTACACGATCATGCTCAAGCGCAGCACGCCCCAGAACATCGTGATCGGTGGCGCCGCCGGTGCGCTGCCCCCAGTCATCGGCTGGGCTGCCGTAACCGGCAACGTCGGTCTGCCGGCGGTCATGCTGTTCCTGATCGTCTTCTACTGGACGCCGCCGCATTTCTGGGCACTTGCCCTGCGCCTGCGCGGGGACTACGCGTCGGCCGGCGTGCCGATGTTGCCGGCGGTCAAGGGCGTCGCCGAGACCAGTCGCCAGATCGCCCTCTACACCGTTCTGCTGGTCGCGATCTCGCTGGTCTTTGCCGTCGTCGCGCAGATGGGTGCGGTCTATTTCGCCGCCGCCGTCATCCTCGGAGCGATGTTCCTGTGGCGCGCGTTCGTCCTGTGGCAGCAGGGTTCGGCACCTGAGGCCTCGACGGCACAGGCCATTCGCCTGTATCGATTCTCGATCAGCTACCTGACCCTGCTGTTCGTGGCGGTCGCGGTTGACGCGATGGTTGCCCTGCCGTTCGGCTGATCACGGAACACGAGGCGTCACGTAAGCGTCGTTCGGACATGCGCTCTGATCTGGTCAAGACCCGCGTGCTCGTTTCGCTCCTGGTTGCGGCCTCGGGCCTGTTCGCTGCCCCGCTGGCACTGGCCGACACGACCGTCATTACCGACTGTGCTCCCCCGCCACCCATCGAAAAGGCTGTCTTCTCGGATCTCGTGTTCGTGGGTCGGGTCACCGACGTAGCCAACAACGGCCGCTCGGCAACGGTCGAAGTCACCGAAGTCTGGCGTGGCGACGTCCCGACGCCGGTCACGGTCAATGGTGGTTCGAATCCGGCCAACCCGGGCGAAGACGACCGAACCTTCGATCTCGGCGCGACCTACCTGTTCATTCCCGTGCAACTCGACTCGCTCCCTCGGGGCGTGCTGACCGACAGCGTCTGTTCGAGCACGATCCTCTGGACCGACGATCTCGCTCGTCTCCGGCCCGCCAACGTGGGCCAACCGTTGCCGGTCCCAACGACCCCCGCCAGCCCCAACCCGCTGGCGTTCCTCGGCGGGCTCGCGATGCCGATCGTGACCGCTGGGCTGGTCGCCGGCTCGGCCTTCCTGCTCGCCTGGTTCGTGGCTCGTCGTCGGGAGTCCTGACCGCTCAGCCGCCCGCTTCGATGCTCGCGACCAGCGCCTCGGCAGTCAGTGGCGCTTCGAGGAAGGCATCCAGGACGCTCGCCGGCGTCCGGCTGCCCCCGAAGTGAAGCAGCGTCTCCGACACGTGGCCGTACCAGCCCTGATCACCGAGCGACCAGTCGCCTCGTGTCGTCTGAAGGCGACCGCGCACCGCGGCGACCACGATCGCGCCGAGCGCGTAGTTTGCGAGATGGCCCGGCCCATCGATCAGCTGGCCCCGCCCGGCCCACCAGGACCACTCGGGATGCCCGTGGATCCCCAGATCCCGCTCGGCGATCTCGGCCCAGACCTGATTGGGCGATCGGTCCGGGTGCCGGTGCAGCTCGATTTCGAAGAGTGTCCAGGCGGCATCCAGGGCGACGTTTCCGAACCGGGCGATCACCGACTCCCTGGTCGTGACGTCGACGCCAAGATGCTCCTTCAGGAACGCCGGTTCGTGCACGGTCCAACCGACGACGTCGGCGACGGCCTCGACGAAGGCCGTCTGGTCCGGCGGCCAGCTGAACGACGCAGGTCGTGTCCGGATGGCGGCGTAGTGGAGCGCGTGGCCGCTCTCGTGGAGGAGCTCCTCGAGATTGCCGATACCACCCTCGGCGTAGGTCGCGAACACCCATGGCCGCGCCGGCGTCCACGTTTCGTCGCCAACGCGCGTGGCGATGTCCTCGCTGACGGTGAACGCGGTTGGGATCACCGGACGATCGGGGCGTGGGTGGATGTCATAGGCGATATTGAGGGCAGCCGGATCCGCGCCGAGAGATCGAAGATGCGCATCGTTGATCTCGCGGAGACGCGCAAGCGGAACGAGTGGATCAAGACGTCGGGCCAGGCCACCGACCCGATGACGGTAGTCCCAGGGCTCGACGAGATCCGGTCCGATCGCGACCGCCCGGAAGGCGCCGAGCACCTGGCGCATCGCCTGCTCAACCGCCGCCGGATCCATCCCCAGGCCAGCCGCGTTGGCGTCGATCGGCGAGCCTTCACGCTTCCAGCGAGCGGCTGAATCCGCCAGCAGGCGGCGGTAGGGGCTGGCCGGACCGTCATTTCCGTTGAGGGTCCGCCATGCCGGATCCATCGATAGGAACAGCCTCCGCCGGCGGGTCACATCGTCCTCTCGGGCGAGCATCGAGGTCACCGTCAGGCGATCGAACCGCCCGCCGTCGAGCTCGAGGTTCGCCATCGCATCCCCCCACGCAGTGAAGGTCCTCCGCCGAATGCTCGCGGCTGACGCTTCGGTCTCCGCATGCGGCGCATCGGCGAAATGCGGCGCATCGGCGAATACCTGGCCGTCGAGCGGTTCCGCCCATGCGTCGAGGTCAGGAAGGCAGGCCCGCAGCGTCTCGAGGGCTGCGGCGTCCTCGGCCGAGAGGGTGTCCCAGGGCTCGGCGGCGAGCCTGGACCCGAGGCGGGACCGCGCCTCGATCAAGGTCGATCCGAGGCTCGCTTCGACGAGGCTGCTGAGGCCTCGATGATGCCCGACCATCCAGGTGCCCCAGGCCTCGAGATACGCCCCGTAGGCGCCTTCCAGCTCGTCAAATTGGGGATCGCTCGTGAACGGCATGCGAGCATCGTAGGTGGCGGCGGGCGCGACTACTCGCCGACGGTTCCGGGCGAAGAATCCAGGACGCGGACCTCGCGACGCCGCGAGACCCGACCTTCGCGGTCGAAGATGCCGAGCATCACCTGGACCACGGGTCCGATCCCGAAGGCAAACACGATGGTGCCGAGGCCGATCGTGCCACCGAGGGCCCAGCCGAGGACCAGCACGGCCACCTCGATCGCGGTCCGCGAACGTCGGATCGACCACCCGAACCGGTGGTGGACGCCGACCATGAGCCCGTCTCTGGGGCCTGGACCCAGATCGGCGGCCAGATAGAGCCCGGACCCGATGCCGATGACGAGCACGCCCGCGAGCATCTGGATGAGCTGGAGGATCGGCAACGACTGGGTCGGCAGATAGGCATTGCCAATGTTCGTGGCCGAGCCGATGAGCAGGACGTTGACCAGCGTCCCGATCCCCGGCCGCTCGCCG
>JBDTOJ010000159.1:0-3374 GCA_039933295.1 Chloroflexota bacterium
CTCGACAAGGACGAGGCGCTCGACTTCTACGTCAACAAGCTCGGGCTCGAGAAGGCCAACGATGTCCGCCAGGGCGGCTACCGGTGGCTTACGGTTCGGGTTCCCGGTGAATCTGGCGCCACGGAGGTCTCGCTCGAACAGCCCGGACCGCCGCTCCACGACGAGGCGACCGCTACCCAGCTCCGCGACCTCATCACCAGAGGCGCGCTCGGTGGGCTGGTTCTGATCACGGACGATGCCCGAGTCCTATACGAGACCCTCAAGTCGCGCGGAGTGACCGACTTCACCCAGGAGCCCACTGACCACTTCTACGGCACCGACATGGGTATCCGGGATCCTTTCGGGAACCCAATCCGGATCCTCCAGCAAGGAAAGACCGCCGAGCAGGCGAAGGCCTGACCCGGATCTCGACAGGACGGAGCGAAGCCATGCCAACGAAATCGAAGACCAAGATCTGGTCGGACGAAGAGCGCGTAGCGATGCAGGAGAGCGCCCGCGAGCGCACGTCGCAGGCCAGGCGCAGCCCCGACGAGGAGCGCGCCGCCGGCGAGGCCGAGATCCAGGCGAAGATCGCCGACATGCCTGCCGACGATGCAGCGATGGCCACGCGGCTGCACCAGCTCGTATCGACGACCGCCCCGACCCTGGTTCCCCGGACCTACTACGGAATGCCGGCCTACGCGAGGGACGGCAAGGTGGTCTGCTTCTTTCAGGCGAAGTCAAAGTTCAAGGTCCGCTATTCGACGTTCGGGTTTCAGCCGGACGCCCGGATCGATGACGGCGACTCATGGCCGGTCGCCTTCGCGATCCTCAAGTTGACCCCCCAAGTCGAGGGACGCATTGCCGCTCTCGTCAAGAAGGCGGCGAGTTGAGTCCTCCGCCGGTTGCCGCCTTCCGCCGGTTGCCGCCTTCCGCCGGTTGCCGCCTGAACGGTGGATGACCGTTCGCGAGTAGCATCGGCGCCGATGGAACTCGACACACTCCGCCCGCTTCCGCCCGGGATGCCGATCGACGATCTTCGGCCGCCCGTGATCGCCGAATCGGCAGATCCATTTACGGCAGCTCGCGTCATCGCGCTGGTGGCGCGGCTCGAACGTGGGCACCCGGTGCGGATCTCATCTTTTGTCGATCGGCTCAATGCCACTCACCTGGATTGGCTGTTCTCCGAGCGCGTCGTAGCCGATGCCCTGCTCCAGCTTGCCGCTAACTGGGCAGCGGATTACCGAAGCACTGGCGGGGTGATCGTCGAGGATGGGCCGTCGGGAGCGACCCTGACCATCGAGGATTCGACTCGCGTCGACCCGTGGATCGTGCGTCAAGCCCTGCGGACCGAGGCCGCCTGCCGGGATGTACTTCTCGAGTTCAGCCGGCGCGAGCGGACCACAGGAGCCGACTGAGCGCCTCAGGCGTTGATGTGATGTGGGGGTGGCCTGATCCGCCCGACTATCATCGTGACGTGACCCTCGATCGCCTCACGGCAGCCGTTCCCGGCGTGGTCGCCACGCGCATCCCCAAGCTGGATGCCGTGGCGCCGATTGATGCCGCGGAGCGCCTCCGGGACCTCCCAGGCCTCGCTCTGCTCGAGAGCGCAAGGCCAGGACGGAATGCGCGATGGACATACCTGACTGCCGATCCGGTCACGGTTCTGGAGCGACCGGCGGACGGCACCGATATCTTCGCGACCGCGCGGCAAGTCCTGGGGCGTCTGGCCGGGGCACCGTTCGACGATCCGGAAGCCCCTCGCTTTGCCGGCGGCTTCGTCGGCTACCTGTCCTACGACCTCGGGCGTCGCCTCGAATCCCTGCCCGCCACCGCAGCGGCAGACCAGGAGTTGCCGCTGCTGCGCCTCGCCCTCCACGACTGGACCGTGGCCTGGGATCGGCGCACCGGACGTGCCTGGCTGGCCGGACGCGCGCTCGACGAACGGGTCGGGAAGCTGGATCGCCGGCTCGCCGATGTGCGCGAGCGGCTCGTTGGCCCCGCCGCCAGGCGCCCAGCCGGTGGCGTCTTGCGCACCGATCCGCCACAAGGGTTCGAGTTCCGGTCCGGGCTCGACCGCGCCGCCTACGAGGCTGGGGTTCAGGATGTGCGGGCGGCTATCGCGCGTGGCGAGATCTATCAGGCGAACCTGACCCGCCGACTCGAAGTGCCATTCCGGGCGGATCCTTGGCCGCTGTTCCGGCGCCTTCGAACCGGCGACCCGGCGCTCTTTGCCGCCTACCTCGACCTCGGATCGAGCCCGGTGACCGGCGGGCCGCGCGCGATCCTGTCGGCATCGCCGGAGCCGTTCCTTTCGGTGACCCACGATGGGCACGTGGCCACGGATCCCATCAAGGGCACGCGCCCACGCGGCCGCGATCGGACGCAGGACCGGGCGCTGGCCCGCGAACTTCTGTTGTCCGCCAAGGACCGAGCCGAAAACGTGATGATCGTGGACGTCGTGCGCAACGATCTTGGTCGCGTCTGCCTGCCCGGCTCGGTCCGGGTCCCGCGCCTGTGCCGACTCGAGCGAACGGCCACTGTCCAGCATCTCGTTTCGACGGTCACGGGCCGACTTGTGCCCGGGATGGACGCCTTCCACCTGCTCGCGGCGTCGTTCCCCGGCGGCAGCATCACCGGCGCCCCGAAGATCCGCGCCATGGAGCTCCTCGAGAGCATGGAACCCGTCCGCCGCGGGCCGTACACCGGCGCGGCCGGCTGGATCGGTGCCGACGGCGCGATGCAGACGAGCATCCTCATTCGCACATTCGTGGCCGACGGCGCCCGACTGACCCTTCACGTCGGCGGTGGCATCACGTATCAGAGCGACCCGGCTGCGGAGTGGGATGAAACCGTGGACAAGGCCCGAGGCCCGTTGACCGCAATCGGCGGCCGAGAGGTGGCCAAATGACCGACGTCAGCCAGGAAGCCCATCCCGCCAGCCCGGCGCCCGCCGATGCCCCCGGGCACATCTGGCTCGACGGCAGGATCATGGCGGCCGAGGGCGCGCATATCTCGGCGTTCGATCGCGGTTTTCAGCTCGGTGATGGCATTTTCGAGACGCTCCGAGCGCGTGGTGGGCGGGTAACGGAACTTCGCGAGCACCTGATCCGGCTCCAGGGATCGGCCACGGGCCTCGACATCAAGCTGCCCGTGGGGACCGGGACCCAGATTTCGCGCGGGATCACCGCCCTCCTGGAGATCGAGGGCCTGGCCGGACCCGAGGACGACGCGTCCATCCGCGTCACCGTCACCCGAGGATCGTTCACGGGACGCGGGCTGCTGCCACCCAGTTCGGGCATCGCGCCGACGATCGTGATCCAGGCGTGGCCGGTGTCACCGCCACCGCCCGGGCACCTGACCGAAGGCCTGCACCTGGTGGTGAGCTCGATCCG
>JBDTOJ010000160.1:0-2717 GCA_039933295.1 Chloroflexota bacterium
GTCGCCGTCGCCGCTCCAACCCTGCGGTCGATCGGACACACGAGCGGCCCCACCGGGCTCGAATCGCTCGCGGCCGCAACCGGATCCGGCGCGCAGGCGTTCTCGCTCCACCCGCTGCAGACGATCCCCGACGGCGACGCCGACCTGCTCGGCGCCGCGGCGGCGATCGAGGGCTCCTCGATCGCTGCGACCGAGCTCGCGCGCGTTCTGGCCGAGACTCTCGGAATGCGCCCGTTCGAACTCCCGCCGGATGCCCGGGCCGCCTACCACGCCGCGGCTTCGATGGCATCCAACTTCCTGATTGCACTGGAGGAGAGCGCTGCCGGCCTCCTGCGGGATGCGGGGATCGAGGACGGCCGTGAGCTCCTCGCGCCGCTCGTCCTCCGCACCGCGGCCAACTGGGCAGAGTCCGGCGGCGCTGCGCTGACCGGGCCGATCGCGCGTGGTGACACGGCGACGGTTGAGGGGCACCTCGAGGCGATCGTGGCGACCTCGCCTGAGCTCGAGGAGCTCTATCGGGCGCTCGCCGCACGTACGCAGGCGCTCGCGCGGGTAGGGGCAGAGGCATGAAGGTTCTCGAGACGAAGGCTGCGCTGCGTGAGGCGCTGGCCGCGCCGCGCCATGAGGGCCGAACGATCGGGCTCGTCCCGACGATGGGCTTCCTCCACGCCGGTCACATCTCGCTGATCGAGCGGGCGCGGGCCGACTGCGACGTCGTCGTGATGAGCCTGTTCGTCAACCCGACTCAATTCGCGCCGGGCGAGGATCTGGAGAGCTACCCCCGTGACCGCGAGCGCGACGAGCACATGGCTGCTGAGGGGGGAGCCGACCTGATCTACGCGCCGGCAGTCGAGGAGATGTACCCGGCGGGGTTCGCGACGACGGTCGAGGTCGATGGGCTGACCGAGATCCTCTGCGGCGAACCCGAATCCCGTGGCCCCGAGCACTTCAGTGGCGTGACCACAGTCGTCGCCAAGCTCCTCAACACCGTCGGCCCCGACGTCGCCTACTTCGGCCAGAAGGATGCGCAACAGGCGATCGTCATCCGCCGGATGGCATCTGACCTGGACTTCCCGACACGGATCGAGGTCTGTCCGACGATCCGGGAGTCCGACGGCCTCGCCCTCTCCTCCCGCAATGCCTACCTCAAGCCCGCCGACCGCGAGCGGGCCCCCGCCTTGAACAAGGCGCTCCAGGCCGCCGCCGGTAACGCGCGACCCGGCGCCGCGACCGCCGATGCCATCGCCGCGGCCCACCAGGTGCTCGCCGACGCCGGGATCGAGCCCGAGTACGTCGAGGCGCGCGACGCCGAGCGGCTCGCTCCCATCGAGACCTTCAACGGCCGTCCCGTCCTTCTCGCGCTTGCCGCGCACGTCGGTGGTGCACGTCTGATCGACAACGTGATCATCGAACCCGAAGCCCCAAGCGGGACCGCAGGGGCTGCGAGAGAGGACCGATCGAACCATGCATAGGCAGATGCCGACGTCCAGGATTCACCGCTCGACGCCGAGGAGGCTCGTATGAGCAGCGCACCGAGGGTTTCCTCAACACCTTCTGAGCTTAAGCAGCCGATGTCGCTTCCACGCCTCGCCGAGATGAAGGAGCAGGGCGCGCCGATCGCCATGGTCACCGCCTACGACTTCCCCTCCGCCCAGGTGGCCGAGGAGGCCGGCGTCGACATGGTCCTCGTCGGCGACTCCGGCGCGATGACGGTGCTCGGGCACGACTCCACGGTTCCGGTGGGAATGGAGGAGATGCTGATGCTCGCCGCCGCCGTACGGCGTGGCCTGCAGACGCCACTGTTGGTCGGCGACATGCCGTTCGGGTCCTACGAATCGTCCAACGAGCAGGCCATCTCCAACGCCCAGCGGTTCATCAAGGAGGCCGGCTGCGACGCGGTCAAGCTCGAGCGCGGCGGAGCCTCCGTCGATCGCGCCCGCGCCATCGTCCGCGCCGGCATCCCGGTGATGGGCCACGTGGGCCTGACGCCGCAGACGGCAACCGCGCTCGGCGGCTACAAGGCGCAGGGCAAGACCGGCGAGCGGGCCGGCCAGATCGCCGAGGACGCCTTCGCCCTCGAGGCCGTGGGCTGCTTCTCGATCGTGTTCGAAGCAGTTCCCTCAGCGGTCTGCGACGCGATCATGCCGCGCATGGGGATACCGGTGATCGGGATCGGCGCCGGCGGCAACACCGATGGACAGGTCTTGGTGTTCCACGACCTGCTCGGGATCAACACCGGTCACGTGGCGCGGTTCGTGAAGCGCTACGCCGCGATCCACGAGGCAATGGTGGCCGGGGTCACCGACTACGTCGCCGAGGTGCGCTCAGGCGCCTACCCCGAGGCGTCGCACGAGTACTCGATGGACCCCGAGGAGCTCGCAGCGTTCAACGAGTACCTGGAGCAGGACACCCTCGCGGGCAAGTCGCCCTGGGACTGGTAGGGGCCTAGCTCTTCTTGACCGTGTCGACGCGCCAGGTCCCGGTGCCGTCGCGGACCACAGTCAGCGTCAGCTTCTCGCCCTTGCCGTAGTCGCCGCCGGATGCCGTCGCCATGACGGTGGCGGTTCCGGCGGCCCCGAGCTTGGCGGGGGCGATCACCGCCTTCTGGGCCAGCGTGCTCGGCTTGCGCCCGCCGATGCATCCGGCCCGGTTCCCGTACCGCCTCTTCAACAGCGCCGGGGTGATTCCGCTGTCGCACACCCGCGCGGCCTCGGTGG
>JBDTOJ010000161.1:0-7478 GCA_039933295.1 Chloroflexota bacterium
AGATCCGCGACGACCTGCCCCCGGACTACTACCGCGAACTTCCCAAGCTGGCCGCGGGTCATCTCGCGGGCTACCCGCGAGTCCTCGGGCTTGCCTGGGCATACATCGCCCACACGGATAGCCGCTTCGACCCGGAGAGCCTGCGACGGATGGTGCGCGCCTACCAGGAGGTCGAGCCGCTGACCATCGGGGAGCTGTGGGCGATCGCGATCAGCCTCCGGATCCTCCTCGTGGACAATCTCCGCCGCCTTGCGGAGCAGATCGTCGAGCGCCGGTCGGCGCGGGAGCAGGCGGACGACATCGCCGATGGCCTGCTCGGCGTCCGCGGGGACGACCCGGCGGCCGCGTCGGCGTCATTACGTCGGCTCTCGAGTACGTCACTGTCGACGGCGGCCCGGGTTCAGCTCTTCCAGCGCCTGCGCGATCAGGACCCCGCAGTCACCCCGGGGCTTCGAGGGCTGGAGGAGTTCCTCGCTGCCCAGGGAACGACTGCCGAGGAGGTAGTCCGTCTCGAACACCAGCGCCAGGCAACGATGAACGTGACGGTCCGCAACGTGATCACGAGCATGCGCCTCTTCTCGTGGTTCGATTGGGCCGAGTTTGTCGAGAGCGTCAGCCATGTTGACGACGTGCTCCGGGCACAGAGCTCGTTCGGGGACATGGACTTCGCGACCCGGGATCGCTACCGCGACGCCGTCGAAGAGCTCGCCCGACGCTCGGGTCTGCGCGAGGTCGAGGTGGCCCGACGGGCCGCCGCGATGGCGGTCGCCGCACCCTCAGCTCACGATGCCGAGGGCGCGGAATCGGCGCGACGTCGAGACCCTGGGTACTACCTGGTTTCGGACGGCCGCCCGTCATTCGAGCATGCCCTCCACGTTCGGGTGCCGTTGACTGTCCGCCTGCGACGGGCCTACGTCGGGTCGGCAACCGCCGGGTACCTCGGGACGATCACCTTGATCACGGCGGTCCTGCTCGGGGTGCCCCTGCTGCTTTCCGGGCAAGGCGGCGCCGCGGGCCGCTGGATCGTCCTCGTCGCGATCATCGCCGTCATTCCGGCCTCGGACCTGGCGATCGCCCTCGTCAATTGGTTCGTCACGAACGTGCTTGGCCCGCGACCACTGCCCCGGCTCGACCTGGATGCTGGCGTCCCGTCCGGGTTGCGGACGCTCGTCGTCGTGCCGACGATCCTGACCACCGCGTCGGAGGTTGAGATCCAGGTCGGTGGCCTGGAAGTGCATTACCTCGCTAATCCCGAGGGCGATGTTCGATTTGCCCTGCTGTCGGACTGGCTCGATGCGTCAACCGAGGAAGTCCCCGGTGATGAGGAACTCCTCGCGACGGCGGCTGCCGCCGTCGACCGGCTCAACCAGCGCCACGGCGACGCTCCAGGGGGGGGCGCCCGGTTCCTGCTCTTCCACCGGAGGCGGAGCTGGAACGAGGCCGAAGGCCGCTGGATCGGGTGGGAACGCAAGCGCGGCAAGCTGCACGAGCTGAACGCGCTCCTTCGCGGCTCGACGACGACCGGGATCCTCACACCGAACCGGCCGGCGTCCACTCCACCCCCGGATGTGCGGTATGTCATCACGCTCGACGCGGATACGCGACTGCCGCGAGGCGCCGTCGGGCGCCTCGTTGGGACGATCGCCCATCCACTCAACCAGCCGACGTTCGACGTGCACGCGGGCCGAGTAACCGAGGGCTACGGCGTGCTCCAGCCACGGATCACCCCGATGCTTCCCGCCGAGCACGAGGCATCGCTCTTCCAGCGGATCTTTTCGGGTTCGGCCGGGATCGACCCGTACGCGTCTGCCGTCTCCGACGTTTATCAGGACCTCTTCCGGGAAGGGAGCTTCACCGGCAAGGGGATCTACGACCTGGCCGCATTCGACGCGGCGATGGCAGATCGGATCCCCGAGAACTCGCTGCTCAGCCATGATCTGTTCGAGGGTGTCTTCGCGCGAGCGGGTCTCGTCACCGATATCGAGCTTTTCGACGAATTCCCACCCAACTACCTGGTCTCCGCGGCCCGCCAGCATCGTTGGGCACGCGGCGACTGGCAACTCTTGCCATGGATCCTGGGCCGGGCCCGTGACGCCCTCGGCAGGCGGCGCCCCGGCTCGATGCCGGCGATCGCCCGCTGGAAGATGGTCGACAATCTGCGCCGGACCCTGTCCGCGCCGCTGTCGCTCGCGACATTGGTCGCTGCGTGGACGCTACCCGGGATCTCGGCAGGACTTTGGACCGCGTTCATCCTGGCCGCCTTCATCGTTCCCCAGGCGCTGCCGGTGTTCGCGGGACTGGCGCCGCAACGGCAGGGCATCTCAAAGCGCAGCCACCTCCGGGCCGTGGGTGCCGATGTCGCAATGGCCACTGCTCACGTCGGTCTCAGCCTCACGCTCCTCACGGACCAGGCGTGGTTGATGGTCGACGCGATCGTGCGGACGCTGATCCGGCTGTATGCCAGTCGGCAAAACCTTCTCGAATGGACGACGGCCGCGGAGTCCAAGGCCAGCCAGAGCCTGGGTGTCGCGGGCTTCTACGGCCAGATGGCGGGTGGCGTCGCGATTGCTGCCGCGGCCGCAGTCCTCGTCATCGTGACGAAGCCTGGTGCGGGCTACGTCGCCGCGCCGTTCGTGATCATGTGGCTGCTCTCGCCCGTGGTTGCTCGGTGGGCCAGCGTGCCACCCCCGGAATCCGCCGCGCAGCAGCTCTCCGCGGCCGATGTCGGCGTGCTCCGCCTGACGGCGCGACGCGCTTGGCGGTTCTTCGAGGCGTTCGTTGGCCCGGAGGATCACGCGTTGCCGCCCGACAACTTCCAGGACGATCCCGTGCCCGTCGTGGCCCATCGCACGTCGCCGACGAACATCGGGCTGTACCTGCTGGCGACCGTCACCGCCCGAGACCTCGGGTGGATCGGAACGTACGAGATGGTGGATCGCCTCGAGGCGACGCTCGCGACCATCGCAAGCCTCGAGCGTTTTCGCGGGCACCTCTATAACTGGTACGACACCCGAGACTTGCATCGGCTCGAACCTGCCTACATCTCCTCGGTCGACAGCGGCAATCTCGCCGGCCACCTGCTCACCCTCTCCAACGCCTGCCGCCAGATGATCGACCAACCGCTGCCGGTGGCGGCCGCGCTCGGCGGGATCGGTGATGCCATGGCGCTGACCCGCGAGGCCGCGGGCGCGATCGGCGATGATCGGCGAAGCCAGACGCTCACGCGGCGACACCTCCACGAGGCCCTCGAGATGCCAGCTGCCATGGCCGTACCGGCGGCGCCAACGGCTTGGGTCGCCCACCTTCGCGAAATCTCGGTGCGCATCGGGACGATGTCGGACGTTGCCGCCGCGCTCACTGCCGAGCGCGGGGATCGCGCTGACGGCGACCTCGTGACCTGGGCCGAGGCCGCCCGGCTCGCTGCGAGCAGCCATCTCCGGGACATCGTCCTGCTCCCGATCCACGAGCAGCCGACTGGCATGCCGACGATTGCCGAGCTGTCCGACCCGCCGGGCGACGACGCCGGTCCCGGGCCTGCAGCTGCGGCCATCCTCATCCGACGGCTCCACGCGATCGCCGACCTGGCCCAGCAACTCGTCCGCGAGACGGACTTCAGTTTCCTGTTCGATCCGACCCGCAAGCTCTTTTCGATCGGCTTTCGTGTCCGGGACGGAACCCTGGACCCGAGCTTCTATGACCTCCTCGCCTCGGAAGCCCGCCTTGCGAGCTTCCTCGCGATCGCGAAGGGGGATGTCGCCCCAAAGCACTGGTTCCGGCTCGGGCGGGCACTGACGCCGGTGGGTCGTGGCTCCGCCCTCATCTCGTGGTCCGGGTCGATGTTCGAGTACCTGATGCCGGCGCTCGTGATGCGTGCACCCGCCGGCAGCCTGCTCGACCATACGTACCGGCTGATCGTGGCCCGCCAGATCAGCTATGCCGCCGAGCGGGGGGTGCCCTGGGGCATCTCCGAATCGGCGTTCAACGCGCGGGACCTGGAGCAGACCTACCAATACTCGAGCTTCGGCGTCCCCGGTCTCGGCCTGAAGCGGGGACTGAGCGAAGACGTCGTCGTGGCCCCGTATGCCACCGCCCTCGGCGCCATGATCCAGCCCGAGGCGGCAGCTCGGAACTTCGCACGGCTGACCAAGGCCGGAGCAGGCGGAACGTACGGCTTTCGGGAGGCGCTCGACTACACGGCGCGGCGGGTACCCGTCGGGGAGTCTGTGGCGATCGTGAAAAGCTACATGGCGCATCACCAGGGGATGGCGCTCGTGGCCCTCGGCAACGTCCTGAACGACAACGTGATGGTCGAGCGCTTCCATGCCGACCCGATCGTGGAGGCGACCGAGCTGCTGCTCCAGGAGCGGATGCCTCGCGACGTGCTCGTGGCGCGGCCTCGCGCGGAAGAGGTGAAGAGCGCCGCGGACGTCCGCGATCTCGTCCCGCCGGTGCTGCGCCGGTTCACGTCGCCGCACGACGCGATCCCGAGAACGCATCTGCTGTCGAACGGGCGCTACGCGGTCATGGTGACGGCCGCGGGATCCGGCTACAGCCGCTGGCGCGACGTGGCGGTGACGCGCTGGCGCGAGGACGTGACGCGCGACTCGTGGGGCAGCTATCTGTTCCTGCGCGATATGCGCAGCGGCGCGGTGTGGTCGGCTGGTCACCAGCCCAGCGGCGTCGAGGCCGACAGCTACGAGGTCAACTACGCGGAGGATCACGTCGAGTTCTCGCGGCGCGACGGTTCGATCCAAACGGGCCTGACGATCGTCGTGTCGGCGGAACACGACGCGGAGATCCGGCGCGTGTCGCTGACGAACCTCGGCTCACGAGTTCGCGAGATCGAGCTGACGTCCTACGCGGAGATCGTTCTCGGCCCCCAGGCGGCCGACGTCGCCCATCCGAGCTTCGAGAACCTGTTCGTCCAGACCGAGTTCGTGCCCGACATCGGTGCCCTGCTGGCAACCCGCCGGCTGAGGTCCAGCGATGAACGGCCGATCTGGGCAGCACACGTTGTCGCGGTCGAAGAACAGGCCGGCGGGATGATCCAGTACGAAACGGATCGCGCCCGCTTCCTCGGCCGGGGCCGCTCAGCCCGGTCTCCCGTCTCGGTCATCGATGGGCGTCCGCTCTCGGACACGGTCGGTTCCGTGCTGGATCCGATCTTCAGCCTTCGTTGCCGGATCAGGCTTGCGCCTGGGACGACCGCGCACGCGATCTTCTCCACGGTCGTCGCCGAATCACGCGAGGAGGTCCTGGAGCTGGCCGACAAGTACCGCGAGTCCGCGACGTTCGAGCGAGCGGCGACGCTCGCCTGGACGCAGGCCCAGGTCCAGCTTCACCACCTGGGAATCGAGAGCGACGAGGCCCACCTCTTCCAGCGCCTGGCCAACCGGATCCTCTACTCGGACCCGTCGCTCCGCCCGTCGCCGACATTGCTGGCGAGCAACGACCGGGGCGCGCCCGGCCTGTGGGCCCATGGGATCTCGGGTGACCTGCCGATCGTGCTCGTGCGGATCGACGAGATCGAGGACCTCGACATCGTTCGGCAGCTCCTCCGCGCCCACGAGTACTGGCGCTTGAAGCTCCTTGACGTCGACATCGTGATCCTCAACGAGCACGGGGCTACCTACGCCGAGAACCTTCACGACGCGCTCGAGACGCTCGTGCGCACGAGCCAATCCGTCCTCGTGCACGATGGACACCCGGCCCACGGCGGCGCGTACGTGTTGCACGGCGACCATCTCTCGACCGAGGACCGAACGCTGCTCCAAACCGCCGCGCGCGTCGTCCTTCTGAGCCGCGGCGGGAGTCTCGCCGACCAGGTCATCCGCTTGGAGCGTCCGGACCGGATCGAGCCGCCAACCGAGCCGACCACGACGAGACGGCTCGCCCACGAGGTCGCCGTCGCGCGTCCGGAGCTCGAGTACTTCAACGGACTCGGTGGCTTTGCAGAAGAGGGACGCGAGTACGTCACCATCCTCGGGCCCGGCCAGACGACACCAGCGCCCTGGGTGAACGTGGTCGCCAACCCCTCGTTCGGCTTTCTGGTGTCCGAGTCCGGGTCGGGCTATACGTGGTTCGGGAACAGCCAGGAGAACCAGCTCACGCCCTGGTCCAACGACCCCGTCAGCGATCCGGTCAGCGAGGCGATCTACGTCCGCGACGACGACACCGGTGAGCTGTGGAGTCCGACCGCTCAGCCGATCCGCCTCGAGGAATCGACGTACATCGCCCGCCACGGCGCCGGCTACAGCCGGTTCGAGCACCTGCATGACGGCATCTCGCTCGACCTGGTCCAGTTCGTTCCGCTCGTCGACCCCTTGAAGGTTTCGGTGCTGACCGTCGAGAACCGATCCGGGCGCTCCAGGCGCCTGTCGGTGACTGCCTACGCCGAGTGGGCGCTCGGCAAGTCGCGCAGCGCCAGCGCTCCGTGGATCGTCCCGTCACTGGAGCCCGACACGCAGGCGATCCTCGTGCGCAATCCGGGAAACGTCGAATTCGGGAGCCGGATTGCCTTCCTCGATCTCGGCGGGCGGCAGATGGCGTGGACCGCCGATCGGACCGAATTCCTTGGCCGCAATGGCGCTCCGGGCCAGCCCGCGGGCCTGAACCGAGGACGCCGACTGCGAGGCACCGTGGGCGCCGGCCTGGATCCATGCGCCGCTCTGCAGACGACCTTCGAGCTCGCCGCGGGGACGCGCACCCAGGTCGTGGTGCTCCTCGGGCAGGCGGAGGACGCCGCGGCGGCCGTCGACCTCATCCGGCGAGGGCGGGCCGCAGACCACGACGCAACGCTGCGACAGGTGATCAGCCAGTGGGATGACATCCAGGGTGCGCTCCAGGTCCGGACGCCCGACCGCTCGATGGACATCATGCTCAACCGGTGGCTCATTTACCAGACCCTGGCCTGCCGCGTATGGGCGAGGACGGCGTTCTACCAGGCGAGCGGGGCCTTTGGGTTTCGCGACCAGCTCCAGGACATCGTCGCCCTCGTGACCGCCAGACGCGACGTCGCAAGGGAGCACCTGCTGCGGGCCGCCGCGCATCAATTCGCCGAGGGCGACGTCCAGCACTGG
The DNA here is from genome assembly GCA_039933295.1 of Chloroflexota bacterium. Lineage (GTDB taxonomy): Bacteria > Chloroflexota > Limnocylindria > Limnocylindrales > CSP1-4 > UBA5189. Next base: position 7,080 of record JBDTOJ010000161.1, read on the forward strand.
TGGCATCCGCCGTCAGGTGCGGGCGTGCGAACGCGGATCTCGGACGATCGGCTGTGGCTCCCGTATGCCGTCGATCGTTATCTCGCGGTCACTGGCGACGCGGCGGTGCTCGATGAGGTCGTCCCGTACCTGACGGGGCCAGCACTCCAACCGGACCAGACCGACGCCTACTTCCAGCCGGGCCACGCACGCGAGGCGGCGTCCCTGTTCGATCACTGTTCCGCGGCAATCGATCGGAGCCTCGAGGTCGGCGTCCACGGATTGCCGCTCATGGGGTCCGGCGACTGGAACGACGGGATGAACCGCGTCGGCCGTGCCGGCCGAGGCGAGAGCGTCTGGCTCGCCTGGTTCCTGCACACGGTCCTCGCCGGTTTCGCACCGATCGCTGAGGCTCGCGGG
>JBDTOJ010000162.1:0-3939 GCA_039933295.1 Chloroflexota bacterium
CGGTCCGGCGGATGACTTCCTCGACCTTGCCGCGTTTCCCGGCGTCCTTGCCGGCAAGGACGACGACGGTGTCGCCTCGGCGGATCTCGGGCACCCGGGTCGGGTGGCCGTGAACGTATTCGCGGACCATCACAGCACCTCCGGGGCGAGTGACACGATCTTCATGTAGTTGCGATCGCGAAGTTCGCGCGCGACCGGCCCGAAGATGCGGGTCCCACGGGGATTGCCCTGGTTGTTGATCAGCACGGCGGCATTCTCATCGAACCGGATATAGCTGCCATCGGGTCGGCCGTATTCCTTGGCCGTCCGGACGATGACGGCGCGAACCACGTCGCCCTTCTTGACGGCGGCGTTCGGGATGGCCTGCTTGACGCTCGCGATGATCACGTCACCAACGCCGGCGGTCGTCTTCAGGGAACGACCCATCACCCGGATGCACTGAATGGTTCGGGCACCCGTGTTGTCGGCAACTTTCAGGCGGGATTCGGGCTGGATCACGCGCCCTCCTCGGTCGGTTCGACCGCGTCAGCGACGTTGCCGGCCGCCGCGTCGGCGGCTTCGCTCGCAGCCGCTTCGGCGTGGGCTCGATCGCGCCCGGGATGCGCGGCGCCGTGGATGGCCTCGTTGACCGCAGCCTCTTCGCCGACCATATCGGCGACGGAACCGTGGTCGCCGGCGCGCTGGACGACACGAATGAGACGCCATCGCTTGGTCGCCGACAGGGGCCGGGACTCCTCGATGAGGACAGTGTCCCCGACGCGGGCGTCATTGGTCTCGTCATGGGCCTTGAACTTCGTCGACAGCCGGATGACGCGCTTGTACAGCCGATGCTTGGTCAGCCGCTCGACGGACACGACGATCGTCTTGTCCATCTTGTCGCTGACGACGCGACCGGTCTTCGTCTTGCGCTGGCCCGTCTCGGGCAGTGTGGGTGCATTCATCGTGGAATTCCTTACGCCGACTTGCGGACGGCAGATGCCGCCTGCGGGGTGAGTCGCTCGCGCTGGACCGTCAGGATCCGGGCGATCCGGCGTCGGGTCTGCGGGATGGTGCTCGTGTCATTGAGCTGACGGGTGGACAGGGCGAACCGGGCGCTCCACAGATCCTGCTTGGCGTCCCGGAGGGCCTGCTCGAGTTCGGTATCGGACAGCTCGCGGACCTTGCCGATGTCAGTCATCGGTTCCCTCCGTCACAGCGGCCTCCTTGATCACGATTCGCGTCTGGACCGGGAGCTTGTGGCTCGCCAGGCGCATGGCCTCGGTCGCCTCTTCGCGACCGACGCCGGCCATCTCGAACAGGATCCGGCCGGGCTTGACGACCGCGACCCAGTGGTCGGGCGCGCCCTTGCCGGAGCCCATGCGGGTTTCCGCCGGCTTCTTGGTGACGGGCTTGTCCGGAAAGACCCGGATCCAGATCTTGCCGCCACGCTTGACCGACCGGGTCATCGCTCGTCGCGCGGCCTCGATCTGGCGGCTCGTTATCCACGCGGGTTCCAGCGTCGCCAGCCCGAACTCACCGAAGGCGACGTAGTGGCCGCCCTTGGCCTGTCCGGACATGCGGCCACGCATCACCTTGCGATGCTTGACGCGCTTGGGGAGCAGCATCGGCTAGACCCCCTGCCCGACGGTGACCGGCGGCGTGACGGCCTGGCGCTCCGGGGCAAAGTCGCCACGGTAGATCCAGACCTTGACCCCGATGCGGCCGTAGGTCGTGTGCGCGTGCACCTGGCCGTAGCTGATGTCGGCGCGCAGCGTCCCGAGCGGGATGCGGCCTTCCTTGTCCCATTCGCGTCGACCCATCTCCGCGCCGCCGAGGCGACCCGAGACCATGATCTTGACGCCCTTGGCACCGGCCTTCATCGATCGCTGGATCGACTGCTTGATCGCCTTCTTGAAGGCAATCCGGCGGCTCAGCTGCTGGCTGATGTTCATCGCGACGAGGTAGGCGTCCAGCTCCGGCTGGCGGATCTCCTTGATCTCCAGCTTGACCTTGCGCTTCGTCAGTGCGCCGATCTGCTGGCGCAGGATTTCGACGTTCTGCCCGCCCTTGCCGATCACGATGCCGGGCTTGGCGGTGTGCACGGTCACCGTGACCTGGCCGAAGTTCCGCTCGATCTCGAGGCCGCTGACGCTCGCGTTCGCGAGCCGCGCGCTGACGAGCTTGCGGATCGTGATGTCCTCCTGGAGGAGGGTCGTGTATTCCTTGTCGTGGAACCACTTCGCGGTCCACGTGCGTGTCACCCCGAGGCGGAAGCCATATGGGTGGACCTTATGTCCCATCTGTCAGGCCTCCCGAGTTCCGACGGTCACGGTGATGTGCGTCTGTGGCTTGTGGATCGGGAATGCCCGACCCTGGGCTCGCGGCCGCCAGCGCTTGATGGCTGGTCCCTCGTCTGCTCGCGCATCGAGGACGAACAGCTCGTCAGCGGCCATGTTGAGGTTGTTCTCGGCGTTCGCCGTCGCGCTCTTGAGCACGCGGGCGATGTCCTTGGCGGCGTGCTGCGGCATGAAGCGCAGCGCGGCGGCAGCCTCCTCCACGGGACGACCCTTGATGGCCTGGGTGACCAGGCGGGCCTTCCGGGTGGAACCTCGGAGGTACTTGGCAGTGGCGGAAACACGCACGGTGGGCCGCTCCCTACTTCGGGCTCGCCGACCGATCGGTGTGCTTGCCATGCCCGCGATACGTGCGGGTGGGGGCAAACTCACCGAAACGGTGGCCAACCATGTTCTCGGTCACGTAGACCGGGACGTGCTTGCGGCCGTTGTAGACAGCGACCGTGTGACCGATGAACGTCGGGAAGATGACGGACGCACGGGACCAGGTCTTGACGACCTTCTTCTCGTTGCGCTTGTTCATCTCCTCGACTCGGCCGAGGAGGCGGGCCTCGACGAAGGGGCCCTTCTTGATCGAACGGGACATCGACTCCTACCTCCCCGCTACTTGCGGTGCCGTGACCGGACGATGAGACGTCCAGTCGTCTTGGACCGCCGGGTGCGGTAGCCCATGGCGGGCTTGCCCCACGGTGTCTTGGGCGGCATCCCCGTCGGGGACTTGCCCTCGCCACCGCCGTGGGGGTGGTCGCGCGGGTTCATGACCACACCGCGGACTTCGGGGCGCTGGCCCATGTGGCGGGCGCGGCCAGCCTTGCCGATGTTCTGGTTCTCGTGCTCGATGTTGCCGACCTGGCCGACCGTGGCCATGCACCGAATGCTGACCCGGCGAACCTCACCCGAGGGCAGGCGCACCTGCGCCATGTCCCCTTCCTTGGCGAGGAGCTGAGCCGACACGCCGGCCGACCTGACGATCTGGCCGCCCTTGCCGGGCACGAGCTCGATGTTGTGGATCGTGGTGCCGAGCGGGATCTTGGCGATCGGCAGCGCGTTACCGACGCGCGCCTCGGCCGCGGGCCCCGAGAGGACCACGTCGCCCACCTTCATGCCGTGCGGCAGGAGCATGTAGCGCTTCTCGCCGTCGCGGTAGTGGAGCAGGCCGATCCGCGCGGAGCGGTTCGGGTCGTATTCGACCGTCGCGATTCGGGCGGGGACGCCGAACTTGTCCCGCTTGAAGTCGATTCGTCGGTAATGGGTCTTCTCGCCACCGCCACGGTGACGCACGGTCAGGCGACCGGCGTTGTTCCGCCCGGAACCTCGGATCTGAGGCTCGAGCAGCGGCTTGTGGGGCTTGTCGGTCGTGATCTCCTCGAACGTCGAGCGCGTCATCTGACGCATGCCCGGTGAGGTTGCCTTGTAACTGCGAAGTGGCATGCCTACACCCCTTCGAAGAACTGGATCTTCTGGCCGGGAGCCAGGGTCACGATGGCCTTGCGCCAACCGGAAATCCGCCCGGTCGTTCGACCGCGGCGCGTCCCGGTGACCTTCGTCTGAGGCTGCTTCGTCACGACGTTCACGGCCACGACGGTGACCTTGTCGGACTTGTAGA
>JBDTOJ010000163.1:0-18747 GCA_039933295.1 Chloroflexota bacterium
GGACGGTGCTGGAGAACATCTCGATCTCGTTCTACCCGGGCGCCAAGATCGGCGTTATCGGCAGCAACGGGGCGGGGAAATCGAGCCTGCTCCGGATCATGGCCGGCCTGGACGACGATTTCGTCGGTGAGGCACGCCTGACCCCGGGATCCTCGGTCGGCTATCTCAGCCAGGAGCCGGAGCTCGATCCGAGCAAGGATGTCAAGGGCAACGTCATGGATGGCGTGGCCGAGGTCCAGACCCTCATCGACCAGTACAACGCGGTCATGGCCCGCTGGGCCGAACCCGATGCGGACTACGAAGCCATCGGCGCTGAGCAGGCGTCGCTCGAGGATCGGATCAACGCCACCGACGCCTGGAACCTGGAGCGCAACGTCGACATCGCCATGGACGCGCTCCGCTGTCCGCCCGACGGCGCCGACGTGACGACCATCTCGGGCGGCGAGAAGCGCCGCGTGGCGCTCTGCCGACTCCTGCTTCGTCACCCAGACCTGCTCCTGCTCGACGAGCCGACCAACCACCTCGATGCCGAGTCGGTCTACTGGCTCGAGCAGTACCTCCAGGACTACGCAGGGACGGTCGTCGCGATCACTCACGATCGGTATTTCCTGGACAACGTCGCGCAGTGGATCCTCGAGCTCGATCGCGGGCGGGGCATTCCGTTCGAGGGCAACTATTCAAGCTGGCTCGAACAGAAGCTGGCCCGCATGGCCGGCGAGGAAAAGGCGAGCGATGCCCGGCAGCGGACGCTGGCCCGAGAGCTCGAATGGGTCCGTCTGGCCCCGAAGGCGCGACAGGCCAAGGGCAAGGCACGCCTCGGGGCGTACGAGAAGTTGCTCGCAGACGCCCAGGCTGACAAGGGCAATGCGCGCGAGCTCGAGATCGCGATCTCCCCGGGTCCTCGCCTCGGCGACTCGGTCATCGAGGTCAAGAACCTGCGAAAGGGGTTCGGCGACAAGCTCCTCATTGATGACCTGACTTTCTCGCTGCCGAAGGCCGGCATCGTCGGGATCATCGGGCCGAACGGGGCTGGCAAGACGACGCTGTTCCGCATGATCGTCGGCCAGGAGAAGCCCGATGGCGGCACGATCACCATCGGCGACACGGTCCAGCTGAGCTATGTGGACCAGAGCCGTGACGACCTGCATGCCGGGAAGACCGTGTACGAGGAGATCTCGGGCGGCGACGAGTTCATCAAGGTCGGTAACCGCGAGCTGCCGGCCCGTGCCTATGTCTCGAGCTTCAACTTCAAGGGCACGGACCAACAGAAGGTTGTCGGCAAGCTGTCCGGCGGCGAACGCAACCGCGTCCACCTGGCGAAGCTGCTCCGTTCCGGCGGCAACGTGCTGCTCCTCGACGAACCGACCAATGACCTCGATGTCGACACGCTCCGTGCACTCGAAGCGGGACTCGAATCGTTCCCGGGCTGCGCGGTGGTGATCAGCCACGATCGCTGGTTCCTCGACCGGATTGCGACCCACGTCCTGGCGTTCGAGGGCGACAGCCAGGTCCGCTTCTTCGAGGGCAACTTCACCGAGTACGAAGAATTCCGTCACCGCGAGCTCGGCACCGCGGCCGACCAGCCGCACCGGATCCGCTACAAGAAGCTCGCGGTCTGATCCGCCCAGGTTCACGAATCTCAATACGGAACATCGGAACCAAGGACCATCCTCCTCGCGTCATCGGGCCTGAGCGGCGCTGCCGCCATGGATGCGATGGAGTAGCCCGATGTTCATTTCACGTACGAGCCGATGGCGGACGCTCGCCGCGTCAGGCGCCCTCCTCTCACTGATCCTCGCGGCTTGTGCAGGCGGCGGATCGCCGGCCCCCGCAACCGGTTCCCCAGGCCCGACCGTGGCTCCGACCAGCACGCCAACCACGGCTCCGCCGTCGACCGAGCCGATCGCCGTGCTCCTCCAGGTCACCTCGGAGGGCGGGTTCATCAATCCGAGCTCCCAGCTGGCGGCCCTGCCGACGGTCGTCGTCTACAGCGATGGCCGGGTTCTCACGCGGGCCGCGTCCCCGACCTCGAACCCGGACCCGCTCCTGCCTCGTGTGAGCATCCGGGACCTCGGTCCCACCGGAGCAGCCGCGATCCTGGCTGCGATCCAGGCAGCCGCTCTCGACAAGCCCTCGACGGAGGATCCCGGAATCAGTGCCGACTCGGGGGTCACCGTGTTCGCCGTGACCTCGGGCGGGTCCGTCACGACGACTCGGTACGCTGCTTCCGGTGGTGGCCCGGGACTGCCCGGCGGTGGTGGTGGCGGGCCAGGGAAGACGGCGGCCTTCGATCTCCTGAACCGGCTCCTTGATACGACGGACGCCTGGGGCGGCACGGCCCCCGCTGAGACGGTCTACCAGCCGCTCGGGTACCGCGTGTTCGCGGCTGCTGCCGCCGCCGACCCAAGCGCGCCAGCCCCGGTCGCGTGGCCGCTGACGGAAAGCCTCGCTGATATCGGCACGCCAACCGTTCCGGACCGGGGCGTAGCCGGCCTGCGATCCGGAGTCGTCCTTGGTGCCGACGCAGCAACGCTCGGGCCGGTGCTCGATGCCGCGGCGGCCGGAACGACCTTCACGTCGAGTGGCACCACGTTCACGGTCTGGGTCCGTCCGTTGCTGCCACACGAACTCCCGGGGTGACATTGCCGCGCGCGATCGACACCGGTCGAGCGCTCCTCGAGAACTGGCGGCGGCGTGCGATGGACTCGCCGGCCGTCGCCCTCGTTCCGCTGCGGTTCTTCCTCGGCGGGACGTTCCTGTTCGCCGGGCTCGACAAGCTGCTCACGCCATCGTTCTTCGTGGCCGGCGCACCAGGCTCCATCCAGGTGCAGCTGGCCGCGTTTGCTCGTCATTCGCCACTCAGCGGGTTGATCGCGATGGCCGAGCCATGGGCGATCGCGATCGGCTGGCTGATCGCCATCGCCGAGATCGGAATCGGGCTCGGGGTCCTGAGCGGCTTCGGGTTCCGACTCGCCACGGTCGGTGGTGCCCTGCTTTCCCTGCTCTTCTGGTTGACCGCCTCGTGGGCCACGCACCCCTACTACTACGGCCCGGATCTCCCGTACGCCATGGGCTGGGTCACCCTCGCGATCGCCGGATCCGGCGGGCTGTTCGTGATTCGAAGAGCGCGCCCAGAACCCGGTGCGGGCGTGCGCCCCGGTGCGCGGCTGATCGCGCGGCGTTCCTTCGTTGAGGCCGGCGTCCTCGGGACGTTGGCGGTCCTCGTCGCGTCGGTCGCCGTCCCGCTGCGAGGGGCATTCGGAACGAAGGGGGGCTCGGAGAGCGGGGCGGTCACGCCAAGCCCGTCACCGACGCCGACCGCGACGCCGCAGCCGACGGCCGAGGTCACGCCGCCGCCGACGGTCATCCCCGGCATCGCGGTTGCCCTGATCGCGGACGTCCAGCGGACCGGATCCGCCGCCTTCACCATCCCGTTCGACGCGCCGCGACCGCTCCCAGCGGGCGATCCTGCGGTCATCGTGCGCCTGCCGGATGGCAGCTTTGCCGCGTTCGATGCCATCTGCACCCACGCCGGGTGCACCGTCGAATGGGTCGAGGCCGAGGGCTACCTCATCTGTCCGTGCCACGGCGCAGCGTTCGATCCCGCCAATGGCGGTCGGGTCGTGGATGGCCCGACAGACCTGCCACTGGTCGAATTGCCGCTCATGCTCGACCCAGCGAGCGGCCGATTCCTGCTGCGAACCGGCTGATCGACGTCAGTGCCGCGGCGTCCGGGCAACGTGCGCCCGGGAAGACGCTCGGTCGCACGTCCGGTTTGCCCCTTTTGGGGCACATTGGCCCGTCCGCAGGAGCTCCTTCGGAACGACCATTGATGCAGACCTTCGGGATGTCCGGTCGCGCGACCCCTTCAGCGATACGGGACCGGTAGCCGACTCGAGCGTGTCGCGCTGTGGCACGCGCAGAAAGTAGGAGGTGTCCGATGCGCCTGATCCTCGCCATTGACGGTTCGCCATCCTCCACAGCGGCTCGTGACCTCGTGCGCCGGCTCCCGTGGCCGGCCGGTACGATCATCGATCTCGTCGCCGCCTATGAGATGCCATCCGCGTGGGCCTACGACGGAGCGATGGTCGACGAATGGATCTCCGGAATCGAAGCCTCGATGCGATCGATGGCGCTAGAGGAACTGGCGGCGGCGGCCGAGCCGTTCGTCGGATCGGACTGGGTGGTTGAGCAGCACGCAATCCAGGGCCGCGACGTGAGCGTGATCCTGGTCCGGGCCGCGGCGACACAACCCGACCTGATTGTCCTCGGCTCGCGCGGGCGCGGGCCGATCCGATCGATGCTCCTCGGATCGACCTCGGCCGAGGTCGCCCGCCAGGCGGAGCAGTCCGTGCTGGTGGCCCGCAGCGACAGCATTGGCAAGGTTCTCGTTGCGACCGACGGATCCCGAAGTGCCGAAGAAACCGCGAACCTCCTTGCCTCGTGGGGCCTGCTGGATGGCCTGCCCGCGGTTGCCCTGAGCGTGGCCCCGGTGAGTTCACCGGCCTATGAACTTGCGGTGAGCCTTTACACCCTCGGAAACGAGCCCATCGAGGCGCAGCGGCGCGAGATGATCGAGACACATCGCGCGTATGCGCACGACATGGCGCGCGAGCTCTCCGAGAGTGGAATTCCGGCCGACACTGAGGTCCGAACGGGCGATCCCGCGCACGAGATCCTCGAAGCGGCCCGGCAGTTCGGAGCGGATCTGATCATCACGGGATCGCGAGATCTGCGCGGGCCGGACGAATTCCTCTTCGGGAGCGTCGCCCGCAATGTGCTGCTCCACGCCGAGGCGTCCGTTCTCATCGTACGGCCGAGGGTGGCCGAGGTCCGACACGCCAGGTCCGAAGAGGGCCAGTCCCAACGCGCCTCGGCCGTGCATGCCTGATCACCTGGTTGGCGAACCGTGATCAACGTGACCTGATCAACTGGGGGGTCGGTGATCCCGGAGGTCCAGCCGGTCCGAGGCGGCTGCGATGAAGTCCCGGTCGTGGGTGGCAACGACGATCGTGCGGCCGGCTCGATCCAGGGCCCCGAGGAGCGTGATGATGGTGGCGGCAACCGCACGATCCAGCGCGGCGGTCGGTTCGTCCAAAACGATCAGTTCCGGCTCGGCCGCGAGTGCGCGGGCGATGCCGACGCGGGCCCGCTCGCCTCCGGAGAGACCCTCAGGCGACGCATCGGCGAATCCGGCCATCGCGACGCTCGCGAGCGCATCGAGTGCACGGTCCTGGCGTTCGGCATCGCCCATTCGAGGGTTCCGGATCGAGAGCGCGAGGTCCACGTTCTCGAGTACCGAGAGGAACGGAATCAGGCGCGGGGCCTGCGGGCAGACCGCGACATGCGCCGCCCGGAACTGGGCGAGAGCCTCTGAATCGAGGGTGCCGAGATCGACGCCCAGCGTAACGATGCGCCCTGCGGTGGGCCGGTCCAGCCCGACGATCAGCCGCAGCAGGGTCGACTTGCCGGACCCTGATGGGCCGGTGATGACGTGAAGCCCGCCCCTGGCGAAACCGAAGGTCAGGGGCGGAAGGCCGTTGACCGACGCGCGACCGGCACCGTAGACGCGGGCGACATCCTCGAGCACGATCGCGGCATCGTGGGGGCTGGCCGGGCCGACCGCCGGGATGGGCGGTGGCGCTGCCGGAAGTGGCGGGGCCGACCACCCGATCGCGTCGATCGTTGGCAACGGCAAGACCTCCGGTCCGCCGACCCGAACCGCGATCGCTCGACCGTCCCGGAGATACACGACCCGATCGGCGATGTCCTCGACGAGGCGATCGTGGGTCACGACCACGGCCGTCACGCCTTCCTCTCGAACGAGCTGGCGGAGCACAGCCAGGAGCTCGATGGCCGTCCGTTCGTCGAGTTCCCCGGTCGGCTCGTCGGCGAGGATCAACCTCGGACGGGGCGCGAGCGCCGCGGCAAACGCTACCCGCTGCTGCTCACCGCCGGACAGTTCGGATGGGAGCGCGTTGGCGCGATCAGCGAGGCCGATGCGCTCGAGCAGCTCGCCGACCCGGACGCGGCGCGATTCGAGCGACCACCGGCGCAGGCGGAGCGGCTGGTCGATCGCCTCCGAGGCGGTGAGATGCGGCGAAAGGGACCGCCAGTAGTGCTGCTCGATCATCCCGACCGTCTCTCGACGATGCATGTCGAGGATCGCGTCCTGGGCATGACCGAGGTCGACGTCGAACACAGACACGGACCCGGCCGACGGCCGATCTCGCCCGCCGAGGATGCCCAGCAGGGTGGACTTGCCGGACCCGGATGGCCCGACGATCCCGACAAGCTCGCCCGTTTGGATCGACAGGTCCACACCACGAAGCGCCGCCACAGCCATCGCTGGGCGCCCATGGACGCGGATCAGGCCACGCGCCTCGATCGCCTCGGCCGATCCCGTCAGGGGCGGGGAGGTCATGGTCTGTCCCCCCGTGCCGGCAACGAGACCGTCGACGGCGCGGCGCCGGTGCGGAGGCGGGCTCGTGCGAGCGCCCCGACCCCGATCACGATCACGACGAGCACGCCCGCCACCAGTCCGAAGATTCCGGGCCACGGGGCAACCAGGGCCAACGGCGGTACCGGAGGGCCGCTCTCGGCGGAGACCGAAATGGTCAGCGCGGCCAGCCATCCAAGCCCGATCCCGATGACGGTTCCGCTCACCACCCCAACGACGGCGAGCAATGTGGCTCGCGCCACGACGAGCGTCCGAAGGGCACTTGGCGGAGCGCCGAGCTCCTCGATCTCGCGCAACTCGCCGCGGTTGTCACCCAGTTCAGCGGCCACGCCCATCAGCACCCCGGCGACCGACAGGACCAACCCGGCAAGCGCACCGATGATCAGCGCCCACACGATACCGATGGCAAACGGATCCCTCGCCCTGGCATCCTCGATCGCCGGACGGGAATTGATGACGAGCGATGGGTAGGCATCGCCCGACAGCGTCGTCACGGCCTGAGCGGTCCGCTCGTCCGTCGGCAGCCCGAGCAGGACCTGATTCGATGTCCCGCTGCCCGGATCCCGAGCCGTCATCGCGAGCAGGAGCGGGCCCTGGTCGATGACCACCAGCCCGACATTCGGCTCGAGGACCGTCGGAAATCGATCGATCACGGCCATCGGTCGGATCCGCAGCACGAGCCCGGAGACGAGCGTAACCCTGAGCTCCCCGGCGGACCCCACGTCAGCGGCGAGATCGGGACTAACGAGGGCCGGCAGAACCAGCCCGTCCGTCCGGACCGCCGCCCGGATCATCTGCCGCGTCTGGACGCCCGAGACATCCAGGTGCACCGGCTGGGCAGGGTCGGCGATCTCCGGGAACCCCACGATCGTCAGGTCTCCCTGCTGCCGTGCGCCCGGTTCGGCTCCATCCGCTCCGGACGATCCGCCGTTCCCGGCCAGGATGCCGACGAGGCGCCAGCCCGACGGATCGGACGGACCCATGCCGGCCAGTTCTCCGGGCGTGAAGAGCGGCTTGTGCAATGTCTGGGGGCCAGTCCGGAGGTCCCCGAGATCCAGGTATCGATAGGTTCCATCGCCCCGATCGAGGATGGCAGTGATCGCGATCGGATCGCCCGAGGCCACGACATCGATCGACAAATCGCGAATGCCAGCCGGCAACGGCTGGCCGGGCAGGTTCCACGGTCCGGGAACGGCGATCGCCGCGGCCAGGCGAGCGGGATCGACGGAGGCATAGTCGCTCCTCCATCGCCGGAACTCCGGAATGACGGCCGGATCGAGCCCCGTCACGAGCAACGTTCGGCCGGTTGCGCTCTGCCCTTCGAGCCGGGTGATGGGCTGCACCTCGACATCCGCGCCGAGGTCTCCATCGCGCAACCGGGGGATGACCTCACTTGCGAATCGACCGCTCGGGGAGTAGCTCAGCGCCCGGATGTCCAGGCCCGTCGTGAAGGCGGCGGAATCGGCCGCACCCCGGGTCAGCGTGTCCGCGTAGACGACGCCGAGGACGGCCGAGCCAAGGCTGAATGCGAGGAGCGTGAGCGTCGCCGCCGGCCGAAGCGGATCCCGCGCGATCGACGTCGTCGCGAGCCGCAGCCAGACCGGTGCGCGCCGCGTCATGCGCGCCAGCCCGCGAAGGAGCGGCGGGAGGATCACGAGGCTCCCGAGGATCACGGCGAGGCCGAGGAGGCCGGGCAGCAGGACCGTTCCGGGACTCGCCGCCTGGGACGCGAGATCCGCACCTTCGATCGGTCCGCGGCTGGCTCGATCCCAGACCAGGACGATCACGACAGGGATGGCTGCCGCTGCCACGAGGCGCGGCTGAAGGAGCCTGCCCGAGCCAGGGTGGATACCGAGCCCCACCGCGACCGCCGCGAGCGCCGCAATCGACAGCGTGACGGCTACGGATCCAGGGTCGAGAAGGGCGAGCCGGATCACGTCCGGGACCGGATCGCCCTGCGACGCGGCGATCAATCCGATGGCGAGCGCGGCCGCGGCGGCACCAACGAGGCTGCCAAGCAGGGCCGGAATGCCCGCTTCAAGCGCGATGAACCAGGCGAGGTCCGAGCGCCGGGCGCCGTTCCGTTGCAGCCGGCCATATTCGAGGCCGACCTCGGGTCGTTCGACAGCGGCGGCAAACACGGCAAAGGCCAGGAGGACCCCGACCACCAACGAGCTGATGAAGACGAGGCGACCGACGGCAACATCCGATCGTGTCTGGACGAGCGCGATCGTTCGATCCGGGGCGTCAACCTTGAACGTCCGCCCGGCACCCGGCAGGTCACGACGGATCGCGTCAACCCGGGCGGTCAGATCGCCGAGCATCCAGGCGTGGGTCCGGTTCGGGTCAATCGGCGCGAGCCACGAATCGGATCGTGGGACGAGCGCCAGTGCCGGGTCCCGCCGAAGGACGTTGACGCCATCAGCCAGCAGAATCAGCCCTGGTGTCCCGGCGAGATCGAGCGGCATGTCCGGTCCGGGCTCCGCGGTTCCAACGATCCGGAACGATCGGTCGCCGACGACCGCGGTCGTTCCGATCTCACCCGTCCCGTTGAGCTGCGTCGCCGAGCCCAAACGGACGACATCGCACGCGCCCGTGGCCGGACAGCGAGACGGCAGCACGCCATCGATGACCGAGACCCAACGCGATGCGTCGTCCAGGGTGACGACGCGAACGGCATCACGAGGTGGCCGGAATACCGTGGCAGCCACAATGGGCTCGGTCATCGGCAGCAAGCCCGACATGGCTGCTCTCACGAGGACGTCTGAGGCCTCGGCGTCGGAGGCGTCCTCGGCGGCGCGGACGATGCCGACGAGTCGGTCCGGGGCCGGGAGCTCAGCCAGGGCGCGCCGTGTTGCCTGGTCAGCAGTCACGACGCCGACGCCCTGCAACGAGCCAAGCACCAGGATGCACCCACCGACCGCGGTCGCGATCAGGGCCACGGCACTCCGGCGAGCTCGAAGACGCGCGCGCACGAGCCCGAAGACGCCGCTCATCAAGCGACCTGCGGCTGCAATCGGTTTGTCCCGAGTGTGCTGGTCACCCCGATTCGGCCGATGGATCTCGCGGCGGTGCCGGATTCGCAAGGCCATCGATAACGGCGACGTTCGGCAGCGTAAGGAGAATCGAGGGAGCGGCGATCACCTTCCAGGAACGGCTGCCACCACCCAGTACGATCCTTGAGCGCCCCATGACCGCGACGTCGACGAAGATTCGCAGGTCTGCCGGCAGCCCGAAGACGGTGACCCCACCGATCTCGTGGCCCGTGATGGCGCGCGTCTCGTCGGCTGGCGCGAACGATGCTTTGCGTGTGCCCAACTGCTCCCGGACGGAGCGATTCACGTCGAGCCGGTGTGTCGCCAGGACGACGCAGGCGGCGAAGACGGCCGGATTGGACTTGCCGATGACCAGGATGGTGTTGGCGCTGTCCTCGAGTGCGAAACCGTAGGCGGCGCAGAACGCGGCTGTATCCGCCAGGGCCGGATCGCAGGCGAACAGCTCGTAGTCGCGTCCGGCGAGGCTCGCTTCCAGGGCAGCGCGTTCGACGTCGGCGTCCATGCCCCGAACGGTACGCGACGCTGAACCGTTGCGTCCGAGCTGATCCCCTGCCACGCTGCCCCGAGCACCGAACATGAACGGAGGCAGTGGGCGATGGAACCCGGCACCGGGCTCAAGTCGATCGGCCAGATCCTCGTGCCCGTGAGCGACGTCGATCGGGCGGTCACGTTCTACGAAGGAGTCCTCGGATTGCCCGTTCTGATGCGCTTCCCGGGCATCGCGTTCATGGATGCGCAGGGCATTCGCCTGTACCTCGCGACCGTGCCGGAGACCGACTTCCGCGGGCGCGCCACCATCTACTTCTGGGCCGACGACGTGAGCGCGACCTTCGCTCAATTCGTGGAGCGCGGCGCGACGCCCCGACAAAAGCCGCACATCGCCCACAGCGCCCCCGAGTACGACTTCTGGCTGGCGTTCGTGACGGATCCGGATGGGAACCACGTCGGGATCATGCGCGAGGCTCCGAACGGGCTCCAGGCCGGTTGAAATCCACGCGTCCCGAGTCGATCGGCAGGGGCGACCGCCGACCCGACGGACGGGACCTTCGGCGCCAATCCGACGGTACGAAACGCTTGCGCCCGGAGGGACTGTTTGCCATAGGCTCGTGAAACCTTCGCGCGGCGAGGACACTCAATCAATACAGCAGAGGCTCGGCCTCAAGGCAGGGGCTCGACCTCAGCGTCCGTCCAGCACGGAACGCATAGACCAGATGGAAAGAAGGTTCAGATGCAACGACACACCAGACGCCTGGCCGCGACGCTGATCACCTCGCTGGTGCTCGGCCTCGTCGCGTTCCCGGCCGGCGTATTCGCCCAGACGAACGGGCCGATCGCGCAGACCGGTGGGATGACCGCGGTCCTTCCGCTGTTCGGCTCACCGGGGCTGACCGTCGCCGTGACGCTGGACACCGTCGGAAACATCTCGAACGTCGCACTGACGCCGACCACGGTCGTCACCCAGACGTCGGCCGACCCGACGATCGTCAAATTCGCCAACTCGGACGGGACGACGAAGGTCGCGGTCAAGGCCAAGGGCGACAAGCTTTCGATCAGCGCCAAGTCCGGTTCACTTGCGGACTTCATCGGAACGGGCACCTGGTCCGCGAACGTGTTCGGAACCGGTGTCGAGTCCGTCGACTACACCATCGGCGATGACGGGACCGGAAAGCCGACCCTGGTGATCGGGACACCGTCCGTCGTAGCCGGCGTGACTGCGGTCGCGATCGCGCCGAAGTCGGATTCCGAAGACGGCGAAGCTTCGGCCAGCGGCGGCGTGACGTTCAGCGCCGACGGCTTCGTCAAGCGTCTCAAGATCACGATCGAGGTCGACGAGGCCGGTGGACCGGCCCATCTCAAGATCACGCTGACCGGCAAGGACCGCCAGATGCTGAGTGATTCCCTCGCGGCGCTCGTCGCCGTCGGCAATCGCACGTGGTCCGCGTACCTGTGTGACGGCACCACCCAGGTCTCCGTCACCTACAAGGTCAATGCCGACGGAACGGTTTCGTTCGTGGGCACGACGCCCGCCACACCGACGGCCACGGTCAAGACCAGCGACAACGGCTTCCGCGTCCGGTTCGACGGCACGAAGGTCGGCGTCAAGGTCAGCCTTCGAGCCAATGTCGATGGGACCAGCTACACGCTCAGCGTGAAGGGTTCGTCCGGCAATTGCGGCGGCCATGACAAGCATCACGGCGACTCTCGCCAGGGTGACTCGCATGACGGCAAGGCGCAGGATGGCGAGGGCCACACCGGCGACACGAGTAACACCGAGACCCACAACGATTGATCTCACGCTGACTTCCGGTCGCTGACCATGGACACGATCGGTTTCGAGCGGCGTCGCCCTCTGGGCGGCGCCGCCCTTCTCTGCCTTGCCGTGATCCTCGCGGGATGCGGCCCATTGCTCCCACCGGTCACGGGTTCCCCTACCCCGAGTGTCGCAGTCAGCTCACAAGGCCCAGCTGCCCAGCTGACCGACGCGCTCGGCAACCTGCGGGCCGGGTACACATTCGACACGACGCTCCGCGTCGCGGACAAGGACGCCGCACACGTCACCGGCCGGTGGTATGCCGGCTCGAGCGAGATCGCCATCACGTCCGGCGGCGCCACCGTCACCTATCGCGTCGTCCCGCCCGGAGCGTGGATCCAGGATGACGCCGGGGTCTGGGCCGAGGCGGAAGCGCCGACGACGACCGGAGATCCCCTCTCGATTCTCCTCGCTCCGACGTCCGTCACGACCGCCACCGGCGCAGGCGCCGGCCAACTGGTGGCGATGTACCCGGCGACGGCACTCGGCCTGCCCGGAACAGACCCCATATCGGTCACGTTTTCGATCGGTGCGGACGGCACCATCACCGCGCGATACGACGCTACGACCGATGCCGGCCTCGCAACGTCGGAGACGACCCTGAAGGCGGCGTCCGCGCAAGATCCGATCATCGCCCCGTCGCTGCTGCCCGCCGCCAGCGGCTAGGTTCTCCCGTCCTTCAGGACGTCAGCCGGACTCTCATGATCCCCTCATCGACGGGGGTCAAGGTGTGGTCATCAACGCTCCAGGGCGAGCGATTTCGACCAGAGTTACGGAGACACCACCAATAATGGACCACCAGACAACCCCCACCGCGGTCGCGACCCGGCCGGCCTCGGCAGCCCGGATCGGACTCCTCGGAGCCGTTGCGGCCGCCGTCATCGGCGCGGCGATCCTGATCGCCGGAACGACGGCAACCCCGGCTGGCACCCTTGCCGCAGCCAACGGATCGCTGCCGAATGCCGTCGACACTGCAGGGCGAGGCCTCGGGGCGGGCCACATGGACGGTGATGTGGCCGGGTTCGGAGGACGCGGGTTCGGCGGGATCACGATCAGCTCGATTTCGGGCTCGAACGTCTCGCTCATCACCAGTGACGGCTGGACGCGAACCATCGCGATCGCCAGCGACACGACCCTGACGAAGGGCACCGCGACGATCACGCTGACCGATCTGAAGGTCGGCGACGGAGTCCGGTTTGCGCAGACGCGCCAGACCAACGGCTCGTACACGATCACCAAGCTGAACGTCGTGCTTCCGCACGCCGGCGGCACCGTCACCGCGGTGTCCAGCTCCTCGATCACGGTTACCCAGCGCGACGGTTCCACCGTCACGATCAATGTCGGCTCGAGCACAGCCTACGAAGTTGGCGGCACGACCGGCAAGGCACTCACCGACGTCAAGGTCGGCATGCTCGTGGGCGCCGTCGGCACCCTGAACACCGACGGCTCGCTCACTGCAACCGCAGTCCGAGCCGTCGACCCGGCGTCCTTCCAGGGCGACGGCGATCACCATGGCCACAGGCCCCTCGGCCATGGCACGGCACCGGCCGCTTCACCCGATGCTCCGGCGAACGGTTCCGCCGGATAGCGCAGGCTCCTCCAAGCAACGAATCGCCGGACGGGTAACCGTCCGGCGATTTGCTATCTGGCGGGCTGGCTGCCCGCGCTCAGGCTGCCTCGGCGTCGATCACCGCAGCGAGCTCCTTGTCCGACGGCTCAATCAGCACCGCACCGCCGACCGTCAGGACGACCGGGATTGCCCGGTAGCCCGCATCATCGAGCAGGCGCTGGGCGACTGGATCGACCCCCAGATCGACGTACCGATACGGCACACCTTCCCGATCGAGATAGCGTTTGGTTCGGTGGCAATCGCCGCACCAGTCGGCGCCATAGACCGTGAGGACATCCGGGACGGGGAGGGCGTTGGTCATCGAGATTGCATGCTTCCTTGGTTGAGCCTCATGGCGTCGGATTTCGCGACGATGGCGACAAGAGTGGACCAAATCCTGTTCGGCGTCCGAAAACACGGTATCCAGCCGAGGCGCGCCTGTCTCAGGCGAGTCCATCCTCGACACCCGGCGAGACCTCGGTCAGCCGGCGGCGAAGAAACCGGCGTTCTGCAGCGTTGGCGGTGAGCCCGAGGGCGCGCTCGTAGGCCAGGCGGGCATCTGCAAACCGGCCGAGTCGTCGCATCAGGTCAGCGCGAGCGGCATGGAGGTACGGGTAGTCATCGAGGGCGCCGGTCGCGACGATCTCCTCGATCCGTGCCAGCCCGACTTCGACACCCTCGTCCATCGCGACGGCCACGGCATGGTTGAGAGCAATCACCGGCGACGGTGATCGGCGCGCCAAGGCGCCATAGAGGCCGGCGATCTGATGCCAGTCCGTGGCCTGCGGCGTCGCGGCCTGATCGTGGAGGGCCGCGATCGCGGCCTGAAGCTGGTATGGACCCGGCGTTCGCATACGCAGCGCACGCTCCACGAGTGCGGCGCCCTCGCGGATACCGGCCGCGTCCCACCGGGAGCGATCCTGATCGTCGAGCAGCACGAGTTCGCCATCGTCGCCGACACGCGCGGCTCGGCGAGCATCGTGCAGGAGCATCAGGCCGAGAAGGCCCAGGGCCTCGGGTTCGTCGGGCATGAGCGCAACGAGGACGCGCCCCAACCGGATCGCCTCGGTACACAGCTCGCGCCGGACGAGCGATTCGCCGGATGAGGCTCCGTAGCCTTCGTTGAAGACGAGGTAGATGACCTGGAGCACGCCATCGAGCCGCTCGGGCAGGAGGTGGTCCGGCGGGACGCGATACGGGATACCCGCATCGCGGATCTTCCGCTTGGCCCGAACCAGCCGCTGGGCAAGCGTGGCTTCGGGCACCAGGAAGGCGCGAGCGATCTCGGGCGTCTGGAGTCCACCGAGCGTCCGAAGGGTCAACGCAACCCGGGCATCCACAGGGAGTGCCGGGTGGCAGCACGTGAAGATGAGCCGCAGACGATCATCCTCGATCGGCATCGTGTCGTCTCCTTCTTCCGGCTCGGCGGTGGCCAGCTCTTCGTCGATCAGCTGGGCGCGCCCGAGCGCCTCGGTCTTGCCCACGAGCGTCCGCGCTCGGCGCAGGCGGTCGATGGCGCGATTGCGCGCGGTCGTCGTGATCCAGGCACCCGGATTGGGCGGGACGCCCAGTTCGGGCCATCGTTCGAGCGCCGTCACGAACGCGTCCTGGACGGCCTCTTCGGCAAGCTCGAAGTCCCCGATGGACCGGATCAGGCCCGCGACGACGCGACCTGATTCTTCCCGGAACAGGCGAGCGACAACCTCTGCCGTGGTACCGCCGGTCAGCTCGCGTCACTCCCGCCGGCCATTCCGTATTCGGCCGGCAATTGCCAGATCGGCCGCACTTCGATCGTTCCCCGCTTCGCGGCCGGGATCTTGGCGGCCATCTCGATCGCCTCGTCGAGATCAGCGCATTCGAGCAGGTAGAACCCGCCGAGGGCTTCCTTGGTCTCCGCGAACGGGCCGTCCGTCACGGAGACGCTGCCGTCCCGGACCCGGACTGACGTGGCTGTCGAAGTGGGCTCGAGCGCTTCGCCGGCGAGGTACTGATTACGCAGCCGTGTTTCGGCGGTGAACGCTCCGTAGGCCGCCAGCTCGCTGGCCATGGCCTCGTCATCGCCGGCGGTTTCTGCGCCTTGCTCGGCGAGATAGATCAGGAGCAGGTACTGCATGCGTCAATCTCCGCTTTCGGGCCGGCGCAGGGCCGTCCTCATGTCAACGACGAATCCGACAGGCCCCAATCGACAGTGTTCGCTTCGACGGCCGGAGGAAGTCGATCGCCGAGAGGGTATCTTGCACGCATGAAGGCACCGCCGGAAGTGCTTCGGATCAACGATCGCGAAGTCACAATCACGAACCCGGGCAAGGTCTTCTTTGCCGAGGCCAGCGTGACGAAACTGGACCTGGTGCAGTACTACCTTGCCGTGGCCGACGGGGCGCTGCGCGGCGTGCGCAATCGCCCGATGGCGCTCAAGCGGTTCGTGAATGGCGCCGCGGCCGAGGCCTTCTTCCAGAAGCGGGCGCCTGACAATCGTCCGGCCTGGCTGCGGATCGCCACGCTGTCATTTCCCTCGGGTCGCACGGCCGATGAGATCGTGCTCGACGATGCTGCCGGGCTGGCCTGGATCGTCAACCTCGGCTGTCTCGACCTCAACCCGCATCCGGTGCGCGCCGACGACCTTGACCACCCCGATGAACTGCGCGTGGACCTGGATCCCGTGCCCGGCGTCGAATGGGCCCAGATCCGTGACGTCGCGATGGTCGCGAAGGAATCGCTCGAAGCCGTCGGCCTCGTCGGCTGGCCCAAGACGTCGGGCTCACGTGGGATCCACATCAATGTCCGCATCGAACGTCGGTGGGGGTATCCGGAGGTGCGGCGGGCAGCGCTGGCGCTGGCCAGGGACGTGGAACGTCGCGCGCCTTCGATCGCCACCTCGAAATGGTGGAAGGAGGAGCGTCACGGCGTCTTCCTCGACTACAACCAGAACGCCAAGGATCGGACCGTTGCGTCTGCGTACTCGGTTCGGCCGCTGCCCGATGCGCGAGTCTCGACGCCGCTCACGTGGGAGGAACTGCCGACCTGCGATGCGGCGGCGTTCACGGTCCACACCGTCCCTGCTCGATACGCGGCTATCGGTGATCCGGGCGACGGGATCGATGACGCGGTCGGATCGCTCGATGCGCTGCTGGAGCTCTCGGAACGGGACGAGGCGGAGGGCCTCGGTGATGCTCCCTGGCCGCCGAATTATCGGAAGCAGGAGGGCGAGCCGCCGCGCGTCCAGCCGTCACGTCAGCGCAGGGCGACCGCGGACTACGACACTCCGGAGGCGGAGGCCGATCGAGAAAAGGCACGGGCAGCTATGGAGAAGCGGTTCAGCGCCGAGCTGGAGAAGCGGGCCGAGGCGAAGGCCCTGGTCGCGTCCGGGGACGGGTCCGCGAGGCCGGCCACGAAGCCCACCCCAACCGGGCGGCGTCGATCGTCGGTCCCGGTCATCGAGATCTCCAGGGCGAAATCGAAAGCCGAGGTACTCGAAGGCCTCGAGCGCTGGAAGATTCGGTGGCCCGCTGCGGCCGAAGCCCTGGAACCAGCCGACGTCCTCGTGGACGGGATGCGCGGGCGCTCATCGCTCTGGTACCGGGTGCGGGTCAACCTCACGCACGTCTCCGAGGGGGATCGGCCGCCTCAGGAGGCACTCGATCCCGACTATGACCCGTGGGTCGAGTACGCGTTTCCGGACCGGGCCGGGCAGATCGAGCGAGCACCAAGGAAGCCACGACAAGCATGAACGAGGCAACACATTGATGGTCGATGCAGAACGTGATCTTCTCGAGCGATGGGCGCGCTGGCAACGGGCGATCGAGGACCGTGACGTCCACGTGGCCGGCGACTGCCTCGACGACGACTATGCCCTCGAGCTCGTCCAGCCGGTTCGGGCCGTGATCGCGCGGGCGCACTGGCTCGCCGCGCTGCCCGACTACGTCGTGTCCAGCTATCAGATTGAGGACCAGATCGTCGACATCGACGGGGACGCGGCCGTCGTTCTTCATCGCGCCCGCATGCAGGCCATCGTGTCAGGGGTCGATCGGAGTGGCATCTTCGTGGTCACCGACGTCTGGCGAAGAACGGGCGGCGTGTGGAAGGTTTGGCGCCGGCACTCGACTCCCCTGACAAGCGGCGCGATGCCTGCTCCTAGCCGCTGAAGATCTTCGCGATCTCGAACGCGGGCGTTTCCTCCAGCTGGTCGTAGCGACACTCGGCCGGCGGTTTGTCCGGCCGCCAGCGCTTGAACGTCGTCGCGTGGCGGAACCGCGTTCCCTGGAGGTGATCGTAGGCCACTTCGACCACGCGCTCGGTCCTCAGCGGCACCCAGCTGAGGTCCTTGCCGCGGTTCCAGCGAGATGTGGCGCCCGGCAGCCGCTGGCCTGACGCATCGGCGTCGCCGGCGGATGCCCAGTCGGCCCATTCCTTCCAGGGGTGGGCGTCGAGGGCGTGGTCGCGGAGCGACGCGAGTTCATCGACGAGTCCTGCGCGCCGATCCCAGGTGAATGAGCTCGTGATGCCGACGTGGTGGAGCGTGCCGTCGTCATCGAACAGGCCGAGGAGCAGCGAGCCGATGTGCGTGCCGGGGCCGTTCTTGTGCCACCTGAACCCGGCTACGACGCAATCCGCCGTTCGCTGATGCTTGATCTTGAGCATGGCGCGCTTGCCCGGCTGGTACGGGGCGTTGAGCTTCTTGGCGACGACGCCGTCAAGGCCGGCGCCCTCGAAGTGATCGAACCACTCGGCCGCGAGCGCGCGGTCGCGGGTTGCCGGGGTCAAGTGGATCGGCGGCGCGGCGTCGGCAAGGATGGCCTCGAGGCGGGTTCGACGTGCCTCCTGGCTCGTGGCTCGGAGATCTTCGTCGCCGAGCGCGAGCAGATCCCACGCCACGAACGACGCCGGCGATTCGGCCGCGAGCATCTTCACGCGGGATGCTGCAGGGTGAATCCTCAGCAGGAGCGCTTCGAAATCGAGTGAGCCGCCGCGCGAGATGACGACTTCCCCGTCAAGCACGCAGCGATCGGGCAACGCTGCCTTGAGCGGCGCCTCGAGCTCCGGAAAGTACCGATCCAACGGCTTCAGGTCCCGCGACTGGATCAGCATTTCGTCGCCGTCCCGAAACACGATCGCTCGAAAGCCGTCCCACTTCGGCTCGAACAACCAACCATCGCCGTCCGGCAAGGCATCCGACGCCTTGGCTAGCATCGGTTCGATCGGAGGCGCGAACGGCAATCGGTCCATTGGCATGGCCGAAGTGTAGTCGCGGGCCCGCGGCGGACGGCACCCGGGCGGGGCGGCGAGAGGTGGGCGGGGGTGCGCGGGGCGGGTC
>JBDTOJ010000164.1:0-23378 GCA_039933295.1 Chloroflexota bacterium
GAAACGATCGGGAAAGCGACGGCCTTCTTCGCCGCGGCTGCGAGCGCCGGTCACCCGATCGCCGGCATCGGCATCGGTTCCTTCGGGCCGGTCGAGTTGCGCGCAAACCACCCGAAGTTCGGCTGGATCACGAACACGCCGAAACCGGGCTGGAAGGATACAAACCTTGTCGGCGCCATCGGGTCGGCCTTCGATGTCCCGGTCGGATTTGATACCGACGTCAATGCGGCGGCCCTCGCTGAGGGCAGGTGGGGTGCTGCCCGAGGCCTCGATTCGTACATCTACCTGACGCTCGGCACCGGCATCGGGGGCGGGGCCGTGATCGATGGCCGTCTCGTCCGAGGATTGGGCCATCCCGAGATGGGCCACATCGCCGTTCCGCGGCGGGGCGGGGACCAGTTTGGCGGCGTCTGCCCGTTTCACGGCGACTGCCTCGAGGGCATGGCCAGTGGACCCGCCCTCGCCGCGCGCTTCGGGCAACAGGCCGAGACGCTCAGCGGCGCCGACGCCGCCCTGGCAACCGACATCGTCGCCCACTACCTGGCGACCGGCGCGAGGACGCTCATGTATGCGTTCGCACCGGAGCGGATCGTGGTCGGGGGTGGGCTGGGGGAGATGCCCGGCCTCCTGGAGGCGGCACGTGCGCGCCTCGCGCGCGAGCTGGCCGGCTACCCGGGCCTCGAAGAGCACGATGGGGCCGACATGCTCATGTCGACCGGCCTCGGTCGCATGGCGGGACCGCTGGGCACGCTCATCCTGGCCGAGCAGGCGGTGCGCGCGCCGGAGGCTCAGACGGTGACGTCCTCGAGCACAATCGACGAGTAGACGAGCCGGCCAGCCTCGCGCATCTCGAACTTCATGGGCAAGCCGGGCGCTGCCATGGCGAACCAGAATGCACTGACCGAATCGCCCTCTGTGCGCGTGTACCGGACGTAGGCGAAGTGCCCGGCAGGGATCTCGATGTCCTCCTCGGTGATCTCGGTGGTCGCGGAAGACATCGATGCGTGGCCCTGGAACTCCAGCCACGTCGAGCGGCGGCGCTGCGGTTCGGTCAGCCGTATGCCGTCCGGCGTCTCGCGCCAGAACTCCTGGTCGGCGCCCTCGGCGTCGCCGGTGACGAACCGGGTCATGCCGAGGTACGGGTCACCCTCGGCCTCGCGGACGAGCGAGCGGACCGTGCGGCCCGGTGGACAGCCGATCCGGATCTCGTCGGCCGAGAACGGGGTCGGCAGGTGGTCAGGGCGGAGCTGGAGTGGATCGGTAGTCATCGAACGGAGTGTACGAACCGGCGGTCTGGGCCGCGCAACATCGCCTCACACCGGGCGCCGACCTTACCCAGTAACCCAGTATGCTGGTATCATGGGTGCATGAAGATCACCGTTGACCTCGATGCCGACCTGTACCGTGCGGCCAAGGTGGAGGCTGCCCGCACGGACCGGAGCATCCGCGATGTGTTCGAGGAGGCGATCGCCGGCTGGCTCGAGCGTCGCGAAGCCGCAGAGGATCGAGCGTCAGCCGACGAGGCCTTGGCTGAATATCAGCGAGACGGGGGCATGGCAGCGGAGGCGTTTTACGAGCGCGTCGTCGCGGAGACGCGCGAACGCTACGGTCCGACGTCCTCGGACACGGCGGCTGAAGAACCGAAGTCGTGACCGGGCCGGCCCGCTATCGGGTCGAGCTTTCACCCGGCGCCCAGCGCCAGCTGCGGAGGCTCCCGCCCGGTGATTCGGCTCGAATCAGGGCGCCGATCCTGGCCCTGGCGATCGACCCGCGGCCACCCGGGTCCGCGCCGCTGGTCGGATCGCCCTACGAGCGTTTGCGGGTCGGCGACATCCGCGTCGTCTACCTGGTCAACGACCGCGAGCGCCTGGTCATCGTCCTGCGGGTTGCCCGGCGCAACGAGAGCACCTACCGCCGACTGGGCTGATGCCCGCGTGATGCCAAGGCCCGATTGAGCCTCGTTTTCATTCGCGCGTCGGCTCTCGCAAGTGCTATGCTGCTGGGACATACGGACGTCCGTACGTCCGGTCATCGTCGCAGCGACTCGGAGATGCACTTGCCACGAATCGTTCTCGTCGGCGCTGGGAGCGTGGAGTTCACCCGGAACCTCCTCGGTGACATGCTCAGCAGCCCAGCCCTCCGGTCCTCGGAAATCGTCCTCCATGACATCGACCCGGAACGGCTCTCCACGGGAGAGCGGATGGCTCAATGGACCGCGTCGGCGCTCGGAGCGAACCCCAGCATCACGGCCCATCTGGATCGCCGCGAGGCCTTCGCGGGTGCGGACTTCGTCATCAACACGATCCAGGTCGGCGGCGCACGCGCCACCAAGCTCGACTTCGAGGTTCCGGCCGGGTTCGGTCTCCACTACACGATCGCGGACACGATCGGTGTCGGCGGGGTCTTCCGGTCGCTCAGGACGGTTCCTGTGGTTCTTGGCATCGCGAGGGACATGGCCGAGGTCTGTCCGGACGCGTGGTTCCTCAACTACACGAACCCGATGGCGACCGTCGTCCGAGGCGTCTCCGAGGCAACCGACATCAAGGTTGTCGGCCTGTGCCACTCCGTGTTCTGGACGATCGACTCGATTGCGGGCTACCTCGGGATCCCGCGCGAGGAGATCGTTTCGGCCTCGGCGGGCGTCAATCACCTCGCCTTCGTCACGCGCCTCGAGCACAAGGGCCGCGACCTCTACCCGGATCTCAAGGCGTTCGTCCAGATGGACGCCGTTCCCGCCGGAGACCGAGTGCGCGCCGAGCTCCTCCGTCGCCTGGGCTACTACCCGACGGAGGCCTCGGAGCAGGCGGCCGAGTACAGCCCGTGGTTCATCGGCAAGCGCGATGCGACGGGGGAGACCGAGACGCGTTTCAACGTCGCGGTTGGCGAGTACCTCAGGCGCGTCGCCCGGAATCTCGATGAGTACGCCGAGACGCGCCGGATGCTCGATGCCGGCGAGCCGTTCGAGATCGAGCGGAGCGGTGAATACGCAGCCACCATTGCCGAGGCGATCACGACCGGCACGGAGGCGCGCATCGTCGCCAACGTGATCAATCGTGACGGGCTCATCGCCAACCTGGATGCGGCAGCCTGCGTCGAGGTGCCCGCCACGGTGGACGGGACGGGTCTTCATCCGATCCCGGCCGGCACGTTGCCGCCACAACTCGCGGCGTACATCCGCGGAGCCGTGGACATGCAGGGCCTGGTGATGGACGCCGTCCTGCGCCACGATCGGGAAGCCGTGAATTACGCGGTCATGACCGACCCCATCGTCCAGAGCCACCTGACTTTGGACGACACCTGGCGTCTCACCGAAGCCATGATCGAGGCGCAGCGGGAGTGGCTGCCGAACTGGCTCGGCGGGAGTGCGCGCGGATGAAGCACGAGCCCGGAAATCACGAGCCCGGAAATCACGAACCTGAACATCGAGGCGAGGAACGTTCGAAGGAGGAGTACGAGATGCGGCACCTGTCCCCCGTTCGGGGTTTCGCACCGGGACGTCGGGTCCTGGCCCTTGCGGCAGCGGTCGCTCTGCTGGCCGTTGCATGCGGTGGGACGACATCGTCGCCGACCGCCAGCACAACCGGTCCTTCGGTGGGACCAGGATCCGCCGCTCCGTCGGATGGCGGGTACACGGGCCCGGAGGCCACGATCTCGTACTCGATCTGGGGGGACCCGGCCGAAATCAAGAATCAGCAGGCGATCGTGGACGCGTTCCACGTCGCGAACCCCAAGATCACGGTCAAGGTGACCGTCTCGGACTGGGATACCTATTGGGACAAGCTCCAGACCGGGATCGCCGGCGGCGACGCGCCCGACGTCTTCGCCATGGACGGGCCCCTCTTCCCCGACTATCAGTCCCGGGACGTGCTCCTGGATCTCAAGCCGTACATCGACAAGTCCGGCTACGACCTGACCCTCCTCGCAGATCAGGCGGTGGCGGACTTCACGACGGCCGGCGGTCAGTACGGACTGCCCCGCGACCTGAACGTGGTGGCGCTGTACTACAACAAGACCATGTTCGATGCCGCCTCGATCCCGTACCCCGACGACACCTGGGACTGGGCCAAGCTCGTCGAGGTCGGCAAGAAGCTGACGATCCGAGATGCTTCGGGCGCGGTCAGCCAGTGGGGCTTCTACACCGAGACCACCGACATGGAGAACTACTGGTCCGAACTCGTCTGGCAGAACGGCGGGGAGATCATTTCGGCCGACCACAAGACGACGCTGCTCGGCAGTGATGCCGCCGTTGGCGGTCTCCAATTCCTTCAGGACCTGATCTGGAAGGACAAGATCATGCCGGACGCGGCCGTGACCGACGTACTCGGCGACGCGTTCGAACAGGGCCAGGCTGCGATGGAGGCGAACGGCTCATGGCTGGTCGCTACGCATCAGGCGGCAGGCATCGACTTCGGCGTCGCCCCCCTGCCGAAGGGTCCCGCCGGGCGTGCCACGTCCGTGAACCCTACGGGCGCGGTGGTCTTCAAGGGATCAAAGAGCCCGGACGCTGCCTGGGAGTTCGTGAAGTACCTCGCCAGTCCGGCGGCCCAGACCCAGCTGATGGAACTCCGGGCATCCCTGCCGGCCAACAAGGAAGTCCTCAACGGGCCGTTCGCATCGTCATTTGACGGCGCGAAGGTCATGGCCGACTCGCTGGCCTACGGCCGCGTCAAGCCGTCGTTCAAGGGCTTCAACGACTGGACGACGGCCCTCCAGACCAAGATCGATGCCGACGTCTACTCCCAGCCGAACATGACGGCACGCCAGGCGATCGACGAGGTCATCGCCGAGCTCGACGCCATCCTGGCGAGCCAGTAGGCGGCGCGAACCCCGCCGTCCCGTGACCATGTTTCGCCGCCCCGCCAGACGGCGGGGCGGCCCCCTCGCAGACGAGGGCCGCTGGGCCCTGTTGTTCCTTGCCCCGACGCTCCTTGGGCTGGCGATCCTGTCCGTTGGTCCCATCCTGGGCACGGTCGCGATCAGCCTGACGAACTGGGATCTCCTGACGGCACCGAGCTTTGTCGGTCTCGACAACTTCGCGAAGCTCGCCGGCGACGAACGGTTCCTCCGAGCGGTGCAGAACACGTTCTACTTCACGGTCACCTCGGTCCCCATCGGCCTGGTGATTGCTCTCGGCCTGGCCGTGGCGCTGAACCAGCAGATCCGCGGCATCGCCTGGATCCGGACGGCGTACTTCCTGCCGGTGGTCACCTCGACAATCGCCGTAGCCTTGGTCTGGCAGTGGATCTACAGCCCGAACCAGGGACTCCTCAACGAGCTCCTCGGAGTCTTCGGGGTTCCGCC
Organism: Chloroflexota bacterium; assembly: GCA_039933295.1. Classification (GTDB taxonomy): domain Bacteria; phylum Chloroflexota; class Limnocylindria; order Limnocylindrales; family CSP1-4; genus UBA5189. The sequence goes on from JBDTOJ010000164.1 coordinate 5,302, forward strand.
GCAGCGATGGTTGCTCGATCCGACCCTGGCGATGCCGGCGATCGTGGCGATGTCGATCTGGCAGGGCCTTGGGGTCAACGTGATCATCTTCCTGGCCGGCCTCCAGGCGGTCCCGGTCGAATTGATCGATGCCGCGAGCGTGGACGGCGCGGGGCGCTGGTCGCGCTTCCGGCACGTCACCCTGCCGCTGCTCACGCCGAGCATCTTCTTCACCGGCGTCCTCAGCCTGATCGCGAGCTTCCAGGTCTTCGACCAGATCTTCGTGCTCCAGCGACCACGACCGACCGACGCGACGATCACGGTCGTCTACTTCATCTATGAGAACGGCTTCAAGTTCTTCAAGATGGGCTACGCGAGCGCCGCTTCCTGGATCCTGTTCATCATCGTCGCGGTGTTTACGGCGATCTACTTCCGATCGCAGCGCCGCTGGGTGCACTACCAGTGAGCGCAGACCTGGCCCGCGCGGCCTCGACCAGCATGCCAACGGCCGTTCAGCGCGCCAAGCGGCGAGCGCGCCTGAAGCGGCTTCGTCGGTCCCTGCTCATCGGGGCGCTGATTGCCGGCGGGATCGTGATGATGATTCCCTTCCTGTGGATGATCACCACGTCCCTCAAGACCCGGGCCGAGGTGTTCGCGGTACCGCCGACGCTCCTCCCTCGGGACCTCCAGTGGGGCAACTACCCGGACATGTGGAACGCCCTCCCGTTCTGGACGTTCTTCTTCAACTCGGTCAAGCTCGCCGTGCTCAACACGATCGGGGCGCTGATCAGCTGCTCGATGGCGGCCTACGCCTTTGCCGTCCTGCGGTTCCGGTTTCGGGAGCCGCTCTTCGCACTCCTGATGGTCACGCTGATCATCCCGTTCCAGGTGGTCCTGGTCCCGAACTTCATCCTGTACCGGCTGCTGCCACACCCGTTCAGTACGAGCGGCAACTGGATCGGGACCCACGAGCCGCTGTGGGTCGGCGCGTTCCTCGGCGGCGCGTTCGGGACGTTCCTCCTGCGCCAGTTCTTCCTGTCGATTCCGCGTGAGCTGGGAGACGCGGCACGGGTCGACGGCGCCAGCCCGTGGCACATCTTCCGATCCGTCTACCTGCCGCTGGCCGGCCCGGCGCTGGCGACACTGGCGATCTTCACCTTCATGTGGACCTGGAACGACCTCATCGACCCGATCATCTACCTCCGCGACGTCCCGTCGCTGACGCTGACCGCAGGGCTCTCGTTGTTCCAGGGTCAGTACGTGGGCAAGTGGCCGCTGCTCATGGCCGGAGCGCTGATGAGCGTCATTCCGATGGTCATTCTGTTCGTCGTCGCCCAGCGCAACTTCGTGCGTGGCATCGCCTCGACGGGGATCAAGGGATGAGCGCGTCCATCGCCCCGGGCGTGCCGCTCTACCGGCACATCGCATCGGACGTTCGCGCCCAGATCCGCGCGGGGGCGCTGAAGCCCGGTGCGCAGGTCGAGACCGAACTCGATCTCATGAGCCGTTACGGCGTGAGCCGGGCCACGGTTCGCCAGGCCCTCGGGGAACTCGTGGCGGAGGGGCTGGTCGAGATCCGGCGGGGCCTCGGGACCTTCGTGGTGCAGGCCCGTTTCGAGCACACGATCGGCGGCTTCTATTCGTTCAGCCGGGAGATCGAACGGCATGGGCTGGTGCCAGGGACGCGTGTCCTCGACATCAGCATCGAGTCAGCCGACGATGGCGTGGCCGAGGCGCTCGCGATCCGGCCCGGACTCCCGGTGGTCGCCCTGCGGCGGCTCCGTCTCGCCGGTGACGACCCTCTGGTCGTGGAGACCAGCTACCTGCCGTCTGCCCGATTTCCGGGCCTCGATGCGTTCGATTTCGGGTCCGTCCGGTTGTACGACACGTTGCTCGGCTCGTATGGCTGTCGCGCCACGCGTGCCCGGGAGACGTTCGAGCCGATCCTCCTGGACGCGGCGGAAGCCGCCCTTCTCAACCAGGCCCCGGGCGGGCCGGCCCTCCGGGTCGAGCGTCTCGCCTTCGACCAGGACGACATCCCGATCGAGTTCTGCCGCAGTACCGTCCGCGGCGACCGATATCGCTATTCAGTGGAGCTTCACGACCGATGACGCAAACGATGGCAATCGAACCCCCGCCGCTCGATGGGTTCCTGGCGTGGAACGAGTCTTCGACGTCCGGTGACGCGATCGCGGCCGCCCTGGAAGTGGCTCGCGGTTCCGCCGGAGCCGTGGGGGACCTCCTCCGAGGGGCCGCGCAGGTGGTCATCACCGGGGCGGGATCGTCGTATTACCTCGCCGGAACCGCCGCCGCCGTCGGGCGCGAGGTGACCGGCAGACTGGTCACGGCTGCGCCTCTGTCCGAGGTGCTCCTTCGACCCACGGGCGTGGTGCTCGACCTCCCGACCTCGACGGTCCCCGTGATCGTCATCTCGAGGTCCGGCACCACGTCGGAGGCCGTATCCGTCGTTCAGCAGATGCGGGACCGTGGACACCCGACCATCGCCGTTACGTGCCGACCCGAGAGCCCGCTGGCCCGTGCCGCGGACCTCACCCTCGTCTCGCCGGCCGGCGACGAAGGCGCAATCGTCATGACCCGCTCGTTCGCGAGCATGCTCGCGCTCCTCCTCAGGGTGCTTGCGCCGCTCGGAACGCAGGCCGGGCTGGCCGCGGATCTCGATCGATCGCCGGCCCTGTGGTCCGAGGCCACGGCAGCGGCTGCCACCGGCCGACGTCTCGGCCTCACGTCGTGGAGTCGGATCGTCATGCTCGGTGGTGGGGCCAACTTCTGGCTCGCGACCGAGTGGGGCCTGAAGCTGACAGAGACGAGCCAGGTCGCGACGAATGCCTATGAACCCTTCGAATTCCGGCACGGACCGATCTCGGTCTGTGAGCCCGGCGTCCTCGTCGTCGGGCTGCTCGGCGGACCCGGCACCGATGATGAGCGACGGGTCATCGGCGAGGCCGCCAGGCTGGGCGCCTCGACCTGGGTCATCGGGCGGGACGCGGATGACCTGCGCGATGCCCCGGGCGATGTCAGCCTGATCGGCTCGGGCCTGCATCCGCACGCAAGGCTGCCGCTTCTCGCGCATCCGGCGCACGCCCTCGCCCTCACCCTTGCCGTGACCCGGGGCCGGGATCCAGATGCTCCGCGCCACCTTGGGCAAGTGGTCATGATCGATGCGGACTGAACTCGGGCTCGCCGATTTTCGGCCGCGCTCGATGCTTCGTGTTCCGCAGCACCTGATCGAGCGCCCTCGCTTCCCCGTGATCGACGCCCACAACCACCTGGGCGAGGCGTTCGGCGGGGACTGGTCCCGGCGTTCGCCGAGTGAACTCGCGGTGACCCTCGATGTAGCCGGGATCGCCGCGATCGTCAATCTCGATGGCGGGCAGGGTGATCATCTGTCGGCCGAGATCGAGCGTTGGCGCCCAGCGGGCCCGGATCGCGTGATCGTCTTCGCCGGCCTCGACTACGACGGCTGGTCGGTGGATCCGGCGTTCGGCGAGACCGAGGCGCGCCGCTTGCGCGATTCGGCGGCGCGCGGCGCGCGCGGGCTCAAGGTCTGGAAGCTCCTCGGCCTCCGCGCGAGGGACCCGGAGGGACGCCTCGTCCCGATCGACGATCCGCGGCTGGACCCGCTCTGGGCAGCGGCTGCCGATCTCGGGCTCCCTGTGGTCATCCACATCGCCGACCCGATCGCGTTCTTCGAACCGCTCGACGCGTCGAACGAGCGATGGGAAGAGCTGCATGACCACCCGGATTGGCACTTCTGGCCCACGCGTCCGCCCGGGCAGACCGACGCCCCCGGGTTTCCGCCGTTCGACGAGCTGCTTGCCGCCTTTGGGCGCCTTGTCGCTCGCCATGCGGCAACCACGTTCATTGGCGCGCACGTCGGCTGCGCCGCGGAGGACCTCCGCCTCGTGGGAGACCTCCTCGATGCGAACCCGAACCTGAGCGTGGACATCGCGGCTCGTCTCGGAGAACTCGGCCGGCAGCCCCATACGGCCCGGACGTTCTTCCTCCGCCACGCGGACCGTATCCTCTTCGGCGTGGACATGGCCCCGGACCCGGACATCTACCGCCTGCACTACCGGTTCCTCGAGACCTTCGACGAGTCGTTCGACTACGGAATCGAGGCGACGCCCGGTCAGGGGCGATGGCAGATCCACGGACTGGGCCTCCCGGATGAGGTGCTCCGCAAGGTCTATGCCACCAACGCGGCTCGGATCATCGGGATCGCGGAGCCCGGCGGCTCCGCCAGCCCGGGCTCCGGCGCCCGCTCGGATTCCGCGGCCGCGCGATGACCTACCTCCTCGGCACGCTGCGCGGCCTGCGGGCCTGTGCCTCTTCGGGCGGGACGTTCGCTGTCCTGGCGCTCGACCACCGTCAGAACCTCCGCAAGGAGCTGCGACCCGACGATCCGGCCTCGGTCACCTACGACGAGATGGTGACCTTCAAGCGGGCCGTCGTGCGGGCGCTCGCGCCGGTCGCGACGGGCACCTTGCTGGACCCCGAGATCGGTGCCGCACAGGCCATCGCCGACGGGTCGATGCCCGATCGGGCTGGCCTGATTGTTGCGATCGAGGCCACGGGCTACCTCGGGCCATCGACCGCGCGGGTCAGCCGGGTCCTCGACGGCTGGAGTGTCGAGAAGGCGAAGCGCATGGGCGCATCGGCGGCAAAGCTTCTCGTCTATTACCACCCGGAAGCGGCGAACGCGGCCGATCAGGAGCAGTTCGTTGCGGACGTCTCGGCCGCCTGCCGGGCCGTGGATCTGGCGCTGTTCGTCGAGCCCTTGTCCTTCTCGCTCATTGACGGCGAGCGTTTGACGGGCGAGGCGCGGCGGCGCGTCGTCGTGGAGACCGCACGCCGCCTGACGGCGATCGGTGGCGACATCCTCAAGGTCGAGTTTCCGTACGACGCGTCCGTCACTGACCAAGCCGCATGGACCGAGGCTTGCGCCGAGCTTGACGAGGCCGCCTCGCTCCCGTGGGTCCTGCTGTCGGGCGGCGTCGACGAGGCGACGTTCGAAGCGCAGGTTGCGACGGCATGCCGCGCCGGAGCCAGCGGCGTGCTCGTGGGCCGGTCGGTGTGGGCCGAGGCCGCGACCCTGGCGCCGGAAGCTCGCGACGCGTTCCTGCAGACCACCGGGCGGGAGCGGCTCCGGCGGCTCGTGGATCTCGTGGCCGCTGAAGGGCAAGCATGGGACGCCCGGCCGAGCCGTCTCACGGCTGCGCCGGCGCCGGGCGACGGCTGGTATCGCGAGTACTGACCATGAGCGACGGAACCCGAGACTTCGACATCCTCGTCGTCGGCGAACTGAACCCGGATCTCGTGGTCTCGGACGACGATCCGGTCCCCGTTTTCGGTGAGGTCGAGCGCGTGGTCCGCTCGATCCACATGACGGTCGGGAGTTCGTCGGCCATCTTCGCGTGTGGCGCCGCCCGGCTCGGGCTTCGGGTCGCGTTCGTGGGCATCGTCGGGGACGACCCGTTCGGTCGTTTCATGCTCGACACCCTGGCCGCCCGAGGGATCGACGTTTCGGCCTGCGCGGTCGACCCGAACTTACCCACCGGGGCCACGGTCATCCTCACCAGCGGCCGTGGCCGCGCCATGCTGACCTCGATGGGCACCATCGGCGTCCTGAACATGGCTGACGTGCCCGACAAGCTTCTCGACCGGGCTCGCCACCTGCACGTCGGCGCGTACTTCCTCCAGGGCGGCGACCGGGTCGGCCTCCCGGTGCTCTTTGCGCGAGCCCACGCACGCGGGCTGACCACGTCTCTCGACACGAACTGGGATCCGCCGGAGCGATGGGACGACGGCATTCGCGAAATGCTCCAGGCCACCGACGTATTCCTGCCGAACGCACTCGAAGCGCGTCGGATCGCCGGGCGGGATGATGTCGCAGACGCGGCCGCCGAACTGGTTCGAATCGGCGGAAACGGCCGATCCGATGGGGGCCCCATCGTCGTCGTTAAGCAAGGTTCGGGCGGAGCGTTCGCCGTTGGACCGGGCCTGCCACTCACCCGGGTTCGGGCAATGCCGATCGAACCACTCGACACCACCGGGGCCGGCGATTCCTTCGATGCGGGCTTCCTTCGCGCCTGGCTCGACCAGACGTCGCTCGATGAGGCGCTTCGACTCGGTGCGGCCTGCGGCGCGCTTTCGACACGGAGTCTCGGTGGCGTCGACGGACAAGCCACGCTCATCGAGGCGCATGCCGAGCTGGACCACGGGTCCGTGCCGTGACCGCCACCAGCGCGGGCACGCGCCTGCTCTTCATTGCTGCCAACCCGTCGATCGACCGGTTCATGGAGGTGAGCGCGATCACGCCGGGCGCCATCCATCGCCCGACCTTCGCACTCGCCGTGCCCGGCGGCAAGGGGCTCAATGCCGCCCGAGCCGCGCTGAGTCTCGGTGGGGACGTGACCGCCGTCGGGATCGTCGGTGGGCGAGCGGGGGATTGGATCTCGGAGCAGCTAATGGCGCTTGGGATGCGGGCCTCACTCGTTCAGAACGAAGCCGGGCACGAGACGAGGACCTGTCTGTCAGTCCTCGACCAGAGCACGGGCCGTCTCACCGAGTTCTATGAGGCAGGCGAAGCCATCGGGACCACGGCGTGGGCGAGGCTCGAGGACGCGGTCGAACGCGAACTCGCGTCCGGCGACGTCGGCGCCATCATCTGTTCCGGGAGCTTGCTCGTGGGCGCCCCGACCGACGGCTACGCCCGACTCATTCGGATGGGGCAGGCTCGATCCGTTCCCACCGTGGTCGATGCTCATGGTCCTGAACTTCTCGCCGCTCTCGCCGCTTCGCCGACCGTGGTCAAAGTGAACGCCGCGGAGGCCGCCGAGGCGACCGGCACGTCGTCGGCGGACCCGCTCGGTGCCGCTCGGGCATTGATTGGCATGGGAGCGGCGTGGGCCATCGTGACCCTGGGGCCGGATGGGGCGATCGCGTGCGATGCCCAGGCCGCATGGCGCCTGCGCCTGAGCCTGGCTCCCGGGCTCTACCCGGTCGGGAGCGGCGACGCCTTCGTCGCGGGACTTGCACTTGCAATCGTTCGAGGGGCATCGCTGCAGGATGCGGCGCGACTCGGCATGGCAGCCGGCGCCGCCAACGCCCAGGTCCCGGGTGCTGGCGTCCTCGAGGCGGGAGCAATACCCGATCTGCTCAACGCCGTCGAGGTCAGCGCCGCGTCGTAGAGCAAGCGCGGCCCCGCGCCACGTCGCGCCGGGCATCGCGGACCGATCGTGGAGGAGGGGAGTGGAGCGGGAGACGAGGGTCGAACTCGCGACATTCAGCTTGGAAGGCTGACGCTCTGCCAACTGAGCTACTCCCGCTTGGGAGCGTCGCCAAGGCGACGGCGCGCTGAGCCTAGCATGTCGGCCCGGGGCGGCTCCGCAACCTTTTCGGCGGTTAGACGGTATGTCCTTTCGACACGACAACTGGGAGGACGCACGCAATGAGTCGACGGTGGATGTTCGCGGGCTATCTGGCCCTGACATTCCTGGTGGTGGCCTGTGGCGCGGCTCCCGTAACGCCGGCTCCGAGTCCATCGATCGTCCCCACCATCGCGCCGCTCGAGACGCCGACGAGTCTTCCCGTGGGACCGTTGACAGGCACCGGTCCACTCGCCCGTGGGACCTACGAGAGCCCGCCCGAGTTCAGTCCCGCGTTCCTGTTCGACCTCCGGTCGGACGCCTGGGTCTCCGTAATGTCGCCCGATGCGTTCGGTTTCGTGCTCGCGACGCCGAATCTCGTCCGCGCCCATGCGTTCATCGCGCTTCGGCGCCCGGAGTCAGCGACGGTCGGGGCGTTCGAGCAGGAGCTCGCGAGTCATGCGTTTCTGGCGGCGAGCGGGTCGGACCCAGCGGCCGTCGTGACCGACCTCTCCGTCGGTGGCGTTCCTTCGCGGATGTTCGTGAGTTCCCGTTCGATCGCGGTCGACGCGTTTTCCCTCCTCGGCGCGACGGGCTCGCACCTCACCGCCCTTGGCGGCCCTCTTTCGGAGAACACGTTCGTCTACGTCCCGGCAACCGCCGGACCGATCGTGCTCATCCTGAGCCGCGACAGCGAAGGCGCTGCGGAGGTGCGGTTCGCCTTTGACGCGATGCTCAAGTCGATCGCCTTCAAGTAGGCAGAATCGGCTCGCCGCCACTCCGGCTCGCCCCACTCCGGCCGCGGCTCCCGGGCAGCATCGCGCGAGGCGCCTCGCCGCCGCTGCTCGGGAGCGCCACGCCGCGGCGCCTGCTGAGCGCCGCTCGACTTGACGCCCGCCCGGCTCGCGACGACCATCCGGTCATGCCCCTCGTCCTGATCGCCATCGGCGGCGCCGCCGGTGCCGTGTCCCGCTATCTGGTTGACGGGTTCGTCGCCGACCGGGCGACCGGGGCGTTCCCGTGGGGGACGCTGACGATCAATCTCACCGGATCGCTGGTACTCGGCGTGCTCTTCGCACTCGCGACCGAGCGGGGCGTCCTGCCGGCCAGCATCCGGGGGCCGCTGATGATCGGGTTCCTCGGCGCCTACACAACCTTCTCGACCCTGATGCTCGAGAGTTGGCGCCTCTGGGAGGACGGCGCCGTCGGCCTGGCGGCCCTGAACGCGTTTGGGTCAGTCGCCCTCGGGTTGGTCGCGGTGTTCGTCGGCCTCACCATCGGGAGGGCGCTCGCATGAAGATCGAGGGCACGGGCCTGCTCGCTCGGATCTATGTCGGCGAATCGGACACATGGCATGGCCGGCCGTTGTACGAGGCGATCGTCCATCTCCTCCGCGAGCGCGGCCTGGCGGGCGCCACGGTCCTTCGGGGGATCGAGGGCTTCGGCGCGAAGCAGCACCTCCACACCACCCGCATCCTGCGCTTGTCCGAGGATCTGCCCGTGCTGATCGAGGTCGTTGATGCCGAAGATCGGATTCGGGCCATCCTGCCCGAGCTCGACGAGATGGTGGCCGGCGGCATGATCACCCTCGAGAAAGTCGAGGTCATCGCCTACCGGGCGGCCGGCGAGCGCCCGCCCAGCGCCTGACCGGGACGAGCCCGCGACCGGGACGAGCCCGCGACCGGAACCGGCCCGCGAACTGGGGTTTCACGTGAACTCGGACGAGTAGGATGCGCGCATGGCTGACTCGAACCCACTGATCGAGACGATCCGCGATGCCGTCATCGGGGATGACGAGGCCGTGATGGGCCCGTATGGCCTCCGTCGCGTCACGTATGCCGATTACACCGCCTCCGGGCGTTCGCTCACGTTCATCGAGGACTACATCCGGGCCGCGGTGATGCCGCTGTACGCCAACACGCACACCGAATCCAGTGGTACCGGGCTGCAGACCTCGCGATTCCGCGAGGATGCCCGCGCGATCATTCGCGAAGCCCTCGGTGGCAACCCGGACGATCACGCGATCATCTTCTGCGGCTCGGGATCGACCGGGGCGATCAACAAGCTCGTTGACGTGCTGAACATCCGTCTGCCCGCGAATCTCGATGATCGCTACGGCCTCCTGGCCCGGATTCCCGCAGCCGAGCGCCCGGTCGTATTCATCGGGCCGTACGAGCACCACTCCAATGAGCTGCCGTGGCGCGAATCCATCGCCGACGTCGTGACGATCCCCGAAGACATCGATGGGCGGATCGACCTCGCGGCACTTGAACGGGAACTCACGCGGCACGCTGACCGGGCCTTGAAAATCGGCAGTTTCTCGGCGGCATCGAATGTCACCGGGATCATCAGCGACACGCGGGCGATCTCGGTCCTGCTCCACCGATTCGGCGCGCGGTCGTTCTGGGATTTCGGGGCTGCCGCTCCGTACGTGGACATCGAGCTGGCGCCCCATCGGCCCGGCGATGACCCCGAGCTCGACTACAAGGATGCCGTCTTCATCAGCCCGCACAAGTTCATCGGCGGCCCGGGCACGCCCGGGATCCTCGCCGCGCGCCGCGACCTGTTCACAAACCGCGTTCCGACGGCGCCGGGCGGTGGAACCGTCGCGTACGTCAATCCGAGCGAGCACGTCTACCTCGCGGATCCCGAACACCGCGAGGAGGGCGGCACGCCGGCGATCGTGGAATCGATCAGGGCCGGCCTCGTCTTCCAGCTCAAGGAGGCCGTCGGTACAGATGCAATTCGGGAGCGCGAGGAATCGTTCATCCACCGGGCCATCGAGCGCTGGGAGGGCAACCCGAACATCGAGGTGCTCGGATCGCACTCGCTGGATCGCCTGTCGATCGTCTCGTTCGTCGTCCGACACAACGGTCGATACCTGCACCACAACTTCGTGGTGGCGCTCCTGAACGACTTGTTCGGGGTTCAGTCCCGCGGCGGTTGCTCGTGTGCCGGCCCGTATGGCCATCGCCTGCTCGGGATCGATGTCGCAACGTCCCACGGGTTCGAACGCGAGATCGAGCGTGGATGCGAGGGGATCAAGCCCGGCTGGATCCGGGTGAACTTCAATTACTTCATCAGCGAAGCGGTCTTCGACTTCATCCTCGCCGCGGTTGACCTCGTTGCGAGCGACGGCTGGCGGTTGCTGCCCGACTACCGGTTTGAGCCCGCGTCGGGGCTGTGGCGGCATCGGGACGGGGCGCCGGAGCCGCCGCTGAGCCTTCGGGACGTCAAGTACGACGCGGGCGGGGTCATGCGCTTCGCGGCACATCGCCACCAGGCGCCAGAGTCGACGCTTTCGGGACATCTCGACGACGCCCGGGCGATGTTCTCGCGTGCCGACCGACCGATGGCCGAAGCGCTCGATCGGAGCCTGGTCGGCCCGGACTTCGAGGCCCTGCGCTGGTTCTGGCTGCCGGAGGAGATCGGAGTCGAGATCGCCGGGGCCTGAACAGCCGTCGGTCCTGTGCGGTCTGGTACGGAAGGGTGATGGTGGCTCCGGCTTGCGCGACCGATAGTCGTGCTCGTCGGACTTTCTCTGCCGACCGTCAAGCACTCGCCAGCGTGACCATCGATGTCCGAGCGCTCACAGCCAGCCAGTTCTGCCCCGGCTGTCCTCGCGGTACCCCCAACCGGCCCGCAAGGCTCGTCCGGCGCGGGATCGGCGCACGGCCTGTTTCCGCCGATCGTCCAGTTCGCCCGCTCCGATCCGGATCCGCATCGGCGCCGGATGCCGTTGCGCCGTTACCTGAACCTGGCGAAGCGGGATCCCCAACTCCTGTTGGCGGCATTCATGGCGCTCCCGGTGGTCTTGATCGAGCTGATCGTCGGGGATACCTCTGCGTTGCAGGCCTTGGCAGTGGGCGGCGGCTTCCTTGTGATCCAGGCCATCCTGACCGGTACGCCGGCGCGATCCTGGTCGGCCCTTCGCCTCCTCTTCTCGCTGGCGTTCGTGGTCGTCGCCAACATCCAAACGGCCAGTCTCGAGGCCGGAGCGGTCACCGCGCTGTACGTTCCCGTCGTCGCGATGGCGGCTGCCATCGGGACCCGCGGCGCACTTGTCGCTGCGGGTGTCGGGGTCCTCGTCACGATCGCGCCTGTTGTCCTACCCGGCTTCTCGGATGGAGCTCGGCACCAGGCGCTGGCCATGGTTGCCGCCGAGGTCGTCCTGGCCATCGGCAGTCACCGGGTGGTCGCATCGATGGAGCGGGCAGTCGAACGTGCGCAGGAGGCACACGCGCTCGAGCGGCGCCGGACTCGCCAATTCAACGCCGTCGACTCGGTGGGCCGCCTGCTCGCCCGTGATGGTCCAAGTGGCGACGTCCTCGGCGCCGTGATGGAGATCCTCGAGGTCACGTTCGGGTATCGGTACCCGTCGGTTTACGTCTGGGATGGCGCCGCGTTGCAGCTTGGAGCGCATCGGAACTACGAGCATCCCATCCAGACGTTCGACATCGGATTCGGTGTCATCGGACGGGTGGCTCGCACCCTCGAGCCCGCATTCGTCCGTGACGTCACCATCGATCAGGACTACGAATCGGCCGACTCGGCAGTTAACAGCGAGATCAGCATCCCGCTCGTCAGTGAGACGACCCTCCTCGGCGTGCTCAACGTGGAGTCGAGTGCCGCTCGCGGGCTCGACGATGATGACTTCGCGACGATGCAGATCGTTGGTGATCGACTTTCGGCGGCCCTGGCGCTCGGTCACGAGCGAGTCAAATTGGCCGCACGGGCCACGTTGCTGGTGCGCCTGTCGGACCTGTCGGCGAGGCTCAACGGCACGATTGAGCCGGCCGGAATGCATGACCTGGTCGCCACCGGCGTCGCCGGCGTGATTGACGCCACCATGGTTGCCTTGATCCTCACTGAGCCAGGCTCGGACGACTTCCGAACCGAGCGGATCGTCGGCGGCGACTCAACGCTCGTGGGCATTCGTGTACACCGTGGCGAAGGCGTCGCTGGGCTTGCCATCGAGACCGAACGCCTCGTCGTGGACGAGCGGCTGGATCGCTCTCGATTCCCGAAGGCGGCCGGATCGGCCGACATTCCCGACATCGTTGCCGCGATGGCAATCCCGCTGATGCGCGATGGTCGCCCGTTCGGCGCGATCTCGTGGCTGCGGGGCGATGTCTCCCGGCCGTACAGCCCCGAAGAGCAGGAGGTCGCCGGGCTGATCGGCGTGCAGGTTTCGCTCGCCCTCGTGAACCAGCGGCTGTTGTCCGAGGCGCGCGAGGCGGCGGTGACGGATCCGCTCACGGGTCTTCACAACCGGCGCTTCTTCGACGCCGCGATGAAGCGGCTTGTCGCGACTCGAGACCGTCAGGCTCCCGACCAGCGGCAGCCGCTCTCGGCCGTGATGTTCGACCTCGATCATTTCGGCCTGGTCAACAAGCGCCACGGGCATCAGGCCGGCGATCGCGTGCTGCGGGCCTTCGCTGACGTCCTGCACGGGCGCGTACGCGCAAGCGACTTGGTCGCCCGCTACGGAGGCGAGGAGTTCGTCGTCCTGCTGCCGGGCGCCACCCGCGAGCAGGCAACGCTGCTGGCCGAGGAGGTCCGAACGAGGTTCGCGGAGAAGCGGGTCGCCAGCCCGTCCGGCGAACTGCTCGCGTGCACCGTATCGGCCGGCTGTGCCGGCCTGGCGCCAACCCAGGACCTCGGGCCGATCCTCATCGAACATGCCGACGTGGCGCTCGCGATGGCCAAGGCGGCGGGCCGTGATCAGGTCGTGACCGCCTGAGGGCACGCGCCCGGCGTCTGGGGTAGGTTGATGCCCACGGAGGCGAACCCATGACCCAACGACCGACCCCCAGATCTTCGACCGTCACCGCGGGGACGCAGACACCGCCCGCGCGAATCGAACCCCTCCCCGGACAGGAATCCGTCTGGGACTACCCGCGCCCTCCTCGCGTCGAAGCCGTCCCGGAGCGGCTCCGCGTCATGGTCGCTGGCGTGACTGTGGCCGAGACGACGCGCGGGCTCCGCGTCCTCGAGACCGCCGGAGCCCCGGTCTACTACTTCCCGGCTGCCGACGTCCGGCTGGAACGGTTCGTTACCAGCGCTCACGGGTCGTTCTGCGAGTGGAAGGGCAACGCGTCCTACGTGACCTATGACCATGGCGGCCGTCGCATCCACAACGTCGGCTGGCTGTACGCGGAACCCAGCCCGGGCTACGAAGTGATGGCCGGTTACCTCGCCTTCTATGCGGGTCGGGTGGACGAGGCCTGGGTCGGGGACGAACAAGCGACCCCGCAACCGGGGAACTTCTACGGTGGCTGGGTCACATCCAGCGTTGTCGGGCCGTTCAAGGGCGAACCGGGAACAGCCAGCTGGTAGGAAACCCGAGGCCCGCCTGTCGCTCCGGCCTCAGCTCTCGCCGAGCGGCACGCCCATCACGTTGAAGCCGCCATCGACGTAGACGACCTCGCCGGTCACCGCCGAGGACAGATCCGAAGTCAGCCAGACCGCGGTCTTGCCGACGTCCTCGGGCGTGATGTTGGCCCGCAGCGGCGCCACGTCGGCGAACGAGCCGTACAGCTTCTTGAAGCCGGCGATCCCGGCAGCTGCCAGAGTCCGGACCGGACCCGCGCTGATGGCATTGACCCGCACGCCCTCCGGACCGAGATCCGCAGCGAGGTAGCGGACGCTGGCTTCGAGCGCCGCCTTGGCGACGCCCATGACGTTGTAATGAGCGACCACCTTCTCCGCGCCGTAGTAACTCAGGGTCAGGATCGTTGAGCCCGGTCGGAGCATCGGACGGGCCTCGCGGACCAGCGCAACGAGCGAATAGGCCGACACGTCCATCGCGAGCGCGAAGCCATCGCGCGAGGTATCAACGAACGTTCCTTCGAGGTCCTCGCGCCGGGCATAGGCCAGCGCGTGAACGAGGATGTCGATCCGGCCGTGGGTTGCCTGCCATTTGGCCATCACGGCGCGAATGTCATCGTCGCTCTGGACATCGCAGGGCTCGACGAAGGTCGCGCCGATCGAAGCGGCGAGCGGCCGGACGCGCTTCTCGAGCAGGCTCTCGACCGATGAGAATCCGACCGTTGCCCCGGCGTCGTGGAGGGCGCGAGCGATGCCCCAGGCGATCGAATGATCATTCGCGACGCCGAAGATCAGGGCTGTTCTTCCATCGAGCAAACCCATCGTCCAGCCTCCAGCGCAGGCACGAACCGTCCCAGCGCGGTCAGTCGCCTCGGCGGAGACTACCATCGGCGGATGCGCCCGACCGAGGACCACAGCAAGTTGCCTACCCCCGATCTGGATGCTGCCATGGCAGGCGTCCGGGCCCTGATTCTCGACGCGGACGGTGTACTTCTGTTCGCCGGCAAGCCATTGCCCGGAGCCGTAGATGCCCTCGTCCGCCTGGAGGCTGCCTCGGTTCCCTATCGGGTCGTGACGAACTTCTCAGCGGCCCATCGACGGACGCTCGCGGCAGGCGTTTCCCGGAGTTTCGGTATCCCCGTGGATCCCGCCCGGCTGATCACGGCCGCATCCGCAGCGGCGGAGTACACGGCGCGCCACCATCGCGGCGAACCGCTCCTCGTCCTGGCCGCGCCCGACGCATTGGGCGAGTGGGAGGGCCAGGAGGTCCTGACACCGGAGGCAGCCGCCGACCAGCCCGCATCGGTCGGCGCCGTTGTGCTCGGCGACGCCGGCGATGACCTCTCCTTCCGCAACCTGAACATCGCCTTTCGAGCCATCCGTGCCGGGGCGGCATTCGTGGCGATGCACCGCAATCCGTGGTGGGTCACGGCCGAGGGCGTGACGCTCGATGCCGGCGCTCTCGTGGCGGGCCTCGAATATTCGCTCGGGCGCCGGGCGATCATCACGGGGAAGCCGTCACGGGTCGTCTTCCGGGAGGCCGCTGCGGCGTTGGCCGCCGAAGTCGCGTCATCCGAGCCCGGTCCAGCGAACCGCCTCCGATTCCGCGAGATCGCGATGGTCGGGGATGACCTGCAGACCGACGTGGCCGGGGCACAGCGCGCGGGTCTGCGCGGGATCCTCGTCCTGTCCGGCAAGACGGACGTTGGCGCGCTCGAGGCCGCGGAGGCTTCCGGTCGCCTTCGCGGATCGGTTCGTCCCGATGCCGTGGCACCCGATGTCGGAGCCGTCGTCGAGGCACTCCTCGCGTCGCGCTAGACTGGCCATCTGGAACCCATCGCCCCGCCGGGTCGGCGATCTGACATCGCTCGTCCGCACATCCTGGAGACCCTGATGACCGCCAACACTCCGCGCTTCAAGATCACGTACGCGACGCTCCGCAATGACAACGAGGAGCTCCACGCGATGTACGAGGCCGGCGTCGAGACGTCGCGGGCCGGCCTTGGACGACATCACAAGATGTTCATCGACGGCAAGTGGGTCGAGGGCGGCGCGGGAACCTTCGAGGTTCGTTCGCCGATCGACCAGGACATCGTGCTCGGCACGTTCGCCAGAGGTGACGCCGATGACGTGGCGCGTGCCGTCGAGGCGGCCCGGCGCGCCCAACCGGCCTGGCGCAAGACGCCCTGGCAGGAGCGTCTCGCGATCCTCCGCCGCGCGGCGGACCTGATCTCGGAGCGGCTGATGGTCTACTCGGCGGACATGGCGTTCGAAGTCGGCAAGACCCGCATGGAGGCACTCGGCGAGGTCGAGGAAGCCGCCGACCTGATCCGCTACTACGCGAAGACCATGGAGGACAACGCGGGCTACGACCACCCGATGGACAACCTCGGCGATGCGGCGGTCCACACGCGCTCGGTCCTGCGCCCGCACGGCGTCATCGGCGTCATCAGCCCGTTCAACTTCCCGATGGCGCTGGCCGCGGGTCCGGTCTCGGCCGCGGCGATGGCCGGCAACACGGTCGTCTACAAGCCTGCGACGGCCGCGCCGCTGTCGGGCGTGAATCTCATCCAGGCACTCCAGGATGCCGGCATGCCGGACGGTGTCGTGAACTTCGTCATGGGCCCCGGCGACACCGTCGGCGAGGCGCTCCAGACCAACAAGGGCATCGACGGCATCGTGTTCACCGGCTCGTACGACGTCGGCTACCGGCTCTACAAGTCGTTCTCGACACTCTTCCCGCGGCCGTGCATCGTCGAGATGGGCGGCAAGAACCCAGCCATCGTCACACGCAGCGCTGATCTCGAGGAAGCGGCCGAGGGGATCATGCGCTCAGCCTTCGGGTTCGGTGGCCAGAAGTGCTCGGCAAACAGCCGCGTGTACGTCGAATCAAAGGTTCACGACGAGCTGATTCGGCTGCTCGTCGAGAAGACCGAGAAGCTCACGGTCGGTGATCCGATGTCCCGCGAAACCTGGCTCGGCCCGGTGATCGATTCGAAGGCCGTCGTCCGCCATCAGCAGGCCGTCGGCGAGGCCCGTCACGATGGGAGCGTGTTCACCGGCGGCGAGCACCTGACCGAGGGAGCCCTGGCTCGAGGCTTCTATGTCGAACCGACGGTCGTCGGCCTCCCGGCCGGCCATCGCCTGTTCCAGGACGAGCTGTTCGCGCCGTTCACGGCGGTGTCGAAGGTCGATTCGCTGTCTGAAGCGCTGGCCCTCGCCAACGATTCGACCTACGGCCTGACGGCCGGCGTCTACAGCGAGGATCCGGCCGAGGTCGAGCGCTTCCTTGATGAGGCCGAGGCGGGTGTCCTGTACGTCAACCGGCGAGCCGGGGCGACCACGGGTGCGTGGCCCGGCGTCCAGGCGTTTGGCGGCTGGAAGGGGAGCGGCTCCACCGGCAAGGCCGGTCTGTCGATGTACTACGTCGCCCAGATGATGCGAGAGCAGAGCCACACCGTCGTCGACTGAGGGCTCGCGGGTTCCGATAGGCGGGTGCCGGCGGGCCCGGGCGTGTCCTGGGCGGCGGGTTCGGTGCGGCGGCGGGCGCCGGGGCCGGCGGGCCTCGGCCGGCCCGCCGTGGCCATGGCCTTCTGAGGGCCACCTTTACGCGCCGTATGCCAAGAAGGATTATCCGTGGCCATTTCGGCGCATGAGACGCCGCACATGTCGCCTGAGCTCGTTCAGGGGCTCGATTCATGCGCTGCGTGCATGAGCGGGCCGCAGAAGCCGCGCAAAACCCACCGAGCAACACCCAGGTCTCACGATCCGACGCCCGCTAAGCCTTCTTGGAATACCCGGGTTTGGTTCCGGCCGAAACGGCGCGGGCCAACCCGATCGGCCCCGCGCCAACACGAACGGCCCCCAACGGCAACGCGAGCCGCCAGGCGCTACGGCCCCGAACCGCAACCCGAGCCGTCGGCCATCCGGCCGCCAGCCGAGCCCGAAAGGCCCCGAACCGCAACCCGAGCCGCCCGGCGCTACGGGCACCTGCTAGACTGAATATCCAGTCTGCATAAACCTTATGCGGTCGCGGGTGACGCGATCGCACTGCCCAGAGGTGTCCCGTGGCCCACGCTCCGTCTCGGCTCGCGCAGGCACGCCCCGTGCCCGACATCCTGACCGAGATTCCTGGCCCAAAGGCACGTGCCCACGTCGCCTACGACGAGAAGTGGACCTCGCCGAGCCTGCCTCGCGCGTACCCGATCGTGCCGGTGCGCGGGGAGGGGCTGACCATCGAGGACATCGACGGAAACCTGTTTCTGGACTTCGCGGCCGGCATTGCGGTGACTTCGACCGGTCACTCGCACCCGCAGGTCGTCGCGGCGATCAAGGAGCAGGCGGCGGACCTGATCCATTTCTCGGCCAGCGACTTCTACC
>JBDTOJ010000165.1:0-15810 GCA_039933295.1 Chloroflexota bacterium
TGGGGCTGGTCGCAGGCAGTGCCTCGCTTGCGGCCACCCGGGCGCTCCTCGCTGTCGACGGGCCGGCTCCGGATCCGGGCTTTCTCGCGGATGGTCCGGCGCTCGCCTCGTACCTCGGCGGCCTGCTGGTTGCGCACCTCGTGCTCGTCCTCTCGGGACGACGGACTGATCAGGTCCTCCTGCCAACGGTGGGCATGCTCGGCGGCATCAGCCTCCTGCTGATGGAGCGTCTCCCGCAGTCGCTCGCCGGCGGCCTCGGGCTTGGACAGACCCAGCTCGTGTGGCTCCTCGTTTCGATCGGGCTGGTCGCCGTCATCGGGGCGCTCGTCCGGAGTGATGCCTGGCTTCGGCTCTACAAGTACAGTTGGGCGGCTCTTGGTGTGGGCATCCTCCTGATCACGTTCATGTTCGGACACGACGTGAACGGCCAGCGCCTGACCCTGTCGATCGGACCCGTGAGCGGCCAGCCATCCGAGATCATCAAGATCCTGCTGGTCATCTTCCTCGCCGGCTATTTGTCCGAGAACCGACCGCTCCTGATCGAGGAGTCCACCCACCTCGGGCCGATCCGCCTCCCGCCGTTGCCGTACCTCGCGCCGATGATCGCGATGTGGGCGATCGCGCTCTCCATTGTCATTATCCAGAAGGATCTGGGCGCGGCGCTTCTTTTCTTCATCGTGTTTCTGTTGCTCCTGTACGTGGCGACCGCGCGCGTGTCATTCGTGGTCCTGGGGTTGATCGCGCTGCTCATCGGCGGGACGATCCTCTACCAGGTGGTGCCGCATGTCCGGATTCGGGTGGACATCTGGCTCGATCCGTTCGCGACCGCCAGAGGCAACGGCTACCAGGTGGTTCAGGCGCTCCACGCCTTCGCCCGCGGTGGGTTGCTGGGAACGGGGCTTGGCGCCGGGTTACCGATGGTCGGCGGTGTCCTCCCCATTCCCGCGTTGCATACCGATTTCCCGTTCGCGGCGCTGGGGGAGGAGCTCGGGCTGGTCGGGATCCTCGGAATTCTCGGGCTCTACCTCGTGGTCATCGAGCGCGGCCTCCGGATCGCCGCATCTGCGGCCGATGACTTTCGGGCGATCCTCGCCGCGGGCCTGAGCCTGATCATCGGTGTCCAGGCGTTCATCATCGCCGCCGGGAACCTGAAGTTGATCCCGTTGACCGGGATCACGCTCCCGTTCATCAGTTACGGCGGGTCGTCCCTGCTGGCGAGCGGTGTCGTGATCGGGCTGCTACTCGCGCTCTCGGATCAGGGTGCTGAAGTGCCGCCCATGACCGCCGCCGGACGCCGATGGCTGCGCCGCCATCAACGGGCATCGGGCTGATGGCGGACCTCGACGCACGCGGGGGAACCGCGCGGGGCAGCACGCCAAGAAGCGGTCCGAATCACCCGGGGATCGGGGCTACCCTCGGTCGCGTCGCGCTGTCGCTGGCCATCGCCTTCGGTGGCCTCGCTGCCGGTGCCGGGTATTGGCAGGTCCTCCGCTCGGCCGACCTGTCGTCGGCCCCGGACGACGCAGCCGTCATCGCTGCAGGGCGACACGTGGCGCGCGGCGAGATCACGGATCGCGACGGGGTCAGGCTGGCGTGGTCGGTCCTCGATGCCAACGGCGAGCCGTATCGGAAGTACCTGTCCCGCTCGATATCCGGCGTGGTCGGGTACGCCTCACGAGCCTTCGGGAGTGCCGGCCTGGAACGCGCCTACGATGCCCAGCTCACCGGTATTTCCGCCGCCGATCCGGTCCAGGACCTGGTCAAGAAGTTCCGGACGAATCCATCGGATCCCCAGGCGATACGGACGACCCTGGTGGCGAAACTCCAGCAGGCCGCCGTCAACGCGCTCGGCGCCGACCGGGGCGCGGTCGTGATGCTCGATCCGGGAACGGGCGAAGTACTCGTCCTCGCATCAACCCCCATCTTCGACGCCTCTGCCATCGCGAACCCGGCCACCTCGACGGCCACCTTTGCGAGCCTCCAGGCGGACTCGGACCTCCCGTTGCTGCCCCGGGCCACCCAGGGTCGGTACGTGCCGGGATCCGTGTTCAAGATCGTCACCGCGATTGCCGCGCTGGGCTCGGGGGCGGTGACGGCCGCAACGACGTTCCCCGAGCAGCCGACATCGGAAACGACCGGACTCCTCGTCGATGGCTTTCGGATCCGTGACGGACATCACGCCGTGACTGGCTCGACGGCGCTCGACTTCATCAGTGCAACCGAGGTCTCATGCAACATCTGGTATGCGCTCGCTGGACTGCGTACCGGCGGCGCCGCGTTCGCGACGTGGGCTGCCAAGATCGGGTTCGGCGCATCGATTCCGTTCGACCTGCGAACGGCGGCCTCGCAACTCACCAACGGCGGGGGCTCGTTCGGTGGCGGGTTCTCGGATGCCGTCGAGCTGGCCAACGCATCCTACGGGCAGGCTGAGACGGTGGTCACGCCGCTCCAGATGGCCCTCGTCGCCAGCACGATTGCGAATGGCGGGGTCCTGATGAAGCCGCATCTCGTACAGGCCTTCATGGGTAAGGCCGCGACGGTCAGTGTCGATCCGGAGGTTTGGCGAACGGTCCTGCCGGCCGATCTCGCACGCGAGGTGTCGGCGGCGATGAAGCAGGCGGTCGAAGGGAAGCTCGGCCGCCAGTTCACAACCGGCGCGCGCGTGCCCGGCATGATGGTGGCGGGCAAGTCGGGCACGGCCGAACTCGGCGGCACCGGTGAGCCGAATTCGTGGTTCATCGGCTTCGCGCCAGCGGACAATCCCCAGATCGCTGTCGCGGTCGTCGTGGAGCAAGGAGGCAGGGGAGCCGAACGGGCCGCCCCCATCGCCGGCAAGCTCCTCGCCGCCTGGAAGGCATGGGCCGGCAAGTGAGCGATCCGAGTCCGGCGCGAGACCACGACAGCGAGCCGACCGTTGGGACTGAGCGCGGGGGCGCGGCCGGCCCCGATCCTGAGTCCGCGCCCGCAAGCCAGCCCGAGCGTCCGCCGCGCGCGTTCGTCGAGCGGCTCGGGTTGGCCGCGGTGGCGGTCTTCGTCGGCGGCCTGTTCATCGTGATGGCCGCAGCCGCCTGGGTCGGCAAGGAGGGATTCCTCGCCCTGATGGCGGGGCTGGGCGGACTGATGACGCTCTGGGCGGGGTTCAACTCGCTGCGTCGCGGTTAGGCCAATCCGTCACGCCGGGAACCTTTCCGGCGTCCCCGGCGTACCATCCAGCGACGCCGTGCGCCCCTGTCGATGCCAGGGCGCCAACCCAACTCGAGGGAGACGCATGACGAAGATCCAGGAGACGGGCGACAAGGTCATCGCCAATGTCGAACGCGTGATCGTCGGAAAGCATCGGGAAGTCCGGTTCGCGCTCGTGGCGCTCCTGTGTCGCGGGCACCTGCTGATCGAGGACGTTCCGGGCACCGGCAAGACGGTCCTCGCCAAGGCCATCGCGAAAAGCCTTGGCTGCTCGTTCCGGCGCATCCAGTTCACGCCGGACCTGCTGCCGTCCGACGTGACCGGCATGTCGATCTACAACCAGAAGACTCAGGAGTTCGAGTTCCGCCCGGGCCCGATCATCAGCCAGGTCGTGCTCGCCGACGAGATCAACCGGGCCACGCCCAAGACCCAGTCGTCGCTCCTCGAGTGCATGGAAGAACGACAGGCGACCGTCGATGGGACCACCTGGCAGATGCCCGACCCGTTCCTGGTCATCGCGACGCAGAACCCGATCGAGTACGAAGGCACGTTCGCCCTGCCGGAGGCGCAGCTCGACCGATTCATGCTGCGCATTCGCCTCGGCTACCCGGAGCTCATCGAGGAGGTGCTCATCCTCGATGAGCAGAAGCGAAGCCATCCGATCGATGACCTCGAGGAAGTCCTGCCGGTCGATGATCTGCGCGAGCTGCAGGGCGCGGTTCGGGAAGTCTATGTGGACCCGTCCGTCGCGGATTACATCGTCCGCCTCGTGAGCGCGACCCGGAGCCACCCTGACGTCTACCTCGGCGCCTCTCCACGGGGATCGATTGCCCTGTATCGCGCCGGTCAGGCACTCGCCGGGCTGCTCGGCCGGGATTACGTCCTCCCGGACGACATCAAGGCCCTGGCCGAGTCCGCCCTTGCGCACCGGATGATCATCAAGACGAGTTCCTCGATCCACGACATCCAGGCTGCGCAGGTTGTTGCCGAGCTCCTGGAAACGACCCCGGTCGATGGCGTGACGCCGACGGGCTCGGGTGGCATCCGGGGCGGTCCGCGCGAGGTGGTCGCCCAGGTCCGCGCCGAGGCCTGAGCGGATCGAGCGAGCAGGAAGCAAGGCCATGCTCCGACGGCTTCAGCTGCTGGTCATCGCGGCGATCCTCGTGGTCGCGGCGTTCTCGACGGGTTGGGAATTCCTGTTCTACCTGGTCTATCTGGCCATCTTCGTGGTCGGCGGATCGTATGTCCTGACCCGGCTTGGCCTGACCGATCTCGAGGCTGGTTACGCCGTCAACCAGCTCTCCGGTCATGTCGGCGATCGGCTCAAGGTCACCTATACCGTTCGCAACACGAGCCGCGTCCCCAAGCCGTGGCTCGAGATCCACAACCCGACCTCGCTGCCGGCCGGGCTGCCAGGCCGTGCTCTCAGTCTCGCCGCGCGAACCGAGCGGTCCTGGCTCGTGCGGACGCCGCTGACGCGTCGCGGGCACTTCCGAATCGAGCCGCTCCAGATCCGGACGGGCGACCCCTTCGGCCTGTTCGAGTCGACCGCGTCGGTCGGGGCCGGCGTGACGGCAGTCGTCTATCCGAAGGTCGACGCGTTACCACTCTGGAAGCTGCCGGCCGCCAACGTCGACGGCAGTCACGCAATGCCCGAGCGCACGCTTCAGACCTCACCCCTGGCGACGACCGTCCGCCCGTGGGCGCCGGGCGATGCGTTCAATCGGATCCATTGGAAGTCCACGGCCCGACACGGTGAGATCCAGGTCAAGGAATTCGAGCTCGAGCAGACGGCCGATGCCTGGATTGTGCTTGACCTTGAGCATGCTGCGCAGTCGGGAGCCGGCGATGAATCGACCATCGAAATCGGCGTCCGGGCCGCGGCTTCGGTTGCCGACAAGGCCATCCGCGAGAATCGAGCCGTCGGCCTGACGGTCAATGCGCACCGCCTCGCCCAGTTGCAGCCAGATCGCGGTCCGCGCCAGCAACTCAAGATCATGCAGCTCCTGGCTGCGGTCGACGGGGACGGCGCGCACCCATTGTCCGAGGCATTGATCTCGACGATCCCGCGAATCCGCCGCGGCATGACGGCCGTGGTCATCACTCCGTCACTTGACGTTGACTGGGTCCGACCACTCGCGGCGCTGCGGTCACGTGGTGTCGGCTGCGTGGCCATTACGTTCGATGCCAGGGCCTTTGCGGACTGGCAGCGCGACGAGGAGCGCCGCCGCGCGGCCCTCCCCGCAGCAGGTCCGGACGCCGAAGCCGATGCAGCAATGGCCAGACGAGTCCGGGGCCTCCGCCACGCCCTGTCCGAATTCGACGTTGCCGTCCATACGCTGGCACCTGGCGGCTCCCTCGCGGAGATGCTTGCCGGATGACCAACGGACGAATTGACATGAACACGGATCGCATTCGAGGCGCGTGGCTCCGACGTGTGCTGGGTGGCCCATCCGAAGGCTGGTCGACGCTCGGCGCGGTCATCCTGATCGTCGTCTCGATCGGATGGTCGATCGACGATGCGAAGTGGGTGCGGGGAATCGGAGCGTTCACGGATTTCCTGCCGCTGGCGGGTATCGCCGGGGTGGCGTTCGGCTTCGGCGGCGCGAAGCTCGGCTGGGGTCGCTGGACCACCCACCTCCTCGGGATCGCCTTCGCGGCCATGATCATCCCGATCTTCGCCGGGGCGATCGTCCTTGGCGACACGGTTCAGGGACTGGGAATCACCGCTCTGGCGGCGCGCTACCACGAGGCTGCCGCGGTCATCGGACGCGTCTGGAACGATCTCGCGGTACGCGGCCTGCCGCTGACTCCCGAGTACGGGCACTATCTCATCGCCTTCGGTGCGATTGTCTGGGCGGCGGGCCAGTTCCTCGCGTATGCCGTGTTCGGTCACCGCCGACCCCTGGACGCGATCATCGCGACGGGCCTGATCCTGCTTGGCAACATGGCTCTAACCCAGAACGAACAGCTCCATCTGATCGTGCTGTTCTCCCTCGGGGCGCTGGTCCTCCTCGCGCGCTCCCACGCGACCGATGAAGGCGCGACGTGGATTCGCCGCCGCATCGGTGACCCGGCCGCGGTCCGTGGGTTGTACCTGCGGGGCGGCGCGGTGTTCATCGCGGCGGCCGTCGTCGGCTCGCTATTCCTCACCGCGACGGCTTCATCGGCGCCCCTGCAGGGTGCATGGAAGGGCGTTCCGGGGACGGTTGTCCAACTCTCGCAATGGCTCCAGCGCTATCTGCCGCTCGGCGGTGACTCTAAGAATCCCGGTGTCGTGATCTTCGGCGAGAACTCGCCGATCACCGGGTCCTGGTCGCAGGAGTCTGGGACCGCCTTCATCGCCCATCTGGCGGTTTCGGACATCGCGCTGTTTGACAAGACGAAGTGGCGCGTCAGCACCTACGCTCAGTACAACGGCACTTCCTGGAGCTGGGGCAAGACCGCATCGTTCGACCGGGCGGCCCGAGACCCGCTGCTCGCGGGTGCGGCCGACGATCCGGCTGCGCTCGTCGGTCGACAGGAGGTGCGGGTCGAGATTGAACCGGTCACCCTCGCCAACAACTACGTGGTCAGTCCTCAGGCGATCCAGTGGATCGATCAGCCCAGCAGGGTCCTGGTAACGGGCTCAGCTGAATGGTTCACGACAGTCGAGATCGACGGTGCCGAGAGGTACTCGGTCGCAGCGCTCATTCCGGTCGAAGGCGACGTTCCAGGCGGCCTCACCGCCAACAAACTTCGTGTCGCGAGCAAGGAGTACACCGCGGAGGAGAAGCGGCTGTACACCACGGTCCCTGATGGGGCGCTCGGTCCCCGTTCGCTCGCCATTCTCAACACGGTGCTGGCAAGCAGTGCCGACAACCCCTACGACAAGGCACTCAACCTGCAGAACTACCTGCTCGATTCGGCGAACTTCTCATACCAGTCGGACATCAAGGACGAGATCCAGGCGAACTGCGGCGGACTTTCGTCGGTCGAGTGCTTCGCCACCATACGTGTCGGCTACTGCCAGTACTACGCCAGCACGATGGCCATGCTCCTGCGTCAGGCGGGCATTCCGACCAGGCTCGCCCAGGGATTCCTGCCGGTGACACCGTCGGCCGATGGCACCGAGATCGTCGACAACGGACTCGCCCACGCGTGGGTCGAGGTGCTCTTCCCGGGCTACGGCTGGGTCGACTTCGATCCCACGGGCGGCGGGGTCGGGCAGCCGGTCGCAATCCCGTCGGGCGCCCTGGCGACGGCAACGCCGCGCCCATCCTTCAGTCTTGTCACCAACCGGCCGGGCGATACCGGCGGCGACTCCGTTCTGGGTCGCCGGACACCGGGTCCCGGTGGCGTTGGGTCCACCGATCCGTCGAACCGATCCGGCGGGCCGTTCATCGTGATCGCGATCTTGCTGGCGATCGGCGGGGTAGCCCTCGCGACCGTTGCGTGGCGTCGCGGACCACGGCCGATGCATCCCGACCAGGCATGGGGCTCCGTCGCGGGCTGGGCTCGCCGGCTTGGCCTTGGACCTCGACCGTCGCAGACCGTCTTCGAATTTGCCGGAGTGCTCGGAGATGCCGTCCCGGCAGTCCGGCCGGAGCTCTCGACCGTCGCACGGGCAAAGGTCGAAATAGCGTACGGTCGCAGGAAGCTGGATCCGGATCGCCTGCGTCTCGTGGCCGAGGCGCATCGTCGCCTCCGCTTCGGACTCCTGCGACTCGCTCTCCGCCGTCGTCACTTCGGGCCGCGGGGCGTACGAGCCCGGCGCAAGCGGTCCTAGGTGCGCCCCGCGTCCGCGTCCTAGAGCGCGCCTGAGCGGCTTCGCTCGGCGTCCAGTTCGCGCCTTCGCGCGGTCTCGAGTGGTGCGAGATGGTCGGTCAGGTTGTGGGCGCGGAGGCGGGGCCGTCCAGCCCGGATCTCGATCACGGTGATCCCGCAGAGCGCGAAGGGAAACGACCAGAAACGCGTCAAGGGCAGATCCATGAGCGCCAGAAGGGTCACCTTGAAGACGCCGTCGTGCCCGACGAGCAGGCTCCAGGGTTCGGTGCCCGCGCCGGAGCCATACCCGAGCACCTGGGAGCCGTGGGCCGAGCTGCCCGGCCCGTCCCCGGCCAGGGCAGTGAGCGTCGACAAGAGCGACGCGCGGACGCGCTTGTCCACTTCCATGATCGACTCACCCTCGGGGGCCCATGTCGTGAGCGGATCCTGACGCCAGCCGGCAAGGACGTCGCCCCAGCGCGCCTCGATCTCGGTCGTGTGTCGGCCTTCCCAGACGCCCTGGCCGATCTCGAGGAACCCTCGATCCGGGATCAGGTCCACTGCCGCCGGACCGTTCGATGAACTGCGGATGGCCTCGGCGACCGCTGTGGCCGTGGTCGTCGTTCGCATGAGCGGCGAGTGGCGGACCTCGAGCGGAGTGCCGGCCGGGATCGGCAGCGAAGGGATGGCCATGGGGTTGGCAATCCGCGCGGCGGCCAGGTGCGCCTGCTCCACGCCTTCTGCGGACAGCGGCGAATCACCCTGGCCCTGGAACCGGCCCTCGGCTACCCAGGCCGATTCGCCATGCCGGAGCATCACGATCGTGGCATGGAGACCCGCCGGGATCAACCGCGTAACGTCAGCCGGGTCGGGGCCGGGTGTCGTCGTCGCCGATCGGACCGAGCCATCGCTCATCGCTGGCCCCCGAGCCGGATCGTCCACAGGCCAATGAGCGCCTCATGGTCGCGAATCGAGGTTGCGAGGGCCTCGGAGACGTCGTCGTCGAGCGCCAGGACCATCAGGGCATCGGCTCGGGGCGCCGTCCGCGCAACGTGCATGGCCGAAATGTTCACATCGGCCGCCCCGAGCAGCCCACCGATCCGCCCGATGATCCCGGGCTGGTCCTGATGATGGGTGATGAGCATGACTTCGCTCGGCTCCATGTCGAGCCGGTACTCGTTGAGCAGGACGATGCGTGGCTCGCCATTGGCAACCGTTCCGCCGACCGAGACAGTCCGACCATCCACGACGCCCGAGACCGTGACCAGGGCGCTGAATGAGCCGGCATCAGGGCTCCGGCGTTCGACGACGGTGATCCCTCGGGCCTTGGCCAGCAACGAGGCGTTGACGAGGTTCACGCGTTCCGTGGTGACCTGTTCCAGAAGACCGCGCAGGAGCGCTGCCGTGATCGGCGCCGTCGGGTAGGCGGCGGGCTCGCCGGCGATGTCGAGGGTCAGGGTTTGGACACCGGCCCCGGCGAACTGCCCAAAGAACTGGCCCAGGATCTCTGCCAGCGGCAGATACGGCCCGATGGCGCTCGCTGCTTCGGGCGGAAGGAGCGGTGCGTTGACGGCGTAGCGCGCGGCCCGCCCGGCCAGCACGGCGAGGACCTGATCGGCGACCTCTTCCGCGACGGCCACCTGCGCCTCGGCCGTCGAGGCACCGAGGTGCGGGGTCAGGAGGGTGCTCGGCGCATCGAGCAGCGGTGAGCCAGTGGGCGGCTCGGTCTCGAAGACATCGATGCCGGCGCCGCCGAGATGACCCGAGCGGAGCGCGTCGGCGACGGCTGCTTCATCGACGATGCCGCCCCGCGCCACGTTCAGCACGAACGCTCCAGGCCGCAGCCTGGCGATGGCCTTCGCACCGATGAGGCCGCGTGTCGCCCGTGACAGGGGGACGTGGACCGTGATCGCATCGGATCGCTGGAGGAGCGTCTCGAGATCGACGAGCTCGACGCCATGCAGCGCCGCCTGCTCGGCGGTCACGTAGGGATCCATGCCGAGCAGGTGCATCTCGAACCCTCGGGCCCGGTCGGCAATGGCCATCCCGATCTTCCCGAGGCCGACGATCCCCAGCGTTCGACCCCGCAGCTCGACGCCCTGGAACTGGGATCGCTTCCATTCGCCACGGCGGACGGAAGCGTCGGCTGCGGCGACCTTGCGGGCGAGCCCCAGCAGCAGCGCGAGCGTATGTTCCGCCGCCGCGATCGTATTGCCGGTCGGTGCGTTGACGACGGTGATGCCGGCTCGCGTCGCTGCGTCCAGGTCCACGTTGTCAACGCCTACACCTGCGCGCCCGATGACCTGGAGTCGGGCGCCGGCGGCAATGACCTCCGCGTCGGCCTGCACCTGGCTCCGGACGATGAGGGCGTCGTAGCCACCGACAATCGACATGAGTCCAGCATGGTCGAGCCCGAACCGTTCATCCACATCGTGGGCGGCCCGGAGCAGGGCGACGCCCTCGGGCGCGATGGATTCGGCGATCAGGATCCTCATGCCGATGCCAGGTCACCTCGTCCCGCGGCGACCGCAGCCCGTTGGGCCGCGGCAACCGCGACGCCGACCTCGACGGTTCTGCCGGAAGCCAGCAGGGCCTCCTCGAGGGTTGCGATCGTGCCGAGGATCTCGTCGAGGATCACCGACCCGAGGTGGCCGACCCGGAAGACCTTGCCCGCGAGTTTGCCCTGGCCACCGGCCACGACGACGCCGCGGCGCTTGACCTCGCCGTTGAATGCCTTCCAGTCGAGGCCTTCGGGGATGTGGGCGGCGGTCACGGTCTTGGATCGGTGGGCGGGATCCGCGAACAGGGCGAAACCGAGCGCCTCGAGCCCGGCCTGTGTGGCCGCGGCACAGGCCTCGTGTCGGGCGAAGATGCCCTTGGCGCCCTCGGCCGTCATGAGCCGCAGGCCCTCGTCGACCTGGTAGACAACGGCAATCGCCGGCGTCCACGGCGTTTCGCCGTTTCGGGCGCTCTCGCGGTGCTTTCGGAGGTCGAAATAGAAGCGCGGCATGCGCGCCGTCTCCATGGCCGCCCATCCGCGATCCGAGGCGGCGATCATCGCCAGTCCCGGCGCGGACATCCAGGCCTTCTGGGAACCCGTGACCACGAGGTCGCAGCCCCAGGCATCCATCTCGAACGGCACGGCCCCGAGGCCCGAGACGCTGTCGACGAGGATCAACGTCTCTGGCGATGTTGCCCGGATGGCCGCGGCGAGCGCCGGCATGGGGTTCATGACGCCGGTCGATGTCTCGTTGTGGGTCAGGAGCACGGCACGGTAGTCGGCGGCTGGTAGCCGCTCCTGGAGCTCGGCCGGATCGGCCGCCCAGCCCCATTCCGCATTGACCCGGTCGACGTTCGCACCATAGGTCTCCGCGATTTTCGCGAACCGATCTCCGAAGGCCCCGATCGAGACCCCGAGGACCCGATCTCCGGGCGACAGCACATTCACAACGGCTGCCTCGAGGCCGCCGGTGCCCGCACTCGACACGATCGCGATGTCGCCGGTCGTCCCGAAATACGGCTTCATGCCGTCCTGAATCCGGGCGAGCATGGCGGCAAACTCGGGACCTCGGTGGTTGATCATCTGCCGCCCGCCCGCCTCCCGGACCGATGGGGGCAGCGAGATCGGGCCGGGGATCCGCAGGTTGGGCTCGAATCGGGTCACGTCGTGGTCTCCATCACAGCTCCGATGATGCAGGTGCGATCGTCGCATGCCGCGCGGTCCCACGCTGCCGGCGTCGCATCGGTGGACGAATATGCGTCCATGAGGCCACCATGCGACCGATGTATGCCCGCCCGCACCGCCGTCGCTCCCGCTATCTGCGTCGGCTTGCGCTGATTGCTCTCGTCGTCATCCTCGGATCGGTCGGGGCCGTGGTCGTGGACGCATTCGGTGCCGGGGATGCATGGCAGAAGGTCCTGGATCGGGTCGATCGGTTCGTCGCTGGACCCGTACCGGATCGCACATCCGTCATCACGGTCGTGGTTACCCCGCCGCCAACCGCAAGCCCGACCGTTCCGCCGACCATCGAACCCGGCGCAACGCCGACGCCGCTTCCGCTCCCGACGCCGACTCGCGCGCCAGTCGACTTCCGGATCGACGCGGATCCACAGGCGGTCTTTGCCCATGAGATCCGGGACACGTGGTGTTCGCCGGCCGGGGTGCAGATGGCACTCGCTGTCCTGGGTTTGGCCGATACATCGGATGCCTTCCAGCGCAAGCTCGCTAGCCGCGTCCACGAGTGGGAGAGCTACGACGACAGCCACAACGGTGGCTGGGGACCGGCCGCGATGGCCGAGGCGCTGGCCGCATATGGCGCACCCGGGTACGCGATCCATGCCTATGCGACACGCGAGCAGGCCCTCCACGATTCCGCCGTGGCGATCGCAACGACCGAGGCGCCCGTGATCCTGCTGGCTTGGCGCGGTGCCCACACCTGGGTCATGACCGGCTATCGAGCCGACGCCGACCCTGTCATGTACGCCGACGCGACGGTCAGTGGCACCTACATCCTGGATCCGTGGTACCCGAACAACTCGCGAATCTGGGGGCCGTCCGACCCCGCCGGCACGTTCCAAGACGCTGCCGAGATGGTCCGCAACTTTCTGCCCTGGAAGCGACCCGAGGGGAAGTATCCGGATCGGGATGGGCGGTTCATTGTTCTTATCCCGACGCTGGGCCCGGGTCTCGGCAGTTAGGTCGCGGCGCCGATCCGCCGCAGGCGCGACGGCAGGGCCAGTCCGAGGATCAGCACCTTGACGGCCGCCCCGGCCGCGAATCCGGCAGGGATGGCAAGGATCCCAAGAGGTGGCACGAGTGCCGAGGTCAGACCTACGATCACGACGAGCGAAGCGAGGGAAGCGGCTACGGGCCAGAGCGTGTTGCGGGTCGCGTAGAACGCTCGTGCGAGGGGGTGAGCGAGGGCGTCGAACGGGACGGAGATGGCGAAGACGGTTAGCAGGGTCGTCGTCCGGAGTGCGGCCGTTTCATCGAACGCCCCACCTCCGAGGAGGATCCGAACCGCCGCGCCACCGACGATCGCGAGACCGAATGCCGCGAGGATCGACAGGACCCCGATCATCGCGACGTTTGTTCGCAGCGTCCGGGTGAACGTGACGCGGTCACCAACACCCGCGGCCGCCGACAGGGTCGGGAACACGGCCAGCGAAAAGGCCACGCCAATGAGGCTGACCGGGACGCTCTGGAAGTTCCGGGCGAAGCTGATCGAGCTCACGGCGCCGTGGCCGAGTGTCGTGGCGAGCTGCGTGAAGAAGAGGAAGATCAGCGGCTCAACGGGGTGCGCGACCATCTTCGGGATCATCAGGCGGACGAACTCGCGGACCTCTGCGGTGCGCACCGCGAATGCCGGGCGGAGCCGGATCTTCGTCCGGCTGATGCCGATGAACCGAATGCCGAGGTGCGCGCCGGCGCCGGCGACGGTCCCGAGCGCGGCCGCGCGAATCCCCATCGATTCTCCGAGCGCCGCGGTCCCGAGCACGATCCCGGCGTTGTAGAGGATCGGCGCCAGGGCATACCAGACGAAACGCCGTTCGGCGATGAGCAGCTCGCCCAGCCCGATCGAGGCGGCGAACAGGCCCGGCGTGATGCACATCAAGCGGAAGAGCTCGGTGTACCGTGCGGCCTGGACCCCCGTGAAGCCCGGCGCGATGAACGCCGTGGTCGCCGGCGCGATGATGAACAGGAGAACCGAAACCCCGATCATCAGGGTCGTGGCTGCGGTCACGATCGTTCGACCGAAGACCTCGGCCTCGGCCTGCGCCCGGCCAGCCAGCCGGGCGTAGATAGGCACGAATGGCGCGGTCAGGCCGCTCGCGACGAGGACATCGAGAAGCAGCTCCGGCAGGACGAACGCGGCGTTATAGGCATCGAGCTCGGCGCCCGCGCCGAATGTTCTGGCGAATGCGCGATCACGAATGAGGCCGGTGATGTAGCTGGCCAGCGTCAGGGTGGTGAGCAGCAGCGCACCGGGTGGAACCCAGCGATAGAACAGGTCGCGAGCTCGGTGCATGGTCCAGGGACGCACAGGCGGGCGGCAGCGCTACGCCAGTGGCTCGGGAATGGTCGAAGCGCCGCTCGATGTCACTCGTTCGCGTCCCGCTTCTCGGTGTCGGCCAGGCGCCGTCGATTCTCGTCGCGGGTCTTCATCAGCCCGTCGCCGGCACGCGCCTTGATCTGCGGCCCCGGGACACGGATTCGAGGGGTCTTGCCGCCGGCCCGTGCTGCCTCTCGGGCCGAACTGCGTCGAGCCATTCGCTCACCGATGGTCGCTTCGTAGCCCTGGTCGTTCGGGACGTAGTACGGCGCGGCCGCGAGGTCATCGGGCAGGTAGCGCTGCTCGACATCGGCGCCCTCGAAATCGTGCGGGTAGCGGTAGCCGATCCCGATCCCGTGATGCTTCATGCGCGGGTTGGCCGCATTCCGTAGGTGGAGCGGGACGGGTAGCGCGCCGTGCGCCTCGACGTCGCCAGCCGCCGCCGCAAAGGCCAGTCCGGCACGGTTCGACTTTGGTGCCGTCGCGATGTAGGTCGTGGCCTGGGCGAGGGCATAGCGGGCCTCGGGCAGACCGATCCAGTCGAGTGCCTGGCCCGCGGCAATCGCGACCTGCAGGGCTCGCGGGTCGGCATTGCCGACGTCCTCGCTGGCGCTGATGATCAGCCGTCGGGCAATGAACTTCGGGTCCTCACCGGCGGCGATCATCGCGGCGAGCCAGTAGACGGCCGCGTCCGGGTCGTTGCCGCGCAGACTCTTGATGAACGCCGAGACCGTGTCGAAATGGCCATCGCCGGCGCGATCGTAGGCCAACACCCGCTGCTGGGCGGCCGCCTCGACCTCCTCCAGACGCGGTGCCACCCGTCCCTTCTGATCGAGAAGGTCACTGTCCTGGGCGAGGGCCACGGCCCCTTCAAGGACGTTGAGCGCCGATCGGGCGTCCCCCCCGGCCATCGAAACGAGGTGCGCGAACGCTTCGTCGCCCAACACGACGCCGCCCTTCGGCCCGTAGGGTCCGGCAAGGCCCCGATCGTCATCGTCGATGGCGCGCCGGACGACGACCTCGAGGTCCGCGTCCACGAGCGGCTCCAGGCGCCAGACACGGAGCCGGGAGAGGAGCGCGGCGTTGACCTCGAAGTAGGGGTTCTCGGTTGTTGCCCCAATGAGCGTCACGGTCCCGTCCTCGACGTGCGGCAGGAGCGCGTCCTGCTGGGACTTGTTGAAACGATGGATCTCGTCGATGAACAGGACCGTTCGGGTGCCGTTGAGGGTGAGTCGCTCCTGGGCCTCGGCCAGCGCGGCGCGCACCTCGGCGACCCCGGACATCACTGCGGAGAGGGTGGCGAACTCGGCGCCGATGGCGTCGGCGAGCAGGCGGGCGAGCGAGGTCTTGCCCGTGCCCGGAGGACCCCACAGCAGGAGCGACGTCAGGTGGCCCCTGGCGACCGATCGCCGGAGGGGTCCCGCCTCGCCGACGAGGTGCTGCTGCCCGACAAACTCCTCGAGCGATCGTGGGCGCATGCGCGCCGCGAGGGGCTGACGTTCGGGCGGTGGCGTGAACAGCGCCTCGGGGCGTGCCCCGGTCAGGCGCGAGGTCGGTCGGCGGGGAGGCATCGCGTCAAGTGTAGAAGCCGATGTTCGGACTCGTGCCGACGATCCAGCGACCGACGTGTCGTAGGAGGTCGTGAACTGGGCCTTCCGAGCCTCGCGGGCTCGCTGTAGAGTGCGGGCATTCGTGGCTTGGGTCGGACAGCGGTGTCCAGAGTTGCGTCGGCGAGGGGGATCCGTGGTGACGAAGCAGTTGCTGAATGCGTCAATGACCAGGTCGCCGTTGCGGACGCTGTATCGCGCTCGCGGGGCAGCGGCCACGC
>JBDTOJ010000166.1:0-22338 GCA_039933295.1 Chloroflexota bacterium
AGAGCGGCACCATCAACCACTCGGACACCTCTCCGCGCGAGAGAATAGCAGAGGGGTCGTCCGCACCCGGGCCGGCAAGGTCGGGGCCCTGAGCGGCCGCGGTCCTGCGGTCCGCCGGTCAGCCGGCGATCGAAGCGGCGAGGAGCTCCTCTGCCTCAGCGCGACGAATGCCGCTGACGACCTTGATCCGTCGGCCGAATGCCGCATTGTCGGCGAGCTGCACGACGCTGCCGGCCGCCCCATCGCGCGGGTCGGGTGCGGCAAACACGAGGCCCTCGACATCGCTCGTCAGCATGGCGCCGACGCACATCGCGCAGGGCTCGACCGTCGAGAAGATCGTGATGTCCTGGAGGCGCGTCGTACCCAGCCGCCGCGCGGCCTCGCGGAGAGCGACGATCACGGCGTGGGCCGTCGGATCGTTCGTCTCGACAACACGCTCATGCCCGCGCGCGACCATGGCCTCATCCATGACTGCGACCGCAGCGTGTGCCCGCTCGCCGCGGGACAGTGCCGTTCGCGCCTCGGCCAGGGCCTCGCCCATGTAGAGCTCGTAGTTCATGGTCTGATGATACGCGGCGGCCCGGCGGCGGCGAAGTCGCCGGCGCGACGCCGACCTGCAACGGTGGCTGGCAACTTGCCCACCAACCGTCATGGATCCGCCCGCGGGGATAGCATTCCCGGTGATGAAACGACCACAACGCATCGGGATCCTGACCGGCGGCGGAGACGTGCCCGGCCTCAACCCCGTCATCAAGAGCGTCACGTACCGCGCGACCGATCTCGGCGCCGAAGTGATTGGCATTCGGCGCGGTTGGGAGGGCCTGACGCACGTCCGACCCGGCACCGAACTCGATCCGGAGTACCTCCGACGGCTCGACCGAACGAACACGCGCGCGATTGACCGGACAGGCGGCACCATCCTGCACACGTCGCGCACGAACCCCGCGAAGATGCCGGCGAAGGCGCTGCCCACCTGGCTCGACCCGGCAAAAGCCGCCAGGATGCAGATCGGCGAGGATCGATACGACCTCACGCCCCTGGTCATGGAGCATCTCTACGAGCTCGGGATCGACATCCTGGTGGCGATTGGCGGCGACGACACGCTCTCCTTCGCGCGAGTCCTCGCCGGCAAAGGGGTGCCGCTCGTGGCGATCCCCAAGACGATGGACAACGACGCGCCGGGCACCGAGTACTGCATCGGCTTCTCGTCCGCGATCACCCGCGCAAAGGAGCTGATCGATCGCCAGCGAACGACGCTCGGCAGTCACGAGCGGATCGGCGTGTTCCGCATCTTCGGCCGGGATGCGGGGTTCTCAGCCCTCTTTGCCGCGTATGTCACGTCCGCGCGATGCGTGATTCCCGAGGCCCGCTACGACATCGCACAGCTCGCGGCGGTCATGGCCGAGGATCATCGTTCGTCACTCAGCCGCTACGCGATCGTGGTGACCGCCGAGGGCGCGATCTGGGAAGGAGCCGAGATTCCGGACTACGGTCCTGCCGACGCGTTCGGCCATCGGCACAAGGCGAACATCGGCGAGACACTGGCCAGCGAATTGACCACCCGAACCGGCATCGAGTCGGTGGCAATCGAGCTCACCTACGATCTGCGCTCCGGCCAGCCCGATGCCCTCGACCAGATCGTCGCATCGACCTTTGCAAACGTAGCGATGGACCTCGTCGCCGACGGGATCTTCGGACAGATGGTCGCGATCCGGGACGGCAAGTACGCGCATGTCGACCTCGGCACGACCGGGGTCGCCGCTCGCCGCGTGGACGTCGAGGCGATGTACAACATCGAGCGCTTCCGGCCGCGCTATGACGGTCGCCTCGGATCTCCGATGCTCCTGGTCGGCCTCGACTGAGCGAGGCCGGGCTAGCCCTCGAGTCCCGAGAGCTCGCGGATGGCGCGTGCGACGGCTGACATGTCGTCGTCGGCATGGCCCTTGCCGATGAGCCCGGCCTCGATCTGCTCGCACAGTGCTGAGATCGGCAGCGATGTGCCCGTTTCGCGAGCAAGTTGCAGGGCGATCCCGAGGTCCTTGCGGTGGAGCGCGACCTTGAACCCGAGCGGATAGTCGTTCTCGAGCATCCGGCCGCTGCGGTTGGCAAGGACCCATGACTGCGCCGCGCCGCCCGACAGGGCGCCGACGACCTGCTCGACATCGAGCCCGGCCTTAATGGCCAGGACGATGCCCTCGGCCACGCCCAGGTAGGTGCCCGCGAGGATCACCTGGTTGACCGCCTTGACCGCCTGCCCGGAGCCGACGGGTCCGACGAGGGTGATGGTCGTGCCC
Source organism: Chloroflexota bacterium (assembly GCA_039933295.1). Classification (GTDB taxonomy): domain Bacteria; phylum Chloroflexota; class Limnocylindria; order Limnocylindrales; family CSP1-4; genus UBA5189. The sequence goes on from JBDTOJ010000166.1 coordinate 2,295, forward strand.
ATGGCCTCGAGGACCGGGCGTGCCCGATCGAGGTCGGCGGCCTCGCCGCCGACGAAGATCGTGAGGGTGCCCTTCTTCGCACCCTCGCTGCCGCCCGAAACGGGAGCATCGAGCATGGCGACGCCGCCGGATGCGAGGCGGGCCGCGAACTCGCGAGTCGCCGACGGTGAGATCGTGGACATGTCCACGATCAGTGTTCCCGTGGCGGCACCGCTGGCGACGCCGTCCTGGCCGAAGAGGACGACTTCGACATCGGGTGTATCCGAGACGATGGTGACGACGATCTTCGACACGGCGGCCACAGCCGCCGGACTTGCCTCGAGACGGACGCCCAGTTCCTCGAGGTCCGCCGCCCGGCCGGCCGTTCGGTTCCAGGCGCTGACCTCGAAGCCCGCGCGCGCGACGTTGGCTGCCATGGCTCCGCCCATGGTGCCGAGACCGACGAATCCAACGCGCATGACCGCCCTCCTGATGGTGTCCGTGAGTGGATCGTACCGCGCGCCCGGCGGGCCGTCAGTCCGGGGTCACGAGTACCAGGAATGGACCCGAAACCGGCGAGATTCGGACGAGCCGCTGGGGACCGAGCGGGCCGTCGCGGAGGGTCGAGACGACGAACCCGGCGCCTCGGACGCGTTCCGTGGCGCCCTGGTCGGTGATCATGTACAGCGCGATCCAACCCTCGCCGTGGCGAGCCAGGGCAGCCGCAAGCGGGCCTTCCGTCGAAGCCTCGAGCAGGATCGCCGCGACGTCGCCGGCGGCGAGCAGCGTTTGACTGCGTGCGCCGAGATGAAGGTCCGGCGGGTCGGGGAGTCGGTCGTCGGTGTCGCCGGGAGTACCCACCCCGCTGAGTTCCTCCGCGGCACGGTCGAGATCGACGGTGGCCCAGCCCGGGACGACGGTTCGGGGCGCGGCCGTCTCGACGAGCCGGTCAACGGCATCACCGAGCGGGGCCTCGCCGAGGAGCGCTGGTCGCCGGCTCACGGTGCGACCATCGTGCCGCCGCTGATCTCCGGTCCGATGCTGTCGTTGTCGAGGTAGGCCTCGATCGCCGCGGCGAGCCCGATGTCCGCCCGCGCGGTCTCCGACTTCAGCCATTTGGTCTCGAGGACGTCGCAATACGCCTGGACGGCATCGCCTCCTGGGCCGACCACCCGGGCGAGTCGGGCCAGGGTCGGCTGGAAGACCTCGATCAGCCAGCGAGTCGCGGCGACGTCGTTGGAGATCGTTCGCCGCTCGGCGCGCTCGAGCCACGCCCCGTACTCGCGCAGGTCGTTGAGCATCAACCGGGCCTGGCCCTCGAGGGCCCGCACGCCCGCGAGGTCGAACAACTCGCGCTCGTGGAACCGGCGGTTGGTCACGGCGGCACGAATGCGGACTTTTCCTTCCCCGCCCGGGACGACCTGGATCTCCTCGACGGCGAACCCGAGATCGTTGAGGCGACGGACGCGCGCCGCCATGGCGAAGCGCTCGTCCGCCCCAACCTCGACCTCGGCGGTGAGTTCGTCCCACAGCACCCGGTAGCGCTCGCGCACGGTCTCGGCCGCGTCGAGCGCATCGTCGAAGAGGTCGTCGCGGTCCTGGATCGAGGCCAGATCGGCGAATCCGAAGGCGACGTTCTCGACGAGAACGTCGAGGTCGTAGTCCCGTTGTCCGGCGGAGAGTTCGGGGTGGCGTTCGCTGGTCTCGGCGTCCACGAGGTAGGCCTGGAGCTTGTTGCCGTCCCGACGGAAGAGGCAGTTCGCGAGCGAGCAATCGCCCCAGTACACGCCGGCCCGATGGAGCTCCACAAGCAGCCCGGCCATCGCATCGAGGAGGCGATCCCGGAGGTCGCTCGGGCCGGGCGGGACGCGCGACAGGAGACGTCGATATTGGAACGAGTTGGGCAGAAAACGAGTCACGAGGATCGCGGCGTCAACTTCGGGCGACGACGCGACGCCGATCGGCTCGACGGCGGGCAGGCCCTCATCGGTCAGATAGCGGAGCACGTCGTATTCACGCTCGGCGACCCTGACCGGCTCCTCCTTGAGAGCCACCAGGCCCCGCCGTGTCTCGAGGAACCGCACGAGGTGGCGGGATGGGCCGACGGGCAACTCCCGAATCGGCAGACTGTCGGCGGGCCACGCCTCCAACGGCAACTCCCACGGCAGATCAAACAGGTCGGGGTCCGGGTCGCGGAGTCGGAGGCTGGGAAAGGGCGCGGTCATCGGCGCCAGCCTATCCTGTCGCGTCTCTCACCCGGGTTGCCACGTCGTTCGCAATCCTGACGCCCGGCGGGCGAACGACGGGCTCCTTCAGGGGTCCGGATATCGAGGTGGACGGCGGCCCTTCGAGCCAGTGACGAACTCGGCGAGAATTGGATTCACGATGTCCGGGCGACGAATGTCGGGGCGGTGCCCGAGACCCGCGAGCAGTGCGAGACGAGCCCCCGGGATACGCTCGACGACAGCCCGCACCGTAGCGACGTCGAGCGTGCGATCGGCCTCGCCATGGATGACGAGCGTCTGACACCGGATCTCGTGCAGCACGGCCGGTGCGGCATCCCAATCCAGTTCGGTGGCCTGTTGGACCAGCATGTCATGGTCGGCTTCGAGGGCGATGCTCGTCACCTCGGCGATCGTGGAGGCCGAACCCGGTTCCGAGAAGACCTCCGCGAGGAACCAGTCGACGAACGCCGCGTAGTCAGTCCTCCAGGCCGGAGGCACCACCCCTGGGTCGTCGTCGCCGGAGGTGCTGATGGGGCGGGCCGGAACAGGAGTCGCGTCGGAAACGACGAGGTCCATGGGCGGAACGATGAGCACGAGTCGCTCGACCAACTCCGGATGGCGGGTTGCCATCAGGACGGCGGCGTGCGTTCCGGCAGACGCGGCGACGATACTGGCCGTTAGCGTTCGGGTTGCTTCCATCACCGCCAGTGCGTCCGAGGCATGGTCGTCGAACCGATAGCCAACCCCGGGATGATCGCTCTCACCTGAACCGCGAGCGTCATAGGTAATGAGCCGAAAGCGATCACGCAACCCCACGACCTGGTGGCGAAGCACGCGTGAGTCGACGAAGTTCCATGTCGGCATGAACAGGATGGATTGCGGACCCTCGCCATACCGCTTCCAGGCGATCCGCACGCCCTGATTCAGTGCCATTCCGGTCTCATCCGGCGTCGGATACGTGAATCCCGTACGGTCGATCATCAGTCACCCTTTCGATCGGGCGCGGCTGGTCTCGCTAGGGGAATGGCGCGCCCGGCGGGACTCGAACCCACGACCTTCAGGTCCGCAACCTGACGCTCTATCCGCTGAGCTACGGGCGCACGCGATGCCGACGGAGATGACTGGCGGAGAGGGGGGGATTCGAACCCCCGATGGGTGTAACCCCATAACGGTTTAGCAAACCGCCGCACTAGGCCTCTATGCGACCTCTCCATCGACCACGGCGGGCGATAGGCTACCACGGGCCCCGGCCGGTTGACATCAAGTATGGCCTCCGCTACCGTCGCTCGACTGAGATGAAGCGCTTCTATTGGTTTACCGACCCGGCATGATCGTTCCCGGCCGTTGAGGCCGGGCGCACGCGTCGTGCCGGGCGAAGCAGAGGTGCAGGCCTCTGCTTTTTTGTTTCCGGTTCGGCCGTCCACAGGAAGGACGCTTGATGTTCGTCGTCATGGCCCGCACCGCCACCGAGGCCGAGATCCTCGGGGTCAAGAGCCACATCCTCGGCGAGGGCATGACCCCGTATGAGCACGCAGGTGCCGACCGCGTCGTCATCGCGGTCGTCGGAGAGGTCGGGCCCCGACGCGCGGACCTGATGAGCAAGCTCGGTGCGCTCGGCGGCGTCGAGACGATCACCCCGATCTCCCGGCCGTTCAAGCTGACGTCGCGCGAGTTCCATCCCGAAGACACAGTCATTAGGGTGCTCGACGCGGTCGTCGGCGACGGCGGCCTGACCGTGATGGCCGGACCCTGCTCCGTCGAGAGTCGCGACCAGCTGTTCGAGACCGCCGATGCCGTCAAGGCATCAGGTGCCACGATCCTGCGCGGCGGCGCGTTCAAGCCGCGGACCTCGCCGTACAGCTTCCAGGGCCTGGGAGTCGAGGCGCTCCGGTACCTGGCCGAGGCGCGCGACCGGACCGGCCTGCCGACCATTACCGAGGTCATGGAGCCGAACCAGGTCGACATCGTCGCCGAGTACGCCGACATCCTCCAGATCGGCGCCCGGAACATGCAGAACTACTCGCTCCTCAACGCCGCGGGCCGGGTGGCGCGCCCGGTCATGCTCAAGCGCGGCTTCATGGCGACGGTCGAGGAACTGCTCATGGCCGCCGAGTACATCGTCGCGGCCGGCAACCCGAACGTGATCCTGTGCGAACGCGGCATCCGGACGTTCGAGACCTACACCCGCAACACGATGGACCTGTCGGCGGTGCCGCTCCTCCATCACCTGACCCACCTGCCGGTCATCGTCGACCCGAGCCACGCGACCGGCAAGCGCTGGCTGGTCAAGCCCCTCGCTATCGGCGGCGTCGCGGTCGGGGCTGACGGCGTCATGGTCGAGGTCCACCCGACGCCGGAGTCGGCCCTGTCGGACGCGGAGCAGCAGCTCAACCCGGCCCAGTTCGCCGACCTCATGGCGGCGATCGTGCCGGTCCACGCCCATGTCAGCTCGCTCCACGGAGACCCACTCGTGGACAGTGCCGCTCTCGGCATTGGCGCGGGCGGCCTCTCCAAGCACTGATCCGATGTCCACGCACGCGGTCACCAACGCCCCCGCTGCAACGCGCCCGACCGAGCCGGCGGTCGTCGCCTCCGCGCGCCGGCTGCGCGGTGAGCTGCGGATGCCGGGTGACAAGTCGATCAGCCACCGCGCCCTGATGCTCGCCTTGATCGCCGAGGGCACGAGCACGATCGAGGGCGCGGGTGACGGCGCAGACGTTCGATCCACGGCGGACATCGTCCGCGCGCTCGGCGCGACGGTCGATCGGACCGCGGACCCCGATGGCTCGATCACATACCGCGTGTCCTCGCCGGGCATCGAGGCCATGAACCCGGCGCCGATCGTCCTCGACTGCGGCAACTCCGGAACGAGCCTGCGGTTGTTCGCGGGGATCTTGGCGGGCAGCACGGCCCAGGTGGTGCTCGACGGCGACGGCTCATTGCGCAGCCGGCCGATGGCCCGGATCATCGACCCGCTCCGAGCCATGGGTGCATCAGTCACTGCCCGCGGCGACAACGGTCGACCTCCGCTCGAAGTTGCCGGGCGGGGCGACCTCGTCGGTGTCGACTGGACGACGGGTGTCCCCTCCGCGCAGGTCAAGTCCGCGATCCTGCTGGCCGGCCTGCGAGCAGCAGGAACGACGCGCGTCCACGAGGCTGTCGCGACACGCGACCACACGGAGCGCATGCTGCGAGCCCGCGGTGTTGCGGTCCGGACGAGCGCGGACCCAGCGATGGACCGGCGCGGCGAGGCCGGAGGCGGCGCGGCGATCGAAATCGACGGAGGTGGACGCGTGCGCGCGATCGACGACATGGTGCCGGGAGACCTGTCCGCGGCTGCGTTCTGGCTGGTCGGCGCGTCCGTGCATCCGGACGCGGAGCTCACGTTGCGCGGTGTCGGCACGAACCCGACGCGTCGCGGCATCGTCGATCTCCTGATCCGCATGGGCGCGGATATCGATGAGCGCGCGCATCCCGCGGTTTCCGGGTCCGGCGACGACGTGGGTTCGATCGGCGAACCGATGGCCGACTTCGCGGTTCGATCCGCGGCCCTGCGAGGGATCGAGGTCTCGCCCGGCGACGTCGCAGGCGCGATCGACGAGATCCCGATCCTGTGCCTCGCGGCGACCCAGGCATCCGGGCGGACGACCATCCGCGGGGCCGGCGAGCTCCGACACAAGGAGTCGGATCGCCTCGCTGGGATCGCCGCCGGCCTGACGCTGCTCGGTGCAAGGATCGAAGTCGACGGCGACGACCTGATCATCGACGGGCCGACCGCGCTGGTCGGCGCTGCCACGGACAGCCTCGACGACCATCGCCTGGCCATGACCTTTGCCATCGCCGGACTGCTCGCGTCGGGCCGCACGACCATCGGGCAGCCCGACAGCGCATCGATTTCCTACCCCCGTTTCTTCGCTGAGCTCGAAAGGATCCGGACATGACGAAACGCGTCGTTCTGATCGGCCACCCCGTCGCCCACTCCCTGTCGGCCGCGATGCAGCAGGCCGCCTTTGACGCAAAGGGGATTGATGCGCACTACGAGCTTCTGGACCGCGCTCCGATGGAGCTGGCCGCGGCCATCGAGGCGATCCGAGGGGACGACTATCTCGGCGCCAACCTCACGATCCCCCATAAGGAGCGGGTCGTCCCGCTGCTTGATCGTCTGACCGAAGAGGCACAGGCGACGGGCGCCGTGAACACCCTCACCCGCGAGGGCAAGCGCCTCGTTGGACACAACACCGACGTGGCCGGGTTCAACGCCGCACTGGATCGTCTCGTCGGCCGATCGAAGATGCCCCGCCACGCCGTGGTCTTGGGAGCCGGCGGTGGCGCGCGGGCCGTCGTCCATGGATTGATCCGGGCAGGATTTCTCCGGATTATCGTGTTCAATCGCCACCTGCATCGCGCCGAGGGTCTGGTCAAGCACTTTGGCCGGAGCGCCGCGCACATGGATCTGCGCGCATTGCCTTGGCACGAGTCCGTCATCGCCGCGGAACTCGCCAAGACGAAAGTTCTCGTCAATGCGACCTCGATCGGGCTCAAGCCGGACGAGACACCTCTCCCGGCTGAGTCGCTCGAGTCGCATCTGCTGGTCCTCGACCTGATCTACGACCGAACGCGCCTGTTGCGGGATGCCGCGGCGGCCGGTGCGACGGCGCACGACGGGGCGACCATGCTCCTGCACCAGGGCGCTGCCGCATTCACGCTCTGGACTGGCCAGGCGGCCCCGCTTGACCTGATGTCCGAGGCTCTTGCCGGCGCCCGCGCCCAGGGTCTGCGCTCGGCCGAGGGCGAACCCGCAGGCGACGAACCGGCCGTCGATCCGCCGGCCGTCACGACCGAAGGCTGATCGCGCCGCTCATGTCGGATCCATTCCGGTTCCTGACCGCGGGTGAATCACACGGCCCAACGCTCGGCGTGACCGTCGAGGGCGTCCCGGCCGGCCTTGCCCTGACCGAGGAGGACCTCGTCGTCGACCTGGCGCGCCGCCAGCGCGGCTATGGCCGCGGTGCCCGCCAGACGATCGAATCTGATCACGCCGAGATCAAATCGGGTGTCCGCCACGGGCAGACGCTCGGGTCGCCGATCCTGCTCCTCGTCCCGAACCGGGACTGGGAGAACTGGGGTTCAGTGATGCAGGCTGGACCGCTCGATGCGGCGGAGGCCGCGGCACTTGAGTCGGCCGTTGCCGAGGGCAACAAGCGCGCCACGCCCGTGACGCGCGTCCGGCCGGGCCACGCCGACCTTGCCGGGGCCCTCAAGTACGGGCACTCCGACGTGCGCAACGTGCTCGAGCGAGCTTCCGCCCGCGAGACGGCCGCGCGCGTTGCGGCGGGCGGCATTGCGCGCGTGTTCCTGCGTGCCCTCGGCATCGAGATCTGGTCATTCACTGCCGAAGTCGGTGGCGTGGCCATCGATCCGGCCGCCAGCACGCGCTCGCGAGAGGAAGCCGATGCGTCGCCCCTGCGTTGCCCCGACCCGGAGGCGGAAACGCGGATGATCGCCCGGATCGACGAAGCGCGGTCCAATGGGGACACGATCGGCGGTGTGTTCGAGGTCGTCGTCCACGGCCTGCCCATCGGGCTCGGCTCCTATGTTCACTGGGACCGGCGGCTCGATGGCGCGCTGGCGGCGGCCGTGATGAGCATCAACATCGTGAAGGGCGTGGAGTTCGGGCTCGGTTTCGAGCAGACCCGCCGGTTCGGGTCGACCGTCCATGACGTCATCGACGGGCGGGCCGAGGACGGTCGCTGGATCCACCGCTCCAACAACGCTGGGGGGCTGACCGGCGGGGTCACCAACGGGGAGCCGATCGTGGTGCGCGGCGCGGTCAAGCCGATCTCTACGCTCGCACGGCCGCTTCCGTCCGCGGACCTGATCACCGGCGAGCCGGTCGACAAGGCGCACTACGAGCGCAGCGACATCAGCGTCGTGCCCGCGGCGGGCGTGATCGGCGAGGCGATGGTGATGCTCACCCTCGCCCGGTTCATCCTCGAAACGCTCGGCGGCGACCGGATGGACGTGATCAGCGAGCGCATGGCCGCACACCGACGCCTCATGGCGACCCTCCCGCCGGCACCGACGATCGGCGGCCAGGCCGCGACGTCCGGCGGCGACGAGGCCGGCTCCGGCGGCGACGACTAGGTTCCGAGACGTGGAAATCGTCCTCATCGGACTTCCCGGCAGTGGCAAGAGCGCCGTCGGGCGTCGCCTTGCGGCGCACCACGGGGCGACGTTCGTGGACCTCGACGAGGTTATCGAACACGAGGCCGGCGTTCGCATTCCTGAGATCTTTGCCGATGAGGGCGAGGCCGGATTTCGCGCCCGCGAACGTGCCGTGATCCAGGCGCTCGGCCAACCCGACGACACATCCGAACTTCGACGGGTCATCGCGCCGGGCGGCGGCGCCGTCGTGGACCCGCGCAATCGATGGCTGTTGTACCGCGGACGCGTCCCAATCTGGCTGGACGGGCGGCCGGAGATCCTGGCGCAGCGGCTCCGTCGCAGTCCCAACATCCGACCACTGATCACGGGACGCGATCCAATCCGGGCACTGCGGGACCTGACGACTTCGCGCAGCCGGTTCTACGGCGCCGCGACACGGGTCGCCGGCATGACCGAGGTCAGCAGCGTCGTCGAGGCGGTCGAGCAAGCCATCCCTGCAACACCGACGACCGGGGTCCTGCTCCTGCGCGCCGAGACCGTCATCGGGCGCATCGCCATCGGCGAGAGCATCGCGGGAGCGACGATCGTGGCGGAACTCGCGCGGCTTGGCGCGAGGCGCGCGATCGTGATCACGGAACCAGTCGCATGGGCAGCCACGGGTGCCGCCATCGAGGGCTCGATTCGCGCCGCGCGCCTGGACCTCGAGCTCGTCATGTTGCCGCAGGGCGAGGCCGCCAAGCGCCTCGCGGTGGTCGAGCGAGCAGCCAGCGAGCTGTCCCGGCTGCGCGTCGAACGGGGCGAGCCGATCATCGCGCTGGGCGGCGGGGCGCTCGGCGACACGGCCGGCTTCATCGCCGCCACGTACCTCCGTGGCGTGCCGTTCATCCAGGTTCCGACGACACTCGCGGCACAGATCGACTCGTCCATCGGCGGCAAGACGGGTGTGGATCTGCCGGAGGGCAAGAACCTCGTGGGCGCGTTCCATCAGCCCACGGCGATCGTCATTGACATCGCGGTCCTCGAAGGGCTCCCGGAGCGCGACCGGCGCTCCGCGCTGGGCGAGGCGGTCAAGATGGCTGCGCTCGGGGACGGGCGGCTGTTCGAGCTTCTCGAGGCCCGGGGGCCCGCGATCGCGAGCGGCGACGTGGCTGCGGTCGCGGATGGATCCCTGGCCGAGCTCGTGGAGCGCTGTGCCTGGGCCAAGGTCGAGGTCGTCGCGGCAGACGAGAAGGAGTCGGCCGTTCGGATCGCGCTGAACCTCGGCCATTCGCTCGGGCATGCGTTCGAAGCCGCGGGCGGCTTCGCGGATCTTCGCCACGGCGAGGCTGTTGCGTACGGGCTGCGGGCCGCGTGCCGGATCGGAGAGTCGGCTGGCGTCACGCCACCGGAGCGGGCGGCACGGATCGAGCGACTGCTGGATGCGCTCGGACTCGGTAAGGGCCTCCTCCCCTATTCCATCGAGGCGGTCATCGAGCACCTCGGCGCCGACAAGAAGCACCATGACGGGCGCCTGCGCTGGGTGCTCCCGACGGATCATGGCTACGTCGTCCGGGACGACATCACCGAGTCCGTGGTTCGCGAGGTCGCCGCCGGGCTGCTCGAACCGCTTGCCGTGGGAGGTGGCCGATGACCCGCGTCCTGGTCCTCCAGGGACCCAACCTGAACCTTCTCGGAACGCGTGAACCGGAGATCTACGGGCGCGAGACGCTCGATCAGATCCAGGACGGGATCAGGACGCGAGCCACGGAGCTTGGCCTCGAGGTCGAGTTCTTCCAGTCGAACCACGAGGGGGCGTTGATCGATCGACTCCATGTCCGCGACTTCGATGTCGCCGTCGTGAACGCCGGCGGCCTGACGCACACGTCTGTGTCGCTGCGCGACGCGCTCGTCGGGGTTGCGCGGCCGTTCATCGAAGTCCATTTGTCCGACCCTTCGACGCGAGAGCCGTTCCGGCATGTCAATTTCCTGACCGATGTGGCGCGGGCCTCGTTCGTTGGGCAGGGCGCCCGCGGGTACCACCTCGCACTCGAGCGGATCGCGGCGGACGTGGTTGTAGCGGGCCACATCGCCACGGACCGGGACGCCGGACGTGGCTGAGCCCGGGCGCGGTGGGCCGCCCGAAAGCCTGGAGCTGCGGCGGCTCCGCGGGCGCATTGATGCCCTCGACAAGCAGATCGTCGCTCTCCTCAACGAGCGTGCGGACCTCGCACTCGAGGTCGGTCGTATCAAGACGGACCTGGGCCGGCGGGCGGTCCGGGACGCCGCGAGAGAACGCGAGATCCTCGTTCGGATCGCGATGGCCAACGACGGACCGATGCCACAGGCCGACCTGCTGGCACTCTACCGACGGCTGTTTGCCGCGACACGGGCCCTCGAATCTGCTGACCGAGCCCGACGGGAGCCGGGCGACGCCTGAGGTTCCAGGGGTCCCGTCAGACTTCGACGAAGCGCTCACGGCCGTTGTCCGTGGCCTTCCCGCGGGACTCCGGACGCGGTTCGCCCCCGCCCCGACCGGTTATCTCCATCTCGGCCACGTGGCGAATGCGCTCGTCGTCTGGCACGTGGCGCGGACGTCCGGCGGTAGCGTGGTCCTGCGGATCGAGGATCACGACCGACAGCGCTGTCGACCCGAATACGAAACCGCCCTCCTCGATGACCTCGAGGCGCTGGGTTTCGTGCCGGACGAACCGACCATTGAGGCGCTGCAGGCGGGTGCGTCGTCGGCATACCGCCAGTCGGACGATGGCTCCGTCTATGGCGAGGCCGTCGCCGAGCTTGAGCGAGCGGGGCACGTCTATGCCTGTGACTGCAGCCGCTCGACGTTCCGCTCCGGGGCTTCGACGAATGGCGGTCCCTGGTCCGGGCCGGGCTGTCCCGGCGGATGTTTCACCCGGGGCCTCGCCCTCGACCGATCCGGCGTCACGCTGCGGGCCTCCCTCGACCGCGAGATGGAATCGTGGACGGATCTCGTGCACGGGCCGCAGGTTGGGGCAGCGGCGCCGCGGGGTGATCCGGCGCTGCGGGACCAGCACGGCAACTGGACCTACGCCTTGTGCGTGGTGGTGGACGATCTCCGTCACGGGATCGATCTCGTGATCCGGGGCGACGACCTTCTCGATGCCACGCCCGTCCAGATCAGCCTCGGCCGGTTGCTCGGCCGCGCCGAACCGCCTCGCTTCCTGCATCACCCCCTGATCCACCGTCCCGATGGCCGGAAGCTCTCGAAGGCCGACGGCGACACTTCGATCCGATCGCTCTTCGACAAAGGTGTGTCTGCGACGACCATCCGTGTCCGGGCTGCGGCGGCGATCGGGTTGCGATCGAGCTAGATCGACGATTCGCGTCAGACGGGACGCTGGCAGGCTGGGCCGGACAGGACCAGGATCACCCCGCCCATCGCGGTAGCCACCGACACGTTCAGCTCCGTAGGCTGAAGCACTTGAGGCCGTGCGCTGGCCCCGTCACGCGCATCCGATGAACGGATCCTTTGAGCGGGGCCAACGCTCGACGTGATCGGTCAACACGATGTAGGCATCCTTTCCAGGGTCGAGCCAGAGTGACGAACTGCCGTTCCGGTAGCCGGTATTCGCCGCTGTGGATGGCAGCTTGGCTCTTGCATCGAATGGCGTCGTCGTCCACTCGGTCATGACCCCAGCAGGGTCGCGGAAGTACAGGTTGTCACCGAACTTCAGCCAGATCGCGGTGTCCCAACCGCAGTGGCCCGGTCCGGGCGATGATCGAATCGTTTCAGTGGAGACAGGTTGACCGTTTGCATCGGTCCAGATGGTCACCGGGAAGGTCAGTGGGATGCTCGGATCAAATTCGGATGCGTCGCAGGCTCGCAGGCCGACGACGTGCCAGCCCGGGTCACGGCCCGGAGCGTCGGACAGGATGATGATCGCCTTGATCCGACCCTGGTACACGTGCACGAAGCTCGCCCAGTGCACGTCCAGATGGAGCTGCGTGTACCCGGCCGCCGGCAGGCTCGCGTAGGGATTGTTCGGCCCCAGGAACGAAGCGAGACCAGCCTCGGGGGACACGCCACCAGCGCCGATGCCACCGGCCTCCGGGACCTCGCCACCGACGTTCGCGATGGCACCGGAACATTGGAGCTGACCGGCAAGGTCGGCGACCCAGACTGGCGCCGGCTCAGGCGTGGTCGTCGGATCCCCTGATGGGCCTTCGGTCGGCGTTGGGCTGGGTGACGACACACTCAGGGTGACGTCGACGGTCAGGCCGGTGATGTCGACGTCGCTGTACAGGATCGGATCGCCGCCGTCCACGAGGACGCAGACATACCGATGACCTGGTTCATTGGTGCTCCCGGGGCCAAAGCCGGTCGTTGGAGGCTGGGCCATCCCAGCCTCGAACACGGCGACAAATGCCGACCCGTCGACATCGAGTTCGGGTGAGATCCCCATCTTTGGCAAGTAGCTGTGGTAGTCCCGCGCGTGGTCCATGACGAACGCGTACTGGATCGACCCGAACGAGCAGCGAGCGAGGCGCGGATCGCCCGCGAATGCTTCAGGCCCACCCGGGAGGGTCGGCCCCGAGGGGTCCGGAGTCACCGTCGGCGATGGTGTCGGACCTTGCCCTCCGGTACCGGCGAGACGGGGGGCCACGATGACCACCACTGCCACGATGACCACGGCGGCAGCGAGCGCGCCAAAGAAACCGCCTCCCCAACGTCGTCTGGGCGGGAACGAGGCGATCCCATCGGCAAGCTGTCGGGCCGTACCTGAGTCCCCGCGTGCCCGTTCATCGAGCATGGTTCGGAGCTCGCGCTCGACTGGATCGCTCATCGTCGTTCCTCTGCGGCGAACGCCGCGCGCAGCCGTTCCATCGCGTAGTGGACCCTCGATTTCACGGTGCCCGTTGGGATGCCGAGGTGAGCTGCTGTCTCGTCGATCGGCAGGCTCCAGAAGTGGTGAAGCGTGAGGAGCAGGCGATCCCTCGGCGCAAGGGCCTCGAATGCGCGCTCGAGGACCCGACGGTCGATCTCTCGGTCGAGGTCGTCCGGCGGTGCGGGAATGTCCGCGACGAGCTCGATGGACCGGCCGCGACGTTCGACCATACGTAGCGCCGCGCGGACAACCTGACGCCGGAACCACGGTCGGAAGGCATCGTGATCGCGGAGTGAGGCAAGCCCCTTCCAGGCGGAGAGCAAGGCGTCCTGTACCGCGTCTGCGGCATCGGCCTCTGATCGCGTCACGATCCGCGCCGTCCCGAGGGCCGCGGGCAGATCCGGCTCGACGAGCCGGCGAAATGCCTCGCGATCACCCGCGAGAGCAGCGGCAACCAGCCCCGAGTTCGTCAGCGGCAGATGATCCAGGACAACCTCCACATTGATGAGTGCCGTCCGGGCCTCGATCGGTTCAATCTTCCGTGCCGGCCCTCAGCCAGCCGACTCCGTGCGATCCTCGATCTCCCAGGCGTGGTCGAGAGCGTGCCAGGCGATGCGATGGGCGGCGTATCGGGCGGTCCAGCGCCGATCCGCGAGTCGCGTCCCGTCCGACGGGCGCCGCAGGACCTCTGTGATTGCCTCACGCATTGCGGCGATCGACATGGCGTTTCCCGGGGTCGGGGCCGGCACCTTGAGCCCCATTTCGCGGGCATAGGCGTGATCTGCCATCAGGGCATGCTCGACGATCTTCGAGGTGGTCCGTCCGCCGCCTCGGGGTCCCTTTCGAAGCTCTTCCGGCGCCGCGACGGCGTTCCGATCCAGGAGCGACCATGCGGCGGCCACGATCCCGGCGAGGCGTTCCGCATCGGCATCGGTGGTCGGTCGGCGATCCGCATCGGTGACGCGCCCCGGGACGCCGAAATCGGTGCTGCCGTTCCCTTCGGCAGCCTCGATAACCTCGACCACGATATTATCCGCCGCGAGCTCGAAACCGGCGGCTCGGACGACCTCCGCGTACCGGTCGAGATGGCCGAGCAGGGCCTCGATCGCGGCGGATTCGGTCTTGCCGCCTCGAGCAAGGCCTGGCCAGTCGATGGCGCTGGCGAAGGTCCGTTTGGCCGTGGTCTCGAGGGCCAGGGCGATGCGAGTCGTCATCGCCTCAGGTTACCGCGCGGTGGCCGCCCGGAGCGACGCGACGAGTGCGGCCATGGCGTCGACATTCGTTCCCCTCGCACCGAGGGCATCGACGAGCGCGGACGCGACGATGACGCCGTCGGCCCCGGAAGCCGCGAGAGCTCGGACGTGAGCAGGCCTTGAGATACCGAAACCGACTGCCACCGGGACCGGCGACACGGCCCGAACCGAAGCCACGAGCCCGCGGACGCTCGGCGGCAGGCTCGACCGGGCGCCGGTCACCCCGACGAGGCTCACGCAGTACAGGAATCCCCCACTCCGTCCGGCAACGGTCCCGAGCCGGTTCGGCGCCGTCGTCGGTGCGACGAGATAGACGACGGCCAGGCCCGCGGCTGCGGCGACCGCCTCGAACGGAGCGCCCTCATCGGGCGTCAGGTCGGCCACGATCACCCCGGCGGCGCCGGCCGCCGCCAGCGCCGTGGCGCGATCCCGCCCATCGCCGCCACCGATGAGCTGATTGGCGTAGCCCATGGTCACGATCGGTACCGTCGGTCTGTCCGCGACGACGCGAGCGACCAGCGCGAGCGAACGATCCAGCGTCGCCCCGTTGAGCAGCGCGGCATGGGATGCGCGCTGGAGCGTCGCGCCGTCCGCGAGCGGGTCCGAGTACGGGAGCCCGATTTCGAGGATGTCGGCGCCTGCATCGATGGCCGCGCACGCCGCCGCAAACGAGTCGTCGTAGGTCGGGTAGCCGGCCACCACGTACGGAATCAGGGCCGCTCGGCCGGCCGCGCTTGCGCCGGCGAACGCCGCCGCGATGCGACGGGCACCTGGCGTGTCGTTGGTGCCCGCGGCCGCGGTCGGCGCCCCGGTCCCCTTGCTCACTCGACGCTCGCCCAGGCGGGAACGTCCGCGAACCGCTCGAGGGCGGCCATGTCCTTGTCGCCCCGGCCCGAGAACCCGAGCAGGACCAGGGCGCCATTCGGCAATCGAAGACCGGACCCCTCGAGGCCAGCCAGGAGCTTCGGCAGCGCCGCGACCGCATGTGCGGTCTCGAGTGCGGGGAGGATCCCTTCGGTCCGCGTCACCGACCGCATGGCGGCGACGGCTTCGCGATCGGTGGCCGTCGCGACCTCGAGCCGGCCTCCTTCCGCCAGAGCCGCGAGTTGCGGTCCGACACCGGGATAGTCGAGACCGGCGGACGCGGAGTGCGCCTCGACCACCTGGCCATCGACGTCCTGAAGCATCAGCGATCGGGACCCGTGGAGGATCCCGGCGGTGCCGCCCGCGATCGCTGCCGCATGTCGACCCGTCTCGATGCCGTCGCCGGCAGCTTCCGCGACAGCCAGGCGCACGCTGGGTTCTCCGATGAACCGCGCCAGGAGCCCGATGGCGTTCGATCCCCCACCGACGCAGGCGAGAGCCATGTCCGGCAGCCGACCTTCGACATCGAACAGCTGGGGCGCGGCCTCATCACCGATTCGCCGCTGGAGATCGCGGACGATGGTCGGGTATGGGTGCGGGCCCATGGCGGACCCTAGGACGTAGTGGGTCGTCTCGACGTTGGTCACCCAGTCGCGCATCGCCTCGTTGACGGCGTCCTTGAGCGTGGCGGTGCCGCTGGTGACGCTTCGAACCTCGGCGCCGAGGGCGCGCATCCGCAGCACGTTCGGCGCCTGGCGCTGGATGTCCTCCTCGCCCATGAACACGACGCACGGCAGCCCGAGCAGGGCACAGGCCGTGGCGGTTGCCACGCCGTGCTGACCGGCGCCGGTCTCGGCGATCACCCGAGACTTGCCCAATCGCCGGGTGAGGAGCGCCTGCCCGAGCGCGTTGTTGATCTTGTGGGCACCCGTATGCGCGAGGTCCTCGCGCTTAAGGTACAGGCGGACATGCGGCGGCTCGACGGTCCCGCGGCCGCTATTTGCTTTCCCGCGGCCCTTCGCCGCTGATGCGCCGAGTCGCATCGCTTCGGCGTGGACGGCCTCAGCCAGCCGATCCGCCCGGTAGAGAGCCGTGGGTCGCCCGGCAAATCGCCCGAGCAGCTCGTTCAGGTCCGACCAGAACCGCGGGTCGTGCCGGATGGCGTCGTACGCGTCCTCGAGCTGCTCGAGGGCGCCGATCAAGGTCTCCGGCACGTACCGACCGCCGAAATCGCGCTCCATCCCCCATCGCCCGTGGGCGTCCACCTCGAGCAGGCCGGCATGGACTGGTGTCGGGCGCACGGCAAGGTTGGGCCGATCGATCCGCGCCGCCCGGGCGCGCTTCACGAACAGCGCGACCTTGAGCACGTCCTTGGTTGGCCGGCGGTTCGGCACTCTTGGCGCCTCGACACCGGATGTCACGTCGACGCCGACGACGGGTGCGGTTCGGAGCACCGAGCCGACGCTCGCTGGGGTGAGGCCACCGGCGAGGATCACCGGGACCTCTCGCGCCACGGAAGCCGCCAGCATCGCGTCGACGCGGACGCCGGTGCCGCCTGGATGGAGGCCACCGGCCGTGTCCAGCATGATCCGCGACGCGCCGGCGGCGAGGTAGTCACGCGCCGACGCGACCACGACAGCCGTGAGCGACTCCGGCGCCAATCCGGCGCCGTCGTGACCCGAAGGCAGGTGCAGGACCTTCCAGACGGGCCGGTCTATCGCCGTCACAACCGTTGCCGATTCGCGGCCGCTCAGCTGAATCGCGTCAGCGTCGAGTGTCACGCCGATCGCATTGAGCGCCTGTGCGGTCAGATCGACCGTGATCGGGACGATGGCCGGCCGAGCGCTCGCCGGCGCGATGGCCCGGACTCGGGCCGCCAGCGCGACAGCCTCGCTGAGTTCAAGCGCGCGAGGGGTGCCCGGTACGAGGTTCAGCCCGATGGCATCGGCCCCGGACCGCACCGCGGCGTCGATGCCCGCCGCGTCCGTGACGCCGCAGATCTTGACCAGCGGGATCCGATCCAGGTTTGCTGGATCGGTGGGCGGCCGCCCAGCCGACACGAAGGCTCGCGCGGCTGCTTCCGGATCCCCGGCGCGGACGAGCGCCTCGCCAACGAGCGCAGCATCGAACTCGAGCGCGCGCCAGCCACGCACGATCCCGGGTTCACGGACCCCGGATTCGGCGACAACGAGTCGATCTTCCGGGACGCGCTCCCGCAGTCGTGCCGCCTGCTCCGGATCCACCACCAGGGTCCGCAGGTCGCGGTTGTTGATCCCGATGATCCGCGCGTTCGTCGCCAGGGCAAGGTCAACTTCACGCGCGTCGTGCGCCTCGACCATCGGCTCGAGACCGAGCGCCAGGGCCCGATCAACCAGCCGCCCAAGGCGAGGGCCCGGATGGAGTACGGCGAGCAGGAGGACGAGGTCGGCGCCGGCGGCCCGGAGCAGATCGAGTTGCCGGGACTCGACCACGAAGTCCTTGGCAAGCACCGGCACCGAAACCGCCAATCGCACGGCCGACAGATCGGCGACGGATCCGCCAAACCAGTGCGGCTCGCACAGGACCGAGATCGCGACCGCACCGCCACGCTGGTAGGCCTGTGCCCGGGCAATGACGTCCTCATCTGCAGCGGCGATCGCACCGGCCGACGGCGAGGCACGCTTGATCTCGGCAATGAGGTGCAGGCCCGGGGCCGCAAGACGCTCGGCAATCGGCCGTGGCGCGGGAGCCGATCGCACGCGCCGACGGAGGTCCGCCCGATCGATGTCGGCGAGCTCGGCGCGAACGTCCACGCGCCGACGGGCAGCAATCTCGGCCACGACCCCCGCCCGCGCGCGCCCGGCCCCAGTTGGCGACATCAGCGCGGGCCGTCGGCTGACGCGGCCGCACGGGTCGCATCCAGGTCCCGCTTCGCCTCGCGCAGCCCTTCGAGCAGTGCGCGGGCTCGCCCGGTATCGATGGTCTCGGCCGCGAGACCAATCCCGTCTCGAAGTTCTGGGACACGGCCCGCGGCCACGAGTGCGGCACCGGCATTGAGCAGCACGACATCCCGTCGAGCGCCACCCAGGCCCTCGAGAATCTCGATGGTGATCGAGGCATTCTCGTCGGCCGTCCCGCCGCTCAGTTCCGAGGTCGCCGCCGCTCGCAGACCGAGCGCTCCTGGATCCACCTTCGACTCGCGGATGCCGTCCGCGGTCACATCGCGAATGACACCACTGCCATCGAGCGGAATCTCATCAACACCCCGTCCGTGTACGACGAGCGTCCGGTCCGTCCCGAGGCGACGGGCGACATCCGCGATCCGCGGCGCCGCGTTTGCATCACCAACCCCGATCAGGGCCCGTCGGGCACCCGCGGGATTCGTCAACGGGCCGAGGAGGTTGAAGGCGGTGCGCACGCCGATTTCGCGACGGGTGGGACCCGCATGACGCATCGCCGGATGAAAGGCCGGCGCGAACAGGAACGCGAAGCCGAACTGCCGGAGATCCGCCGCGGCGGACTCGGCTGAATGATCAACTCGGACGCCGAGCGCCTCGAGCACATCGGCCGCGCCCGATTTCGAGGTGATCGCGCGGTTCCCGTGCTTGGCCACCGGCACGCCGGCGGCGGCCACGACGAGGGCGGAGGTCGTCGAGATGTTGAAGGTTCCGGATCCGTCGCCCCCGGTGCCCACCACGTCGATCGCCCCCTCAGGCGCCTCCACTCGGACGACACGCTCCCGCATCGCCGAGGCAAATCCGGCGAGCTCGTCGACGGTCTCTCCGCGCATCCGGAGCGCAACCAGGAATGCCGCCAGTTGGGAAGGCGTGGCCTCGCCATCCATGACCTCGCCCATCGCCTGCCGCGCCTCTTCAAGGTCGAGGGTCCGCCCTTCGATCACCGCCGCGAGGGCGCTTCGAACGTGATCGCTCATCGAGGTGGCTCGGCCAGTCCGGCCGTCGCGAATGTGCCGCTGGCATCGTCGAGGACTGACGCGTCACCCTCGCCCGCGAGCCGGAGGAAGTTCGCGAGGAGGTGTGGGCCCTCAGGCGTGAGGACGCTCTCGGGGTGGAACTGGACGCCCTCCATGGGGAGGGCCACGTGGCGAATGCCCATGATCACGCGGTCGACCTCGGAGATCGCCGTCACCCGGAACTCGGCGGGCAGGGTCTCGGCGTCGATGCACAGCGAGTGGTAGCGCGCGGCCATGAAACTCGGCGGCATTCCGGCCAGCAGGCCGGATCCGTCATGGCTGACCTCGCTCGCCTCTCCATGGACGAGGGTCGGCGCTCGAACGATCTGCCCCTGATACGCGGCGGCCATCGACTGCATGCCGAGGCAGACGCCAAGGAGCGGGATTTGACGCTCAGCTGAGACGCGGACCGCATCCATCGACACCCCGGCATGATCCGGATCGCCCGGCCCAGGTGAGATGACGATGCCGCGGAGGTCGGTCGCAGGATCGTCGATCATGGCCTCGATTCCGGCCCGATCCACAGCGTCGTTGCGGACCACGGTGACCTCGGCCCCGCTGGCCTCGAGGGCCTGAACGAGGTTGAAGGTGAAGCTGTCGTAGTTGTCGATGACGAGGATCATGCCGGGTCCTCACTCGGCTCGGCTCCGGGCGCCTCGCTTGGTGAAGCCGCCGACGAACCGCCACGGGGCGAAGCCGGGGCGGCCGCGAGCTCGATCGCCCGGCGCAGGGCGGCGGCCTTGTGCTCGGTCTCCTCGAACT
>JBDTOJ010000167.1:0-10077 GCA_039933295.1 Chloroflexota bacterium
TTCGGTCAGCCGGACCCGCGGTCGAAGCGATGCTTGGCCACGAAGGCTGCGGCCTGTGCTCGTCGCTCTAGATTGAGCTTCGAGAGGATCGAGCTCACGTAGTTCTTGACCGTCTTGTCGGACAGGAAGACGTCCGATGCAATCTCCTTGTTGGTCTTGCCCTCGGCCACGAGCAGCAGGATTTTCTGCTCCTGGGACGTCAACTGGGCGAGCTCATCGGTGTACGTGCCCGTGGCGATGCGGCGGATGCGTTCGAGAACCTTCTCGGTGACCGCAGGATCCAGCAGGGACTCACCGCGCCCGACGGCCTCAAGCGCCGCGACGAGATCGCGCGCCCGGATCTGCTTGAGCAGATACCCGGCTGCGCCTGCGACGATCGCCGACAGGACGGCCTCCTCGTCCGGGAACGATGTCAGCATCACGACGCGCGTATCCGGCAATTCAGCCCGGATCTCACGGCACGCCTCGATCCCCGAACCGTCGGGCAGGCGCACGTCCATGACGATGATGTCGGGCCGATGCTTCATCGCCTGCTCGATGGCCTCGGCGACGGTGCCGGCCTCGGCGACGACCTGGAACCCTTCGCGCCGCCCCAGGAGCGCGACCAGGCCCTGGCGGACCACTTCATGGTCATCCACCACGAGGAGCCGGAGTTGCCGGGCTGTTTGGGCTTCGGTCATGAGGTGGCTTGCTCCAGATTCAAGAGAGGCACGCAGGCGATGATACGGGTCCCGGCCCCTACCCGGCTGTCAATCTGCAGCGTCCCACCGAGGGATGCGGCCCGGTCCCGGAGATTCGCCAGCCCGAGGTGCCCGGCCTGCGGCCGGATGGCAACGTCGAAACCCTGCCCATCGTCCTCGACCGTCAGGATCGCCTGGTCGCCGTCAACTCGAAAAGCGAGCAGGACCCGGCTGGCATGGCTGTGTCGAATGGCATTGCTCAGGGCCTCGCGGGCCATCTGGAGGAGTTGGCTGGAGGTCTCCAGGGTGAGCGACCCGTCGATCCCGACAGCACCATCGAGATCGTGGTCGACGACCATCCTGCCGCCCGACGTCAGCAGCAGCTCATCGGTCAATCCGGCCAACCGGGCGGCGAAGGCGACCTCGCCCGCATCGGTCCCGAGATCCATGATGAACGAGCGGATCTCGCCGATCGAGGTGTTCAGCCGGTCGATCGCGCGGTCGACGCGCGAGGCTGCATCGGACGGATCGTCGGCCATGAGGTCCGGCACGTCCTCGAGGGACAGGGCGACGGCGTACAGACCCTGGATGATCCCATCGTGAAGATCCCGGCTGATGCGCAGCCGCTCATCCAGAACCGCGAGCCGCTGGACATGACCGTAGAGCCGCGCGTTCTGGATCGCGATCTCCGCGTGAAGCGCGAACATCTCGACCAGGCGCTGGTCTCGCTCGCTGAATGGGCCCCCACCCTGCTTGTCGGTCAGGTAGAAGTTGCCGATCGGGGCACCACCGGTCCGGACCGGCACACCGAGAAACGAGTGCATCGGTGGGTGGTTCGGAGGAAAGCCGGATCCGGCCGGGTGGCCGGCGATGTCCGGGATCCGGTAGGCCCGACCCTCGCGGATGATGAGCCCGAGCAGGCCGCGCCCCTGAGGCAGCGGTCCGATCGCGGCGCGCTCTGCGGCCGTGAGCCCGCTGGTGATGAACCGTTCGATTCCACCACGGCCGTCGACGATACCCAGGGCGGCGTACCGCGCGTGGACCAGCTCCCGGACACTATCGACGATCAGTTGCAGGACGCGGTCGAGATCCAGCTCCCCGACGATCGCGCGTGTTGCACGCTCCAGGGCATCGATTGCTGCCTCGAGGGTCGAATCGGGGTCGGGCATCTCGCTCGTCGGTGACGTTGGATCGTGAACTGACACCCTGTGAGCCTAGCAGCGCTCGAGGCCGACTTCCGGGCATCGGGCGCCATCAATGCACCGGGCACAGGCACGCCGACCCCGAAACGCGGGACCACCGGCCCATCGCTAAGGGCCACGTGGCACCTCCGGGTCCGGGATCCGATCACCAACATGCATGCATGCCCTGTGATGCCGTCCCCGCTCCAGCCACCTCACCTGCCCTGAGCCGCCGTGGATTTCTGCGAGCGGCGACGATCACCGGCGGCGGGCTCGTGGCCGCCGTGGTGGCGGCCTGCGCCCCGTCGGCCCAGGGCGCCGCCTGGACCTACGGCCCGACCACGGCGCCGGGTGGCGCCGGGTCGTCGAGTCCAAACCCCGTCCCCGCCACGGCCGCTCCGAGCGTCAATCCCGGCCACGTGATGCCGAGTGGGTCCCCGGAATATGCCGGCCACGATGCCAACGCGCTCGACGTCGTGCAGCGGTTTCTCGGTGGCGAAGCGGCCCAGGTCGATGGACTCGGCAACCAGCCGTTTGGCGATCCGGTCATCGAGGGTGGCGTCAAGGTCTTCAACCTGACGATCGACGAGATAAAGCACCGTATCGATGCCAAGGCGGCGCCTCTCGATGGCCTCGGTTTCAACGGGACGTGGCCTGGCCCGCGGATCGATGTCATCGAGGGTGATCGGATCCGCGCAGTCTTCAAGAACAACATGCGCGAGTCGACGGGGATCCACTTCCACGGGCAGCGGGTGCCGAACAACATGGACGGGGTCCCGCACATCACCCAGGACCCGATCCTGCCCGGCGACTCGTTCGCGTATGAATTCACGGCCAATCCGAGCGGGACGCACATGTACCACTCGCACCACAACGCGACCGATCAGGTCGGCCGGGGCCTCCTCGGGGCGTTCATCGTCCATCCCAAGGAACCCAAGATGCGCGCGGCCAGTCGGTACGGGATCAGCCAGGACATCGTCTGGATCAGCAACGACTCGTTCGGCGGATTCACGATCAACGGCCGCGGCTTCCCGGCCACGGAGCCGATCGTCGCGAAGCTGGGCGACCGGATCCTCATCCGGTTCATGAACGAAGGCAACATGATGCATCCGTGGCACCTCCACGGGGTGCCGATGCAGGTCGTCGCTCGTGACGGCCACGATCTCGGATCCGCGGCGTTCAAGTGCGACACGCTGGGCGTAAATCCCGGCGAGCGATGGGACGTCCTGATCGATTGCACGGAGCCCGGGGCGTGGGCGTTCCACTGCCACATCCTTCAGCATGCCGAGGGCTCGGATGGCATGTTCGGCATGGTGACGGCCCTGGTTGTCCAGGATCCGGCCTCCGCCGCCATCGAGAGGGAGACCGGGGCCTCGGCGACACTCGCAGCCGCGAAGGCCGCCGGATCGACGGCCCTCACCTGCCAGATCCAGGGGTCTTGACCGCCATGCCGGCCGTCGCGCGCCCGGATCCCGTAGCGATCCCCGCCCAGAAGCGGATCCTCCTGGCAACGGATCTGTCACCGGCATCGGAGGAGGCGAGCCTGCAGGCACTCGACCTGGCGCGCGGCTTGAAAGCCGAGCTCCTGATCGTGAGCGTGATCGACCCACATTCGCTGCGCCTGCCCGGCGGTCGCTTCGGGGTTCGGGTGGATCAGGTCCGAACCGGTCGCGAGGCGGCAGCCCAGGAGCTCGTGTCGCGAGGACGGGCTGCCGGCGTTCGCGTCACGTTTCTCATCTGGGAAGGCGAGCCCGGCGAATCGATCGTCGAAGCTGCCCGCAGCGAAGCTGTGGATTTCGTGGTGGTCGGCAGCCACGGGCGAGGCTCGGTCGGGCGATTCTTCCTCGGCAGTGTGTCCGATCACGTCGTCCACAACGCCCCGTGCCCCGTTGTGGTCGTGCGGGCTCGGGCGTCAGCAGAACGAGGCTGACCGGCTAACCGCCTGCTGGCCTGGGCCCTCGGGGCCGTAGGCGCCGGTCTCAGCCCGCGTATGCCCCGCCGGGATCGAGTTCCTCGCGGATGAGCCGCAGTTCATCCGGCGACGGCGCGGCCGTGGTCGCGAGGTCCGCCGCGATCCGCGGCTCCCATCCGATCGTTGCGCGTATCTCGTCAAGTGTGGCGCCGGGGTGCAGTGAATCGAGACGCATCTCGCCGTCGTCGTCGAAATGCCAGATCCCGAGGTCGGTCACCACGACCGACGGACCTCGACCGAGCCAGCCGCCCTCGCGACGGATGCGCTCCGACTGCTCGGCACCGCCGAGATTGCCCGGCGACGTCCGGAAGTCGATCTTCTCGACGAATGACCGGGCGCTCTGGCGCATGATCACGAACACTTGGCGCGCGTTGATCGCGATCTCGCAGGCCCCGCCGCTGCCCGGCAGCCGCGTCTTCGGGTGATCGTAGGGGCCGATTACGGTCGTGTTGATGTTCCCGAATTTGTCGATCTGAGCCGCGCCGAGGAACCCGACATCCACGAGCCCACCCTGCAGGTAGAAGCTGAACAGTTCGAACATCGAGACCACGGCCGTGGCACCGGTCACGATGGTCGGGTCGCCGATGGACAGCGGGAGGCGGGCGGGGCGGGCCCCGAAGACTCCGGCCTCGTAGACGAGCTCGAGCGTCGGGGCCACGGTGCGCTGGGCCAGGTTGACCGCGATGTTGGGTAGGCCGACGCCGACGAAGCAGACCCGCTGGCCGGCCAGTTCGCGAGCCGCCGCCACGATCATCATCTCGGACTTGGAGAACCCGGCCCCGGCATCGGCGGCGGCACCGGCGGCACCTGCGGCGGCACCTCCGTCGGGTGCGCCGCTCACCGGCGGGCCTCAAACAGCTCGATGGGATTGCCGTCGGGATCGTCAACCAGGATCTGGCGACCCCCAGGACCGCGAACGGTCTCGTTTCGGAAGTTGCAGCCCTGAGCCTCGAGTGTGGCGATGATCGCGTCGAGATCCTCGACCTCGATAACGAACCGGTTCCAGCCACCGGACTCCGGTACGCGCCCATCGGGCATTGCCCGGGCCGCAGAACTCTGTGGGCCACTCAGCCAGAGCGTCAGGTCATCACGCGAGACCCGTGCGAACGCGGCGCCCATCTGCTGGTCGAGGGAAAACCCGAGGCCAATGTAGAAGGCAATGGCCCGGTCGACATCGGTGACGAGATAGCGAACCGCACCCATCAGCGGTAGTCCCCGTAGTCCACGATGCCGGACGGCGCCGATCCGGGCATGAGTGAGGCGACGCGCTCCGGCCCGAGCTTTTCGAGGTAGGCGGGGCGTCCGTCAACGTCGAGAACCCATTCCCGCAACCATGCCTGGATGCTTGCTTCATCTCGGGTGATGGCGTCCCAGTCCATGTAGAAGCGATTGTCCCGGTCGTAGGCACCCTGGACATAGGACGGATGCGCCCCGAACGGCTCCACGACCACCGCATCGACGATGAGCCCGGGGATGATTGTTCTGTTCGGATCCGCCCGGATGACCGCCTCGTCAACCAGTTCCTCGACCACGACGATGACGCGTTCGGCCGCAAAGGCGGCCTCTTTCTGGCATCCAAGAAGTCCCCAGACCTGGGTGTTGCCGGACGCATCGGCCCGCTGCGCATGGACGATCGTGACCCCCGGCTTGAGCGGAGGAACTGCGAAGACCTTGCCGTCACCGTACGGCGATTCGATCTCGCGGATCATGGGATTGGCCGCCGGCATGTCCGTCTCGAAGTAGGAACGAATTGGGTAGAAGGGCAGGTTCGATGCGCCGGCCGTGTACCGCCCGACCATGCCGAAGTGGCTGTACTCCTCGATCTCGATGCGAGGCGGCTGCCCGTCGCCCCCACTCGTTGCCGGCTCGATTCGGCGTCGGATCCCACCCAACCCGCCAACGCCCGGGTTCCCGAGCCAGCTGAAGATGAGCTTGCGAGCAACGCCGGCGGCGATCATCTGGTCGTAGATGAGGTCCGGTGTTAGACGCGCCAGGGTCAGGTCTCGCCGACCCTGACGAATGATCTCGTGGCCAGCGCTGAACGAGATGAGGTGCGTGAAGCCCTCGATCGCGACGGTATCCCCGTCCCGGACCAGGTCAGCGATCGCGTCGCGCATCGTCGCGACCTTCGAGGAGGACATGGCCCAAGTATCTCGTACCCGGCGACATCGGCGCAGGCCCCGCTGCGAATTGGGGGTTCGCACGGCCAACAGGTGCATCTAGGATGTCCCAGGAGGGACTCGGCCCTTGCCGAGGCGTGACTGGAAGGAGGAATCCGGCCCAATGGATTCAACGAATCGAAGCGAATTCAGGTCCACGATCCGACAGCTCTATCTCCTGGCGATGGCGATGTTCCTCGTGACCATCGCCATTGGGATCCTCAACGGACTCAACGTCGTCGAGTTCAACCGTGACCAGCTGTTGACCCATGTCCATTCGGGAACGCTCGGCTGGATCAGCCTGTCGATCATCACCACGACGATGTGGATGACGCGATCCACCAATTCCAGGATGGCCTGGGCCCTTGCCATCCTGATCCCGATCTACGTCGTGGCGTTCTACACCGGATACCTGCCATTCCGGGCCATTGCCGGTTCGGCACTGCTCATCGTGGTCCTGTGGGTCTTCGTCTGGGTCTGGCGCGGAGTTGGAGCCAACAAGTCACTGCCGATGCTCACGGTAGCCCTGGGTCTGACGACGTTTGCCTACGGCGCCATCATCGGCGTCCTGATCCAGATCCAGTTCGCAACGCACGTACAGATCTTTCCGGCCAGCGCCGACATCGTCGGCGCCCACGCCGCTGCGATGGTCTTCAGCTACCTGATCCTCGCTGCCATGGGCTTGATCGAGTGGCGGGTCAAGAACACCGAGGGACGTCCGACGGCGGGCCTGGTCCAGATCGGCGCGCTCTTCGCCGGTGGTTTCGTGCTATCCGGGGCGCTGTTATTCGGCGGCGGTTCGGCGGCCCAGGCGGCGGGTGGGCTCGATCTGCTGCTGAACCTCGTGGCGGTGGTCCTGTTCGCGGTTCGCGTCCTCCCCTCGGCTGCACGCGTCGGTTGGGGCCTTGCGACAGGACGACGACACATCGCGACGGCGGCCCTGTTCGTACCGCTCGCAATGTTGATCTTCATGTACGTGATCTACCTGTTCATCACCGTCGGCGTGGACGGGATCTCACCGCGAGTGCTCGAGGCGAGCGATCACGCAGCCTTCATCGGTGTGATCACGAACCTCATCCTTGGCCTGATCCTGACCGCCACGGATGACCAGGGGGAGGACGCCGGCCCACTCGGACAGTTCGGCTTCTGGGTCATGAATGCGGGCTTGCTCATCTTTCTTGTCGGGCTCATGGCGGACAGCACGTCGATCATCGCCGTGGGCGCCCCGTCGATGGGCGTCGGGATCCTCGTGGTCCTCTGGGTTTGCGCCGTGCGACTTCGCGCCTCCAGCATGGCCGCGATCGAAGCCCGATAGCCGGGATAGGCGCTCCTCCGAGGTGGAGCAGGCCTGCATCGGGTAGATAGTCCGAGCCGCCGGGGAAGGGATCCCGGCGGCTCGGTGCGGTTGCGCGCCGGCCCCGCCGGCTCATCTGGGTCCTAGGCGGCCTTGGGGAAGAGGTCCACGATGAACTCAAAGATCGGCGGGAACGTCAGGGCGAACCCGGCGAAGACCAGGATCAGCGCGATGGCGAACCAGCGGCTGAAGTTGACTTCCTTGCCCCGCGTCATGACGTGAAGGATCACCCACGACACGAGGTACGCGGCCGTTGCGAGAAACGCCTTGCCCGAGAGGGCACCGACGCCGGCGCCGAGGCCGTAGTTCTTGTCAAAGGCAAGAAACTTGCTGATGTCGGGCGAAATGTCGTTCAGCACGACGAAGATGCCCATGACGAGGGATCCGATCCCGGCGGCGACGAACGCCGCGGCCACCGGACCATTTGGCTTGGTCTGCATGTCCTGCATCGTTCGACTCCTCAGGAAACCGGGGCGGCCTTCGTGATGAAGGCTCCGAACATGCCCGCAACACCAGCGGCGATGAAGGCAAGGGTGAAGAAGATGATGGCCGCGCGACGGATCTCACCACGACGAACCAGCTGGGAGCCGTAGTAGATGACCGCGAACGCAACCGCCGTGGCGAGGAATGGGGCGAGCCACGCAACGTGTTCCTTCCACTCCATTCCGAGCTTGTGCCACTCGGCCGTCTTCTCGGACGCAAGCAGCCAATACCGCGGGAAGGCCGCAAGGGCGTCGCTCTGGACAGTCGCGTCCAGCCCGGCGGTGGGCTTTGCGCGGTACCACGGGTAGACGATGAACGTGCCGGTAAGCACGGTCAGCCAAGCCACGATGGCCATGACCCACGAGCCGATGAGCAGGCGCGGGGTGCGCTCGGCGATCCCCTCCTCGGTCAGGAAACGAGCCTTGAGGCTGTAGAGCCCAGCCAGGCCGCCGCCGAACGCGAGCAGGAACAATGTGCCAAGCACGAGGCCGTGAATGACGGCCCAGAGTTCCCGATTGGTGAACTCCATGTGCGCTTCTCCTCCCTGTTGCCGATCGATTCACGGGCCGGCGGGCGCCGGGCGAGTCGTCGGTTCACTCACTCGCACTGTGCGGCCGGGAGGAGGCGAAACGGACCTGTCGGACGGCCCTTGCTGCCGGGCCGAAGGGCCTCCCAGTCCCGTGCCGTCACGACCCGTCGCAGGGGCCGAAGCGCAGGACCGCATTTCAGGGCCGGTAGCTCACGATGGACGCCAGTACGTTGCGCGATTGACTGCGCGGGGAGGGCCAGACCATGGGCCGGAGAACGGCTGCGTTCCTGCTCGCCGCATTTGGCGGCGGCTACGAGATCTTCGGGGCCATCGTCGGGCAGGGCATGCTCGGCCACGGGATGCTCTTCGGGCTGGCCGGCGAGGCCACGAAGGCGCCCGCGGTGATGATCGGTTTCGCCCTCGCTACCGTCACGCTCGTCGCGGCGGTCCTGATCATGATGGTCCGAGAGACGCGCTGGCTCAGCGTCGCGATCGCCATCAGCAGCGTCGTCGGCACCCTCGTGGCCGGCCAGACGTTCGGGTATGGCGCGGCCCTGGCACTCGTCGGGGCAATCCTCGCGACCCGAATCAATCGCTCGGTTGCGTTGTACTGACCGCCTCTGACGACCGCGTCGGCGGAGACGGCCTCAGACCGAACGGCCAGCAACAGACCTAGCGGGCGGCAACCTCGGCGACCGCCTCCCCGAAGATCCGGAGCGCGGTTGCCATCTCGTCCTGGGAGACGGTCAAGGCGGGCGACATTCGGACGGAGGTCTTGCCGCACTCGAGGACGAGCAAGCCGCGCTGGAAACAAGCAGTCTGGACGTCTTCCGCGTGCGCGGCTGTGTCGAATTCGATCCCGATCATCAGGCCACGGCCGCGAACAGCCGGGATAAGCGCCGGGAATTGTGCCGCCAGGGCCCGCAGGCCGGTCATCGCCTGATCGCCACGCTCGGCGGCGTTCTCGATGAGGCCGCCCTCGATCAGGTCGAGCGTCGCCATGGCCGCGGCACAGGCCACCGGGTTCCCGCCGTACGTGGAGCCGTGGGCGCCGGCGCTCCACGCCTCGAGAAGATCGGCCCGGGCCATCATCGCGCCCAGCGGCATGCCGGATGCGATGCCTTTTGCCGTCAGCAGGATGTCCGGCTTGACGTTCCACAGGTCCACCGCCCACATCGCGCCCGTCCGGCCGACGCCGGACTGGATCTCGTCGGCGATGAGGAGGATCCCGTGCTTGTCGCACAGGTCGCGAAGGCCGGACAGGAAGCCGTCTTCGGGGACGATGTAGCCGCCCTCGCCCTGGATCGGCTCGACGATGATCGCGGCCACTTCGTTGGCCGGGACGAGCTTGTCAAACAGGACGTCGTCGAACCACTTGAGGTCCTCGACCCGCCCGAATGGAGCGTGGTAGATACCGGGAAGGAGCGGTCCAAAGTGCCCGTGGTATTTGGCCTTCGATGCCGTCAGGCTGACCGCGCCGTAGGTTCGTCCGTGGAAAGCGCCCAGAAAGGCGACCACATTCGGGCGCCCGGTCGCGTAGCGGGCCAGCTTGATCGACGCCTCGACGACCTCGGCCCCGGAATTTCCGAGATAGGTTCGGGCTCGCCCGCCCTTGATCGGCGAGATCATGGCGAGACGCTCGCAGACCTGGGCGTAGATCGGCAGGTAGAAGTCGCTGGCCGAGAAATGGATCAGGTCCGCCGCCTGCTCCTTGATCGC
>JBDTOJ010000168.1:0-7800 GCA_039933295.1 Chloroflexota bacterium
GGTCATTGCGGGTGTCGGCCGGGTCATTGCGGGTGTCGGCCGGGTCATTGCGGGTGTCGGCCGGGTCATTGCGGGTGTCGGCCGGGTCACACCCCGCGGCCAGGTGTCATTCGATCGCAGCGTTGACATTGACATCGGCGCCCGGCCGGCCGCTTGCCGGAACGTACGTCCTACGGTACGGTTAACGGTGCCATGAAGCATATCGGCGTTACTGAGCTGCGACAGCGAACGGCAGAGATCCTCGAAAGGCTTCGCGATGCCGAGGAGCCGATCGCGATCCTGCAACGCTCGCAGACGGCCGCGTACCTCGTCGACGCCCGGCAATACGAGGCCGAGCGTGAAGAGCTGCGGATCGCGCGCCGGGCGCTCTTCCTTCGTGAGGTCCGCGAGGCCGAGGCCGAGTACCAGGCCGGCGATGCGACGACCTATGACGACATGGACGCGCTGTTGGCCGACCTGCGAGGCTGACGGGCCAGGGGATGCGCGTCACAGCGTCGACTCGGTTCCTGCGACGGGCCCGAAAACTCAAACCACCGCGGGACGAACTCCTGCGAGCCGCACTTCGACGCTTCGCGGTCGATCCCCAGGATCCTCTCCTGCGAACCCACAAGCTCAAAGGTGACCTGAACGACTATTGGGCGTTCCGCGTCGACGACGATCTCCGCGTCCTCTTCCGTTGGGAGGGCGAACTCTGCTTCCTCGTCGCCCTTGGAACGCACGATGAGGTCTACTGAGCGTCCGCTCGCGCCACGGGCCCAGTCCCGCGCCGGCCCGACTCCCTGCCGAATTCCCAGGATCTGGATACGTACCGCTTCATCGGGACGAGCATGCTCGTCTTCGAGGTCGCCAACACGGGCGGCACCGGTCTCACGACCAAGAGCGCCATCGACGCGTTGACATTGAAGGTTTATCGGTCCAACCTCACATCATCCCTTCATTTACAGCAAGAGATTGAAGGGTGGTAGCCGGAGGCCCTGTGCCGAGGACTGTTGAGCGGATCTGGGAAGGAGACCCGCGCGCGATGGGCGGGCGCCGTGCTCGTGCATCGTTTCGCTATCAGGCGTTCGTCCCTGACGAGATCGCGGCGCTCAGCCCAGTCGTCCCGTTCGAGGTGGCCGACCTTGCGGCCGACGCCGAGGCCGCGATCCGGGCGCTCAACGAGCGAGCTTCGGTCGGCGGCCTCGAAGCGATCGGCCCCCTGCTCCAGCGCTCGGAGGCCGTGGCGTCGTCCCGGATCGAGGGCTACGACGTCTCATCGCTCAACCTGGCCCGCGCACTAATTGACCCTCGGGCGGCGCGGGGCAGCGCCAGGATCGTCGCGGCGAACGTGTCCGCGATGCAGGCGGCGATCACGTTCGGCGGGCGTACTGAGCCAGTGACCGTGGACGATCTCCTGGCGATCCACGCGGTGCTCATGGCCGGCGACGCGCGAGCGCACCCTGGCCGCGTGCGCGAGGAGCAGAACTGGATCGGCGGCCGGCTCGGGAATCCGTCCGATGCGGCTTTCGTGCCGCCACCCGAGGACCTCGTCGTGCCGCTGCTCGAGGACCTCGTCGCCTTCATGGCGCGCGACGATCTGCCCGCGGTGGCTCAGGCGGCCATCGCCCACGCACAATTCGAGACCATTCACCCGTTCATCGACGGCAACGGTCGCGTCGGCCGAGCGCTTATCCATGTCGTCCTGCGACGGCGCGCCGTTGCTCCTCGACTCGTCCCCCCGGTCAGCATCGTCCTGGCGGCCCGACCCGCCGCCTACGTCGAGGGGCTGGTTGTGTTCCGAGAGGGGCGCGTCGCTGCCTGGATCGGCTCGTTCGCGACCGCGGCTGCCCGTGCGGCCGTCGCGTCGATCGCGTTGGCCGACGAGGTGGCTGCGCTCCAGGGCGAGTGGCGCGAGCGCGCGGGCCGCCCGAGGGCCGGATCCGCCGCCAGCAAGCTCATTGCGCTCCTCCCTGCGATACCCGTGCTCTCGGCGCCTACGGCCCGCGCGGCGATCGGCGTCAGCCAGCAGCAGACGCTCGCGGCACTCAAAGCGCTGGCCGAGGCCGGCGTCATTCGCCAGCTGAGCGAAGGGACGTACGACCGCCAATACGCGGCGACCGAGCTGTTCGACCTGCTGACGGCGTACGAGGCGGGTGTGGACAGCTTTCTCGCCAAACCGATCCACATCGCCGACTTCGCTGCGGAAGTTCGCCGCTTGACGCGGGGTGCTCGCTCGACCATCGACGAAGGCTAGCGCTCACCCGAACACCGTTGCGGATTCGCTATGCTGCGCGCCGATACGATCAGCGCGGAGGTGGATCCGATGGCTTGGCGCGACCTCGTCCCGTGGCTTCTCGTCCTGCACGTCCTGGCCGCGATCGTGGCGATCGGCCCCAACTTCACCTACGCAACCATCCGGACGATGGGTCGCCGGGAACCTCCCCACGCCAACTTTGCCACCCGCGTCTCGCATGCCATCTCGGCGACCCTTGTCTATCCGGTCGGGCTCGTCATTCCCGCAACCGGGCTGGCCATGATCGTCATCCTGGGGCTGGACCTGACGAGCCGGGCGCTCTGGTGGCTCGACATCGCCATCGCCACCTACGCCGCGGTGTACCTGTACTCGTACTTCGTTCAACGATCGATCGTCGAGAGGATCATCGCGCTGACCTCGGCCCCGCCACCGCCCGAGGGCTACCCCACGGAACTCGCCGCGCTCGCCACCCGCGCCCAGCGCGGCGGCACGGCGATGCTCGTGCTCCTCGTGATTGTCGCGTCGCTCATGGTCGTGAAACCGCAGCTCTAAATGCGACCCAAGTAACGGTAATGAATAGGCCCGAGAACTTCGGAATCAAGCGCCTGCTCGCCGCCATCCAGCTCGTGCCGAACGACGAAACAGGTCGATGCGGTGACCACGACGTTCACCTATGACGCCAACGACGAACTGGCCGCCCAGTCGATCAACGGCGGGACCGCCCCGGTCTTCGCCTACGACCCTTCGGCAACCAGACGACGACCTTCGATGCCACCGACGTGGCCACCGCCTCGGTGTACGACGCCGCCGACTGGCTCATCAGCGTGACGCCGGCGAGTACCGGCATCGCCACGACGTATGGTCCCGATGCGCTGCGACGCGGTCTGCTGGCGAGCCATTTCTCGCCCGTCCGCTGCTTCTCGGGCCTGCCGGAATCGTGGCGCAGGACATCAGTCGGGCGCTTGACTGGGTCCTTCAAGGTGGGGGTGCCCCCTTCGTAATCGGCGGAATCTTGGATAGACTGGTCAATCCCCGATGACCTTGCACCCACAACCGCGGCCGCCGTCACTGCTGCCCGGCGAGACAGCTTCCGATGCTGGGCGTCATTGGCGTCGTTCGGGACTAGGGGTTTTGGCGGGACTGGGCCTAATGGGAGCGACTCCGCTTCTGAGCGCATCGCTCACGCCATGTGTTGCACTCCTAGGCTTCGGTGTTGTCGTGGTCTTCGTCATTCGAAACTGGCGTGACAACGATCGCCTCGCTCAAGCCCGACGCCGAGAGGAAGCCGCCGGTTACACCACCCTCCGTGGCGGGCCGGATCATCTGTGCCAGCTCGACCCAAGAACAGGGGCGGTAGTTCGACCCGCCCAGCGACGGTCCCAATAGATCCCGGGTCCACCGAGACCGCCTGGCAGATCGCCTATGCCGAGGGCACCGGGTTCACGACCAAGGCCGCCCTCGATGCCACGGGTGCCCGGACCGCGGTCAACGGCAACGCCCTGACCGGCTATCTCGGCTTCGATCTCCACGGCAACACCGCCCTCGCCGAGAACGCGTCGAAGGTCATCACCGACGCCCTCCGCTACGACGCCTGGGGCGAGCTCATCGGCAGCACCACCTCGTCACTCCCGACCCCCTGGCGCTACCAGGGCCGGCTCGATGTCGGACCCGATGCGTCCAATCCCCTGTATGACTTCGGGGCCCGTGACTACCGACCGGTGACCGGTGCCTTCACCAGCCTCGATTCCTATGCCGGTCAGGCGATCGATCCCCTGTCCATGAACCGCTTCCTGTATGCCGAGGCCAACCCGGCCACGTTCGTCGATCCGGATGGGCACTGCGCGCGTTACATCGACGACATCTGTGCCGACCACCAGAACACCGCGGCCCAGCAGCAGGCCGTCGCGGCTCAGCACGCGAAGGATGTCGCGGCCCGAGCTGCCGACGATCGGGAGACGGCCCACATCAAGATGTCGGCGGGCGGTGCGGCTTTGCCCGTGGCGCTCGCTATTCGTGACAGTTGGGCCATCGAAGCCCTGAGAGCGGGCGCCCGGAGCTCCGTGACATCACTCGAAGCCCTGCGAGGCGCCCGCGAATTTGCATCCAAGCTCGGGCGTTGCCTTGCCAAATGCGCGGAGGCGGCTGCCAGGTCGAACGCAGGTCAACTCCTCGGTCGCGCCGGAGCCCTGACAAAGTATGCGAAATCCGCCTTGTTCCGCGTCGTCGCCAAACTTGCCGTTCCACTTGAGATCGGCGTCGAATTCGGCGTGGCTATTTCGGACGGCGATACCGTGGGCAGGGCCGGATTCAAGGCCTTGGCCGCGGGAGCTGTCGGGTCCTTGGGCGGTCTCGCGGGTGGCGCCGCCTGCGGCGGAGTTGCAGCCGGAACGGCTGGTGTCGGCGCACTAGCGTGCGGTGGGCTTGTTGCGGGTGGTGCCGCTTTCGGGGGATGGTTAGGAGGCGAATTCGCGGACTTCGCCTACAACAGCGTTGGCGCCATCCAGTCCACTGTCGACAACGTGGGGAACTCCGTGGCCGGTGCAGTCGGTTCGTTCTTCGACGCGGTAACCTTCTGGGACAACCCGTGACGAGCCAAGCCGCCCTGCCAGTCATCGTTGTCACCGCGATCCTCGCGGTTGGCCTAATTGCTGCGACCGCGAACCTCCGAGGAATCTGGTCGGGTCAGAAGCTAGACCGTCTCCGAGCCAACCTGGTGTGGTGGCCATATGGTCAGGGCGTACGAGAAGGAGCTATCCGGTCGATGCCAGTAGCGGTGGCAGGCTTTTGGGTCGTCGTCATGGGGGGAGGGGCGCTCGCGATGATCCGGCTCGGGATCGGCGAACCTGGCCGCGGTTGGCTCACGTCGATAGTAGTCGTCTCGCTACTATCTGCGTTTCTGACCGTCTTCGTCACGTTGCTGATCATTGCGCTTAACGTGCCGAAATTCCTCGTCCCCCCTCCGCTGCGACATCAGGAGGGAACCTTGGTCACGTGGTGGCACCGTCATCGCAGACGAGGCGACCCCGGCAATAATAGGATTCGCAAGCCCTGAAGAGTCACGATTGACTCATTTCGTTCGGGTCGCCGCGGACGAAATCGCTGACCGATCGGGTCTTCCGAGCAGCCATTGCGTCGAAACGCCGGCCGCCTGACGGCCAGCGCCCAGCTTCTCGAAGGCCGTGGTGTCCGCCGACCGACGAGATCGAGACCCAGACGATCAGCGGGACCATCAAGACCTTCACGTACAACCTTTTCGGCAGGCAGACGACGTCGTTCGACGCCGCCAACGCCACGACGACCTCCGCCTACGACACCGCCGAGCGCCTCATCACCGTCACCCCACCCGCCTGTGGTGCCGCCTCCTATGGGTACGACGCTCTGGGACGGATCACCACCAAGACCATCGGTGCGTCCGTCGACACGTACAGCTATCTCGGGAGTACCGACCGCCTGGCAGATCGCCAACACCGGGGGCAGTGGCGTCACGACGGCGAGCGCGCTCGATGCCACGGGAGCACGGACCGCGGTCAACGGCAACGCCCTCACCGGCTACCTCGGGTTTGATCTCCACGGCAACACCGCATTGGCCGAGAACGGCTCCAAGACCATCACCGACGCCCTCCGCTACGACGCCTGGGGCGAGCTCATGCCAGTACGACCTCAGCCCTCCCGACCCCCTGGCGCTACCAGGTCCGGCTCGATGTCGGACCCGATGCGTCCAACCCGCTCTATGACTTCGGGGCCCGCGACTACCGCCCGGTGACCGGATCGTTCACCAGCCTCGATTCCTATGCCGGCAAGGCGATCGATCCGCTCAGCATGAACCGGTTCCTGTACGCCGAGGGCAACCCGAGCTGGCTGCGTCGCAGCCTACTCCTTCTCTTGGTGGCGACCCTTCCACTGCTTGCGATGTTTCCGACGTCGGTGCTTGCGCGGGACCCGGCTCTTCGCGGCTCCCTAGTCGTCTTCGAGCTCGCGATTGTGGTCATGCTGGCCGCCTTCGCGATCGGCTCCGCCGTGGCGTCAAGCAGGGCCATGGCGCGCGAACGACGCGCCGGGTACACGACCTACGGCAAGGGGAACCTCGACCTCTGGTACCTGGACGACCGGACCGGGGAGGTGCTTCGGCGGCCCGACGAGCGTGCCCGGCGCTGAGGATCGTCAGTGCAGGACGAGCACCCGAACCACCGGTGCCGCAGTCGATACGTACAGCTTCATCGGGACGAGCCAACTCGTCTGGCAGGTCGCCAACGCGGGCGGCACGGGGATCACCACGAAGAGTGCCATCGACGCCACGGGCGGTCGGACCGCGCTGGCCAATGGCACGACCACCAGCTACGTCGGCGTTGATCTCCACGCCTCGTCATCGCCACTACGACGAGCACGCTTCCGCGACGGCCCGCATGGAAGCGGCACGGCACAATGGCACCGTGGTTGTCGCCGCTGGTGGTTCGAGCCGGCCCTGGGCTTCGCGCGAGGACACGCGCGCGCTCCAACGCCTCGCGTCGGCGAGGCTGGCAATCGACTGGCCGGCAGTCCGATTTCATCCCGGCGACCTCGACTGGTGGGCGCTCCAAGCGGACGACCCGTTGTCCCCGCTCCCCGAGCGCGTCCGCCTCTGGCTCGGGCCTGACGGGAAACCCGTGGCGTATGCCTGGTTCTCGCCACCGGCCGACCTGGACTTCCTGATCGGCCCGAGTGACACGGGGGACGACCCGGGACGGGCAGCGGGACTCATCCCCGAGATCCTGGCGTGGGCAGAGGAGCGACGCATCACCATCGGCCATGGCGTCGAGCCGCTCCGGGCGTGGATCGCCGCTGAGGATCGGCTTGCGATGGGCGCAGTCGCGGCGGCAGGTTTCCATCCCGAGGCGCGGCCGGGCTACGTGCAGTTCACGGGCGACCTCATGCTCGCCGACGGTTGGCCGGCGCCGGCGTTGGCAACGTCGTTGGGCGTCCGCGAACTCCGAACCGACGACGACATCGCGGCCCGAGTCGCGTGTGGGAGGGCCGCCTTCCCGCGTTCCACCATGACGATCGAACGCTATCGTCGAAGTCGCGACGCCTGGCTCTATCGTCCCGAGCTGGATCTCCAGATCGTGACCGGTGACGGTGTCGTCGCGGCGTTCGCCTTGGGCTGGCTGGATGCCGCAACCGGGTCCGTCGAGCTCGAACCCGTCGGCGTCCATCCGGACTGGCATCGGCAGGGTTTGGGCGGCGAGATCTGCCGCGCCGCCCTGCGCGTGGCCCGCGGGCTCGGAGCCACGAGGGCGATGGTCGCGAGCGAGCGTGCGAATGATGCCGCCCTGGGCCTATATTCGAGTCTGGGGCTGGAGATCACCACCGAAATCGTGGCATTCACGAACGCATCAATCGAATCGACAGCACCGACGGCGTTCGACCCGGCGACATCCTGACCAGGGGGGGGCCAGCAACATGTGTTTCGATCTCGACAGCCGGCCACCGATCACCCCGATCGCCGGTGGCGCCATGGATGGCGCTTCGATGACCCTGACCTCGGCGGATGGGACGGCCTTCGGCGCCTTCGCGGCCCGCGCCGCCGATCC
>JBDTOJ010000169.1:0-7267 GCA_039933295.1 Chloroflexota bacterium
CTAGGTGCCGCCGCCTTCATGGTCATGTTTCGTTGGTCGCCAGCAAAGCCTCGCGAACGCGATTCCAAGGGCGGCTGAGTAGCGGGCGAAGCTGCGCAACACGCGTCCGGGCAACCTCATCCGGGTCGATGACCCGAATTCGGCATCCAGATCGTCAGTGCCTGGCGGGCCGGTTACTGCTGTGAATTGAGCCGACGGCCGCCGGAACTCCCAGATAGAGTCTCCATGTCCGTGCCGCCTATGTGGAGGAACCCGTGCCGCGTCCCGAGTCGTCGATGATTGCGTGGCTGGGCGTCGTCCAGGGCGACGTTGCGAGTGTCGGCGG
Source organism: Chloroflexota bacterium (assembly GCA_039933295.1). GTDB lineage: Bacteria > Chloroflexota > Limnocylindria > Limnocylindrales > CSP1-4 > UBA5189. Next base: position 326 of record JBDTOJ010000169.1, read on the forward strand.
CAAGGCGGCATCGCTCGATCGGCTGGCACGCCTCGGATTCCGGATCCCGCCGGGTTTCTGCCTGACGACGGCAGCGTTCGACGCCCAGCTCGTGTCGATCCCAGGTGCCGCTTCGGATCTCGATCGACTCGGTGACGAAGACGTGCGTTTGCGACTCATCCAGGGATTCGAGACCGCGCCTTTGGTTGCGACCGTGGAAGACGCTCTTGACGCGGCCGTCACGCAACTGGCGGCGGAGCTGCAGGCCATCGGCGGCCCGGCGCGCTTCGCGGTCCGTTCGTCGGGCATCGGCGAGGACAGTTCGGCGGCGTCGTTTGCGGGTCTTCACGAAACGGAGCTCGACGTGCCGCCGGACGGCGTGGCAGACGCCGTACGGCGCTGCTGGGCATCGCTGTGGAGCGCTCCCGCGATCGCCTATCGGCAGCGTCAAGGCCTCGCGCTCGACGGTGGCGGCATGGCGATTGTGGTCCAGGCCCTGGTGCCCGCGTCCTCAGCCGCAGTGGTCTTCACCCGCCACCCAGTGACGGGTCGAACGGATCAGCTCGTTATCACCAGCGTCCGCGGACTCGGCGACGCAATGGTGTCGGGAACCATTACGCCCGATACGTGGGTGGTGGACCGGTCGACCCTCGCGTCAATCGAGTACACGCCGGGCGACGGGCGTGACATGCGGGCCGGACCCGCGATCGCGGATACGGAGCTTCGAGAGCTTGCCGGCCTGGCCCTCGACGTGGAACGTGGCTTTGGGGGTCCCGTTGATATCGAAGCGGCCGCTGCGGGCGGGCAGTGGTTCCTCCTGCAGGCGCGTCCGATCACCACGCTGCCGGGCGAGCCGACGCATGACGACCCTGGGCAAGGGACCACTCCGGATGTATCCCCCGCAATCCTGACCGGCACGGCCGACTTTCCCGTGGACTGGGAGGACCCGACCGATCCGACGCTTACCTGGGATCGAGACGACATGCACATGCCGTTTGCGCTCGGCCCGCTCGCCGCGGACTACATCCGCACGCTCGGCGAAGGCTTCAATTTCCGATACACGTACCACGGCGGCTTTCCGCAGCGCTGGCGGGCCAGGGTGTGGAACGGCTACGCCTATTTCGCGATGGCCCACAACGCTCCGGAGGAGGACCGGCCGGGCATTTCCGAACGGTGGCAGGCCGCAATGCGCCGTCAGGTCGAGGTCACCGAGGCCTGGTGGCGCGACGAAGCGCTCCCCGAGATCCGCCAACTGGAAGCCGGAGTCCGCACGATTCGGGTCGAGGAACTTGCTCCGGCAGCACTCGCAGAAGCCTGGGATCGAGCTTGGGCAGCCACCCTCCGCATGTGGGATATCCACTTCATTGCGATCGAGGGGCCATACACCGCGGTCGAAGAGCTGGCGGACTTCTACGACACGCTGATCCCTGACGCGCCGCCGGGCGAGGCCGTGCGTCTCATCGGAGGATCGGCCAACGAACTTTTCGATGTCGAGACCGGCGTGGAAGGACTCGCCCGCACCGCCCGGGCACATCCTGAACTCGAAAGGACGCTCACGACCGCCGCCCTCGCCGCTCCCGGATCGCACCGCGCAGTGCAGGTGGACGATCTTGCAAACCTTGACGGCGGACCGGCGTTCCTCGCCGAACTTGAAACCTTCCTCGAGGTCCACGGCCACCTCGGCCAGGCGTTTGACGACCTTTCCGAGGCATCGTGGGGTGACGAGCCCGCCATCCTCGTCGCCCAGGTAGGACATCATCTCGTAAGCCCGCCCGAGGCGGCCGAGGTTCGCCGACTCCGCCTTCGATCGGCGGCCGATGCCCTCGCCGAAGGGGTACGGGCGCGGCTCGTGGGAGAGCCCGCCAAGGCGGCCGAGTTCGAGCGCCTACTCGCTTACGGCCGCGCGATCGGACCTCTCACCGAGGTCCACAACTATTGGATCGACCGGCTCGCACAGGCCCGGATCCGGACTCTGGCCCTGCGCGTTGGCCGCAGACTCGTCGCGAACGGGAGTCTCGACGCCCCGGAGGAGATCCTCTTCCTCTTCCGGGACGAGGTCCGGGCAGAGATCGAACACACGACCGATCGTCGCCCGCTCGTCGCGACGCGACGTGCGGAACTCGCGCGATGGGCGACACTCTCACCGCCCCGGATCATCGGCGTGGATCCCGGCAAGCGTGAATCCGATCGCTTCGATGGCGAACGCTTCACATCTGATGACCCTCGGACGCTTCGTGGGACCGGGGCATCAGCAGGCATCGTCCGAGGGACGGCTCGGGTCACCCTCGGCCCAGCCGACTTCGCGAGACTCCAACCCGGCGACATCATCGTGTGTCCGTCTTCCAACCCATCATGGGTACCGGTCTTCACGACGGCGGGCGGGCTGGTCACCAACACCGGCGGCGTGCTGTCGCATGCCGCGGTGGTTGCGCGCGAGTTCGGATTGGCTGCAGTCGTCGGCATCGAGAACGCCACGACCCGTATTCCTGACGGATCGACGGTCGAGATCGACGGCACGCTGGGAACCGTCCGACTCCTGTGAGCGAACGGCCGAGCGACCGCCTGCTCTCGCCGATCATGCTCGGCGTAGCCAGCGGCTCGATCCTCGTCCCCCTCAACTCGACGATGCTCGCGGTCGCCCTTCCGGGCGTGATGGACGAGTTCCACCTCGGGGCCGCCGCCGTCTCGACCCTGGTCACGCTGTACCTGGGAGCCGTGGCGGTCGCGCTGCCGATCAGCGGCGCCCTGGGCGATCGATTTGGGCACCGGCGCGTCTTCCTCGGCGGGGTGGTGGTCTTTGGACTGGCTTCGCTTCTGGCCGTCGGCGCTACGTCGTTTGCGCTTCTTCAGCTGGCCCGGGTGTTCCAGGCAGTCAGCGGAGCCTTCGTATCGACGAGCTCCGCGGCGATCGTCCGGATGGCCGCACCGCCGCGAAGGCGCGGCGAGGCATTTGGTCTCTTCGACCTGTTGACGTCCACGAGCGCCGCGGCCGGCCCATTCGTTGGCGGACTGCTTGTCGGCGCCTTCGGATGGCGCTCCCTCTTCATCGTCGCCGTCCCGATCGCCCTGCTCGCGGCCGTGGCCGTTGGCTACTGGCTACGGCCGCAGGCCGGGACGACGCTCAGCACGGAGGCACCCCCTCATGCAGCCGGCACATCTTCGCTCACGCGACGACCCCCGCTCGACGTCATGGGGCTGGTCCTGCTGGCCGTCTGGATTGTCGCGATCCTGATTGCCCTGCACGGTGATACCGGGCTGATCGGTCTCATCGCAGCGATCGCGATCCTGCCGCTGGCGGCGATCCTCGTCTGGTTCGAGCTCGGTCGACCGATGCCGGCCGTCGATCCGAGGCTTTTCCGTACTCCGGCGTTTTCATCGGCAGTCGCGGGAATCTTCGGCAATACCGTGGTGCTCCACGCCAGCTTCATTCTCGTTCCGATGCTCGTCGAGCGGCTCCTCGCGGGCTCAGCAACAACGAGCGGCATCGTGCTGCTGGGAGTCTCAGGCGTCGCTGCGCTCGTGGCACCACTCGGTGGTCGTGCATCGGACCGTCGCGGCCGCAGGGCGCTCGTTGCGAGCGGTTCGTTGGTCATGACCGCTGGCCTGGCCGGACTTGCCCTCCCAGTCGGTTCGGGCTCGGTCATCGCGGTCGGTGCCCTGCTCGCCGTGGTCGGGCTGGGCATGGGCTTGTCCGGGCCGCCGCGGCAGGCAGCAGCCTTCGAATCCATCAAGTCCGACCGCGTCGGGATGGCCGCCGGGACCTACTACACGGGTCGATACCTGGGTGGTGTGGTCGGAGCCAGCATGGCTGGCGCCGTCCTGGCGGGCGGCATCACGGCCGGTGCCGTGTCGTTCGGTTTCGGAATGCTCGTCGCAGTTGGTTTGGGTGTCGCGCTGGTGTCGCGATGGCTCCCGAGCAGAGGCGTGGCTACGGCTGTCGAGTGACCGTCACGCGTCCCGCGGGGATGGCGGGCGATGTCTTGAGGACGAGCTGGTGGAGGACGCCGATGGCGTCACAGGCGCCTGGCGCGACCTGGATCTTGTAGGCAACCACGAGGCCGCCCCCGTCGCGGGACGCAATATTGAAGGTGGTAAGCCGATCACAGGCGCCGCCCGTCCATGGGATCACTACGATATCCGGTGACCCGGGCGGGTTGAATGGCAGGCCGGTTGCATCGACGAAGAACGGCGTGGGATCAACGCTGGCGTCGGTCAAGGCAGCGGACGTGTCGTCTACGGTCACCGACCAGGGTTCTCCAGTCGTTGTCAAGGCGGACATTGCGAACGAGCGCGGGCCGACGATCCGGTTGCAGCCGGCAAGCACGACCGCCAGCACCATGAGCGCCATGATGCCGATCCGCCGTTGGACGCGAGGAGCGCTCCGCGTATGGTTGTTCATCTGCCGATGACGCCTCGAGGATCGCAGCGGTTCCTTCCGGTCGGCCAGTTGGGCCCGGATTCAGCGGAGTCTCGGTAGAGTAGATGCATGTTCACCCTCTTCAGGCGGCAACGCCCCACGTCCCCACGGCGATGAGCGGATTCCTCGAGCGCATCATCCGGCCGGCCGGAGCCACCGGCCCGGATGCCGAGTCACGGGACCCTGGCCGTGCCACGCGGGATTCCGCGATCGGCGATACGGAGACCGTGCGCCGGATCGTGGCGAAACTGGATTCCCTGACGCCCGATCGGGCCAGGTTCCTGGCCGGCTTCGCGTACATCCTGGCCCGTGCCGCGCACGCCGATCTCGACATCAGTCCCGCGGAGACGGTGGTCATGGAAGCCGCCGTTCGCGATCTCGGAGAGCTCGACGAGGCACATGCGGTCCTCGTGGTCCAGATGGCCAAGCTGCAGTCACGGGCGAAATTCGGCACCGAGGACTATCTCGTGACCCGCGAATTCGCCGGTTTCGCAACCGACGAACAGAAACTTGCTGTGCTCAGAGCCGCTTTCGCGGTCGGGGCGGCGGACGACGAGATCTCGAGCGCGGAGGCGCAGACGATCAACGAGATTGCGCACGAGCTCGGCATCGATCGCCCCACGCTCAATCAGGTTCGCGAGGCGTACGTCGATCAGTTCAGCGCGATCCGAGCCGCGCGGCGCCTCACCCGCGACTGAGAGCCCGAGGGCCGTCGCCCGCTGCGGTCCCGTAGCGCGACTACTGCAGTGTCGCGCTCGCGATACCCGTCCCGAGGCGGCGTTGGACCTCGGCCAGGAGGTCTGCGTCGTAGGCGACCGCCTGTTTCAGCTCCATCGGCAAGGCGCTCCCTCCGGGAGCCGGGATATGCACCACGACCCGCGTCTCGCCGGGCCGCTCGCGGACAAGCTGGCGGAACGTCTCCATGGCGCGAACGAGCTGATCGGCAGGAGCCCCGCCGAACCGGACGTGCAGGATCTGGCCGACGTTCGCCGATTCGATCTGCGTGGTCGCCGCCGCGGCGTCGGCAACGACCAGGCGACGGGCCTCATCGGGAAGCGGTGGCGAATCGTCATGATCGTACGTGGGATCCGGGCCGCGGTCGTTCGCGGGTTCGTGGGCCGGGACCGGTTCCGCGGGCGCGATCGGCGGAAGGGCGGTGACCGACGAGGCCGTCGGGGCCGCATCGGAGCGCAACGGCGATACGTATCCGATCGACGGCCGCGGATCGGACGGAGCAGGTGCCGCAGTCGGGCTGCCACGTACCGCATACCCATTCGGGCCGTTGCCGTTGCCGTTGGATCCGTTGCCGTTGGAGCCGTTGCCGTTTGATCCGTTGCGTTCGCCGTTCCCCCGTTCGAACCGGCCGGAGCTCCCGTTACTGTTGCCGTCCCCTGCCTGGCCCGGCGCACCGGGCCGGCGTCGGAACGACCCGCGATCGCCGGCCGCGACATCCCGCGCAAACGCTTCGTGGCCCTTGACCACGGCCTCGTCCCAGGTCGTGACGAGATCCGCAAGGAGCGAGACCTCGTCGCCTCGATGGTCGATCCGACCGGCAACCAGGAGGATGGACCCATCGGCCCAGATCGGGCCGGTCTGCTCGTAGAGCTTCGGGAAGACAACGACCTCCATCGATCCCTGCAGGTCCTCGAGCGTCACGACCGCCATCGTCGCTCGGGCGCGGGTCACGATCGAACGTGTCCCGACAACGATCCCGCACACCACGATCCGCTGACCGTCGAGCGAATCGTCCTTGAGGTCGGCCGAGTACGCCGTCACGAAGTCGCCGACGCGATCGGCCACCTCGCCCATGGGATGCTCCGACAGGTAGAGCCCCAGGAGTTCCTTCTCCCAGCGCAGCCGCTCCCGTCCCGGGGCCTCGGGCGTCTGCGGCAGCGGTCGCTCCAGGGCCGCGGCATCGGTGGCGCCCATGTCGAAGAACGAGGTCTGGCCACTGATCCGGTCCCGCTGTGTCGCCTGAGCCGCGGCGGTCGCATCGTCGAGCCCGAGGAGGATCTGTGCCGGATGCCCGAATGTACTGAGCGTGCCGACCTTGGCCAGTGCCTCGAGCACCTTCCGATTGGCCAGTCGAAGGTCGATCCGGGTGCAGAAATCGGTCAGGGACCGGAACGGCCCTTCGGCCTCGCGGGCGGCGATGATCGATTCGATCGCGCCCTGGCCGACGTTCTTGATGGCGAGCAGGCCGAACCGGATGGCATCGCCTTCGACGGTGAATTCGAGCTGGCTGGCATGCACGTCGGGCGGCCGGACCTCGATCCCGAGGCGACGACACTCGGCCACCGCGGCCGCGACCTTGTCCTCGGAGCTTCGGAATGCCGACAGGACGCTGGTCATGTATTCGACCGTGTAGTTCGCCTTGAGGTAGGCGGTCTGGTACGCGATGAGGCCATAGCACGTCGCATGGGCTTTATTGAAGCCGTAGCGTTCGAACGGCTCGAAGGCCTTGAACACGGCGTCGATCGTCTGCGGTGGCACGCCGCGCTCGGCAGCCTGGGTGACGAACTTCTCCTTCTGGGCCCGGAGGACCG
>JBDTOJ010000170.1:0-32458 GCA_039933295.1 Chloroflexota bacterium
ATGGGCGGTCCCCAGGTCGGCGACATGGAGGCGGCCGTCGTGGCGTCGGCGATCGGGACGCAGCTCTCGGTCATCAGTGGCGGGATCCTGTGCCTCGTCGGCGTTGCCGTCGTAGCCAAGCTGTTTCCGGAACTCGGCGCGCACGTCGCACCGCTCGAGGAGCAGGTAGCCGCAAGCGGCTAGGGCTCAGTCTGTCGTGCCGATCGCCGTGCTACGAGGAGCGTGTCGACCGCCGATCTGGCACGACCGCCCGTCGGTACGGCGCATAGGCCGGCCACCACATCGCGGCATCGACGAGGGCATCGACATCGGTATCGGCCGGTAGGGGCGACAGCCCGACACGGATCGCTTCGCCAGCCACGCAGATGGCGATGGCCCTCGAGATTGTGCGCAGATCGGCGACGCTCGGGTAGAGCGCACCGACCTCGAGCCGATCATCGGTCACGTGGCCGGCGAGGGTTTCGGCAGCCATCAGGAACATCTCATCGGTGACCTCGCGGGATTCGGACACGATCGCTCCGAGGCCCACGCCGGGAAAGATGAAGACATTGTTCGCCTGGCCGATCTCCGAGGTCCGACCGGCATACGAGACCGGCGGAAACGGCGATCCGGTTGCCACGAGCGCCCGACCATCCGACCAGGCGAGGACGTCGGCCGGAACGGCTTCCGCGATCGAGGTCGGATTCGAGAGCGGCAGGATGATCGGTCGTGGCGTCCCCGAGGCCATCGTTCGAATGATCGCCTCGGAGAACGTGCCGCCATGTCCGGTCGTCCCGATCAGGATGGTCGGTGATAGCGCCGTGACGACCGCCAGCAGGTCTGGCTCATTGCCGCGAAGGCCCCCAGGGACGATCAGCCCGGCGTTACGAACGACATCGGCGGGCATCGCCAGTGATTCCTTGTCCGCGTCGAGGCCGACGCGACCTTCGTGGACGAGGCCCACGGAATCGACCAGCGCGATCGCACCACGAGCGGTGGACTCGGCCATGCCAGCGGCCATCATTGCCAGGCGGAGCAGGCGAGCAATGCCCGTTCCGGCCGCGCCGGCGCCGGCCATGACGATCCGCTGGTCGGCCCACCCGGTGCCAAGGTGTCGCATGCCCGCGAGGACGCCGCCGACGACGACCGCAGCCGTGCCCTGGATGTCGTCGTTGAAGCACGGGATTCGATGGCGGTAGCGATCGAGGATCCGGAGCGCGTTGTGCTGCTTGAAGTCCTCGAACTGGATGAGGCAGCCGGGCCACACCTCGTGGACGCCGGTGACGAACGCCTCGACGAACGCGTCGTACGCTGCGCCCCGGAGGCGAGGTGCCCGGAATCCGAGGTACAGCGGGTCGGCCAGGAGCGCCTGGTTGTCCGTTCCGACATCGAGCGAGATCGGGAGGGTCACCACGGGGTGGATCCCGCAGGCCGCGGTGTACAGGGCAAGCTTGCCGATCGGGATTGCCATGCCGCCCGCGCCCTGGTCGCCAAGTCCCAGGATCCGTTCGTTGTCCGTGACCACGATCAAGCGGACATCCTCGTACGGGGCCGCGCGCAGGACCTCGGGAATCCGGTCTCGATCCGCGGGAGTGAGCCAGATGCCCCTGGTCCGGCGGACGATATGGCTGAATTCCTGGCACGCCCGTCCGACCGTGGGCGTGTAGACGATCGGGAGGTACTCCTCCATGTGCTCGGCGAGAAGCCGGTAGAAGAGCGTTGCGTTGCGATCCTGAAGGGCCGCAAGGCCGATGTACTGCTCGAGCGCATCGGTCTTCCGTCGCAGGTGCTCGTGCTCCAGATCGAGTTGCTCCTCGATCGAGAAGACGCGGTCCGGAAGCAGGCCATGGAGGCCGAAGGCGCTGCGTTCGTCGAGCGGAAAGGCCATGTCCTTGGTCAGCAACCGCCGGTTCAGGAGCTCGCTGCCGGAAACGTCGATCTGCGCAGGCAGCCCTGCAGCGAGCTGGTCGAACGGGGCGGGCAGAGGTCGCATCAGCCGAGGATAGACGGGCAACGCCCTTCGAGGCGCCACGGGGTCGCATCCATGGCTCAGCAGGGCGCGCCGCCGAGGGGGCTCAACTCCCCGCGGTGGCGCCACTCCGCGCCCTGGCGCCACTCCGCGCCCTGGCGCCGGCCGATACCCCTACGGCGGCGGACCGACCGATGGCAGCCGGACGACGAAGGTGGTCCCGCGCCCGACGTCGCTCGATACGTCAATCGTTCCGCCGTGGGCCTCAACAAGGTCGCGGGCGATGGCGAGCCCGAGCCCCGAACCGGGCGACTCGCCGCCGCGCGCGAATCGGTCGAAAACGTTGGGCAACAGTGCCGGATCGATCCCCGTTCCCGTGTCGGCCACGGAAATCACGCAACCTGGTTGGTCGCCGCTCGCGTTGTCCGTCGCGTTGCCGAGGTTGTCGCCCGGCGCTCCGGTGACCGTGACCGCGCCGCCTTCGCGGGTGTGGCGGAGTGCATTGCCGAGGAGGTTCGCGATCACCTCGCGGATCCGGACCGGGTCAACGTCGAGGAGCGGCAGATTGTCCGGCGCCTCGAGGATGAGCCTGACGCCCTTGCGCTCGGCCGCAGCCCGAAACGATTCGACGGTTTCGCCGAGGAGCACATCCGGATCCGTCGGTTCTCGGTGGAGCGGCAGTTCTCCCGCCTCGGCGAGCGAGATGGTCCGGAGATCCTCAACGAGCCGTTCGAGGACGCGGGTCTCCTCGATCAGCCCGGCGACATGCTGTTCGGTGGGTTCGTGAATCCCGTCAGCGATCGCTTCGAGGTTGCCGCGCAGGATCGCCAATGGCGTCCGCAGCTCGTGACTGATGTCGGCCAGGAGCGACCGACGCTGGTGCTGATCGGCGGCGAGACGGGACGCCATCGTATTGAAGGCGCGCGTCAGCTCACGGAGCTCGCGCGGACCTCGATTGACCTCCGGTACGCGAGCAGCGTAATCGCCCGATTCGACCCGCCGTGCCGCATCAACCAGCGCACCGATCGGCTTTGCCAGGCGACGGAACCCGCGTATCAGTCCGACCACGGCGAGGACGAGGATGACGAACGCGATGCCGGCGAACGGGCGCGACTGGAATCCTGCGAATCCGAAGACGACCGAGAGCACCTGTCCCACGATCGTCACGATGGCGATGAGCGCGAGGAGCACCGTCAGGCCAACGACACAACCGACCGCCGGCCACATGCCGTGGCGACGGCCCATGGCTCGGCGACCATCCGGGCCGATTGGCGGCCACGGTTCGTCAGTTGGCCACCATGGTGGGCGATGGCGCGGAGGTCTCCGGTTCCAGGCGCCGCGATCAGGCATCCCGGTCGTCCGCAAACCGATAGCCAACGCCGTGGACGGTCAGGATGTAGCGAGGCACGCGCGGATCCGGCTCGATTTTCCTGCGGAGGTTCTTGACGTGCGCGTCGATGGCTCGTTCGTAGGATTCGAAGGCGACGCCGTGGACGGCGTCGAGGAGTTGGGATCGCGTTTTGATCTGTCCCGGGCGTCGGGCGAGGGCCACGAGCAGCTGGAACTCGGTTGGTGTCAGGTCGACGATCGAACCGGCGACCTCGACGCGCATCCGATCAATATCAATGGTCACGTCCCGTGCTCGAATGTGGTCGGCGGACGCCGGCCCATCGGTTTCGTCGGGCGTTGCGGAGGCTTCGACCCGTCGCAGGACCGCTCGGACCCGAGCAACGAGTTCCCTTGGGCTGAACGGTTTGGTCAGGTAATCGTCCGCGCCGAGTTCGAGGCCGACGACCTTGTCGATCTCGTCGTCACGCGCCGTCAAGATGACGATGGGCAGACTGCCGGCCTGGCGAATTCGCTTCGTCACCTCGAGGCCGTCGATACCGGGCAGGCCGAGGTCGAGGATCACCAGATCCGGTTGCGTCGTCGCGATGATCTCGAGCGCTGCCGGGCCGCTCGCCGCGCTCTCCACCGAGAAGCCGGCGTGCTCGAGATAGTCGCGGGCGATCTGCACGATCTTGGGTTCGTCGTCGACAACGAGGATGGTTGGCATTCGGGTTTGCATGGTAGTCGCCGGGAGATCGGGCGACCCGGTCGGCAGGGCCGACCGGGTCGCTGGGGGATGGCAGCGACGAATCGCGCCTTGGTTCCGGGTCAGTTCCCGGTTGATCGGATCGCGTCCGGAGCATCAGCAGTTTGCGGTGGGACCGAGTCAGTTCCGCGATGCCACGCGTCATGGCGTTCGCGTGCTCGATCCTCCCAGCTACCGAACGGCATGGAGCCGTGATGCTCCCAACCGCGTCCGAAGCCATGGTGTCCGTCGCGATGGCGTCCACCGCCGAACGCGAACCGGATCAGCGCCACGATCAGGAAGACCGTGAAGATCGTGCCCAGCAGGTGGAACCCGCCGAATCCCCATCCGAAGCCCTGCCAGCCGTACCACGGAACGCCAACGACGCCCGACCCGCCGGCCGCACCGGCGACCACACCGGCCTGAAAGATCGACCCTGCGAGGCCAACGAACAGGCCGACCAGCAGAAGGCCTCCGAGAAGCCTGAAGAACCACATACCTGAACCCACTCCCTTCGAGTGCTTGATGTCTTCCGGCACAACATCGAGCCGGTGTGAACCCACTGTCGATCACCGCTGTGCAGAAGATGTGAAGACGCGACGTATTCGGCGTGGAGGATCCGTGGTCTTCGAACCCTGGCGCGGGTGGCGGTATCGTTGGGCGATGGACCAGCCCGAACCCGTCATCACGGACCACTCGGCCGCCACGCGCTACGAGGCGCACGTTGGGACCGAGCTTGCCGGGTTCGTCCAGTACCGCCTGCTCGGCGGCCGTCGGGTCCTGATCCACACGGAGGTCCTGCCCGGATTTGCGGGTCGTGGGATCGGGGCCGCCCTCGCACGCCACGTCCTCGACGCCGCCATCGCGTCGGATCTCCGCGTTACGGTCAAGTGCCCGTTCATTCGGACCTATGTGGAGCGTCATCCGCAGTACGCGGCCATCGCAGCACTGCCGCGTCGCGGCTCCGGCTGATCGCCTAGGTTGCCGCTCCGAGTTCGAGGGTCCCGCCGCCACGAGCAAGTCGAGCGGCCATCAGGACACCGAAAGCGGCGAACACCAGGACCGAGGCCGCCGCGATCGCCGCGTCGAGGTCACCTGCCTGGAACTCGGCGTAGACGACGAGCGGGAGGGTCTGCGTTCGTCCGATGACATTGCCGGCGAACAGGATCGTTGCCCCGAATTCGCCCAGCGAGCGGGCCCAGCTCATGACGAGCCCCGCCGAGATACCCGGCCGGGCGAGGGCGAGGGTCACATCGAAGAAGACCCGGAGCTCGGATGCGCCATCGACGCGCGCAGCGTCCTGCAGGTCGCGTGAGACGCCGGCGATCCCGGCGCGCGCCGCACGGACGTAGAACGGGGCGGCCACGAAGACCTGGGCGATGATCACTGCCAGCGTCGTGAACGGGATCGCCACGCCCGCGGCATCGAGCCCTTCTCCGATCAACCCCCGGCGCCCGAGGACCAGGAGGAGCGCCAGGCCCGCCACGGACGGCGGGAGCACGAGCGGCAGGTCGACGACGACCTCGATGATCGCCGTAAGGCGGGTCGCCCGTCGTGCGAGCAGGTAGGCGAGGGGAGTGCCGAGGGCGATGGTGAAGAGCAGGCTGATGCCCGTCGTGACCAGGGACAAGCGAAGCGCCTCGAGGACCACAGGCGATTGCGCGACGCCGACCATAGCCCCAGTGCCGACCGCGCGGCCGAGCAACGTGACCACCGGCGTGAACAGGAGGGCAACCAGCACTCCCGCGGCGAGCACGACCGCGAGACGACGGATCACGATGGCGCCGCGACGAGGGGCACGAACCCGAACCGAGCCAGAATCGCCTGGCCCGATGGGCCGGCGAGCCACGTCAGGAATGCGCGTCCGGCGTCGGGATGGAGGGCGGTGGTCGGCACGATGCCCGCATACGTTGCGAGCACGTTGGAACCATCGGGAATCGGAATCGTGCTCACGGACCGCTCGGCCAGGGCATCGGTCGCATAGACGATCGCGGCATCGCCCTCGCCGAGGGCAATCTTTGCCACGACGGCCTTGACGTTGTCCTCTCGGGTAACGACGTTCGCGGCGTAGGCGGCCGCGAAACTGGACGGATCCTGCGCATCGACGGCGAGGTTGCTGATCAGGGCCGCGGCATACGTGGAGATCGGGACGCCATCGCCGGCGGCCACGATCTTCAGGCCACGGCGCCCGAGTTCGAAGACGGAATTGATTCCGGCCGGATTGCCCTTCGGAACGATGATCGCCAGGCTGTTCTGCGCGAACGGCACGACGCCCCCGATGACCAGACCGCCCGTCAGCAGCGCGTCCGGACTCTTCGTATCCGCTGAAAGGAAGATATCGGCCCGGGCACCCTGCTCGATCTGGACGCGGAGCGCCGTCGATGCATCGGCGGAGGTGTCGAGGCCTACTCCGGTCGCGTCGGCATAGGTCGGCGTCGCAGCGGCCATCGCGTCGCGCAGCGAGGCCGCGACGAACGCAGTGATGACCCGCGAATGGGAACCCGGTGACGGGGCACCCGATGGCGAGGCAGGCCCGCAGGAGGCGACCGCAAGGGCGACCGTCAGCGCCAGGGTGATCGCCAGGGCCAGCACGTTCTGTTGTCGCGGACGCGTCAACGCGGCCGCTCCACGATCACGTTCGTTGCCTTGACGACGCAGATCGCCGCATCGCCGACCTTCAGGTCCATCTCCGTCACGGCCTCGGCCGTCATCAGGCTCACAAGGCGGTGCGGCCCGGCCAGGACTTCGACGACGGCGGCGACGCGGTCGACCTCGACTCGCGTCACCACACCGGTGAACCGGTTGCGCGCCGATTGGGTGGCGGAACGCGGGTCCGGACTGTCGCGTCGCCGATCGCGCAGGAGGCGGACGATCTCGGTGATCGGGACGAGTCGCTGGCCCCCGTCCGACCGGGTCAAGTTGATTCGCTCCTCTTGCTCCCAGCGCCGCAGCGTTTCGACGGTAACGCCGAGCATCTCGGCCGCCTGGCCGACGCGAACCTGGCCGTCCACCCGACGATCACCTCACGAGCTGATGGATTCAATAGATAGGTATTGTGCCAATGCTATGAGCCAATAGCAAGAGATGCAGCTTTGATCGCCTTCGTCACCGAAAACCTCCCTGACTGGCGGTCGAGTTCCGTGCGGTCAGTGGGACGCACGCGACGATCTCCGGATCGGCACAATGCCTCCGGGAGGCAGCCAGTTGATCTTCTATGGCTATGAGCGCCACCGGACGGTCCTTGGTCTCAAGACCGAGCAATGCCTGAAGTGCGGCGTCACGGGTCCGCATCAACTCATCCGCAAGGTCTGGTGGGCTTCGGTGTTCACCATCCCGTTCATGCCGCTCTGGTTGCGCCATGGCATGGCCTGCATGAACTGCAATGCGTGGACCGGGATCCCGTGGCGGACCATGCGCCAGGCCATCCGGACAGGGATCCTCAAGTTCCCGGAGCGACGGCGCACCGGGATGTGGGACATCCGCCAGGCCGCCGCGGACGAGAACGGGATGATCCCGACCGAGCAGGACGTCTTCGACCCGGTCACGGTGAACCCCAACAAGGGTGGAGCGGACAAGGCGCTCAAGTTGTGGCCGGTCGCAATCGTCCTGATCGTCGGTGTCATCGGCGTTGCAGGCGCGCTTGGGCCCAAACCCACACCCTCGCCGAGCAGGCCGACAGCCCACACCTGCTATGCCCAGGACAACTTCATCAACGGCTGCCGATACGATGACGGGAGGGTCGCGGGTGATCCCGTCGGGACGCCGACCACCTGCTATTTCAGTGAGCCCCTTCCGACACCCGACTGGCAGGTCTACTGCCCCTGAGCGGGGTCCATTGGTCGGACGTCGTGGATGTCCGCCGCCCGAGCGAGGCCGCGCCCGAATTGCCAGCGCAGCACGCGGCTCCCGAAGCTCCGCATGAACAGGCCGGCGAGGATCCCGTCGAACGTGGCGCGATAGGTCCGGTCACGCGCGCAGGCAATGAGCGTGCCACCGCGAACCTCGGTCAGCGTGTACTGGATGGTTCCGCCCGGTTCAGCGACGTTCGAATCGAGTTGCGTCAGGCGCACGATCCCGGGTCGGGACCAGTCGTAGTGCTCACGGCTCCACGACACCGTCACGCCTTCCGTCACGTCCGCCCAGGTCGGGCCGGTTGCGTGGATCGCAAGGACCTTCGGATGCGAGGATTCTTTCCAGATCAGCGCCCGATTGGCCGAGAAATCGACGATCGCGGCGAGGACCGCCGTCGGCGGCAGCCACGACTCGAGCTCCCAGGAGGTGCGTTCCTCGATCGCCATCGACGTGCGATCAGGATTCGGCCGGCACCTGCTCCGGGGCTTCGGCCGCAGGACTGCTGCCCGGGCGGATGGGCTCCAGATCAACAGTGCGGGATCGACGGGTTCGGCCGGATTCGGTTCGGACCATGACCGCGGGAATGACCCCGCTGGCCTCGGATTCGACGACTGCTGCCTCGCCCGCGTACAGGCCGGTCAGAATGCGGACCTTGTCGCCGAGGCCGATCGATGACCGGCCGCCGATGGCATCAAGGTTGATCGAAACGGTGCGACCCAGAGGATTCCGCGGGTCGGTGGCGCCGAGAACCGGCGGTGGGCCCTTGGTAGCTGTCTTTGCCGGCGGATAGGTGACCTTGCGCCGTCGCACGGGCTAGGACCGTCGACGCGGCGGCGCGTCGTCCTTCTTGGGCTTGGGCTCGTGTCCCGGGCGCGGTGGTCGCGGGGCGGTTCCTGGCGCCATGTCCGGCGCGGGCACGTGTGCGGGGCGCGCCTTGGCGGCTTTCAAGGTGGCGGCGAACTCGGTGGCGATCGGCGCCGGGATGCTGCCCTGCCAGGCGCGTTCGATTTCCTGGATCCGGGCGGTCTCGGTTTCGCGGCGCTGGCGCTCGAAATTGGAGTGCTTCGTCATTGTCCCTCGATCGTGTTTGGTGGCCCCGACGCGGGTCCGTCCGTGCATCGTACGCGTCTCGATGAGAATGCACGCGCCGACGCGCTCATGTCACGCTCAGACGGGCGCGCGCCCGGGCCTGCGAGCGAGGGAGACATCTCCGCCTCGTCCCGGGCGGTAGACTCGCACGATCCTGGTGCAGCGAGGTGCGTGATGACGGTGACGATTCGCAAATGGGTGACCTTCGTCGAGGAGATTCTCGAGGAAGGCGGAAAGCCCCTGGCCCGACCCCTGCGCAAAGCGGCGGTCGCCGTCATCGTCAAGAACCCGTATGCCGGCTCGAATCCGGACGATCTCTCCGAGTTGGTCGACCTCGGTGAATACCTTGGCGACGAATTGATGCGTCGCTGCCAGGAGGCCCTTGGTACGCCGGTCGAGGCCTACGGCAAGGGCGGGATCGTGGGCGAGCAGGGCGAAGTCGAACACGTCGCCGCCGTCCTCCACCCGAAATTCGGCGCTCCCACCCGCGGCCGTGTCGGCGGCGTGTCGATCCTCCCTTCCGTCAAGAAGCGCGGAGCCATGGGCGCCTCGCTCGATATCCCCGTCCACCACATCAAGGCGATGCTGGTCCGCAGTCACTTCGATGCGGTGGAGATCCGCGTTCCGGATGCACCTGCCTCGGACGAACTGCTGCTCGCGCTGGCGGTCACGGACGGTGGTCGTCCGCATGCGCGCGTGGGCGGTCTCCGAGCTGAGGATGCCGTCGGCGAAGACGGTCTCCGGTAGCCGCCGGCTCGTCCCGCTACGGCTGAGTTGATGCGTACGCTGATTCGCAACATCGGGCAGCTCGTGACCGGCGATGTCGCCGATCCACTGGCCGACGCGGACGAGATCCTCATCGAGGACGGCCGGTTCGCGGCGATCGGGCGGGACCTTTCAGCCGGTCCCGCGGCCAACGTGGATCAGGTCATCGACGCGCGCGGCACCACGGCCATTCCGGGCCTCATCGATTCCCACGCCCATCCGGTATTCGGCGATTTCACACCCCGCCAGCGGACCATCGACTTCATTGAATCCGGGCTCCATGGCGGGGTGACGACGGTCGTTTCGGCCGGCGAAGTCCATCTGCCCGGGCGACCGAAGGATGTCGTTGGCCTCAAGGCCCTCGCGATCGTTGCCTCGAAGAGCTATCAGAACTTCCGGCCGGCCGGGGTCAAGGTCCACGCCGGCGCCCCTATCCTCGAACTTGGCCTCGTGGAGCGGGATTTCGAGGAGATGGCCGCCGCGGGTGTCCGCCTGGTCGGCGAGATCGGACTCGGCAGCGTCAAGACCGGCGCACAGGCAGCGCCGATGGTCGCCTGGGCGAAGCAGTTCGGAATGACGGTCACGTTCCATACGGGCGGCCCGTCCATCGCCGGCTCCAGCGCGATCGGGGCCGATGCCATCCTCGAGGCGCAACCGCACATCGTCGGCCACATCAACGGCGGCACCACGGCACTACCGGACGATGAGATCGAACGCCTCGTGCGCTCAGACATGGCGATCGAGATCGTCCAGTGCGGGAATGGCCGAGCCGCGCTCCTGGCCGCGACGCTGGCAGCGGATCTCGGCGCACTGGATCGCGTGATCCTCGGCAACGATGCGCCGTCGGGGTCCGGGGTCATTCCGCTCGGCATCCTTCGGACGATGGCCCACCTGGCATCGCTCGGCGGGATCGCCCCCCAGATTGCGATTGCCATGGCGACGGGCAATACCGCCCGGGTCCACGGTCTCGATGTCGGCCGGATCGAGGTTGGACGTGCGGCCGACCTGTGCCTGATCGATGCCCCGATCGGCTCCTATGCGGACACGGCGCTCGGGGCACTCGCCGTTGGCGATCTGCCCGGCATCTCGATGGTCCTGATCGATGGCGTCGTCATGATCGGTCGCAGCCGGAACACGGCGCCGGCAACCCGCGCGGCAGAGGTCATCGGCGCGGCCGGGGCCACGGCAGGCGGGCACTGACGATGAAGTTCGGGCTGCGCCTGCCGTCCTTCGCCGTCCCTGACGGTGGGCCCTCACTCGACCAGATGGGCGCCTACCTGCGCCACGCCGAGGACCTTGGGTTCGAGACCGCGATGCTCATCGATCACCTGCTCGTGGCGCCGCCGGCCTACCGGGTGGCCTGGCTCGAGCCCGTTGCGCTGTTGAGTGCCCTCGCCGGCGTGACTCGAACGATGCGGCTCGGCACGATGGTCCTCGTCCTGCCATTCCGCGATCCCGTTGCGTTCGCCAAGGAGTGGGCGACCCTCGATGTCCTGTCCGGCGGTCGCTCCGTGCTGGGCGTCGGGGTCGGTTGGAACGAAGCGGAATTCGCGGCGCTCCGGATCCCGTATCGCGAGCGCGGACGGCGGATGACCGAGATGCTCGAGGCCATCACCGCGCTGTGGGCCGGCGACAACGTGACCTACGAGGGCCGGCACTACCAGTTCCAGGATCTTTCGGTCTTCCCGAAGCCGATCCAGCGGCCGCACCCACCGATCTGGATCGGTGGCGGCACCCAGCCATCGGCCCGGATCTATGGCCAGGACGTGCCGTCCATCGAACCGGTCCTCCGAAGGATCGCGAAGTACGCCACGACTTGGGTGCCCCACTCCTCGGCGACGGCCGAGATGGTGGCCGAGGACTGGGCCGCGATCAGTGGCTACATGATCGAGCTCGGTCGGCGACCCGAGGAGCTGTCGAAGGTCTATTCGAACTTCGTCCACATCCTGGGTCCGGGCGAGAACCCGGAGACCGCGGCGCGAGCGTTCTCGGTCTATTCGGGCATGGACCTCGAATACTGGCAGCAGTTCTACCTGCTCGGCGAGGCCGAGGAGGTCGCTGAAAAGATCCGGGGGAAGGTGGCCGCCCTCGGTGGCGTAGACCACCTGATCCTCAATCCACTCACATGGGACTTCCGCGATCTCAACGTTCTGGCCGAGCGGGTCCTGCCGCTGATCGTGGCCTAGCGCCCGGCATCGTCATGGGCAGCTACCTGCGTCCCACCACCGTGACGGAAGCCATCGAGGCCTTGGCGCGCGCCCGGGAGGAAGGGCGGCCAGCTGTCGTCGTGGCCGGCGCGACCGATCACTACCCAGTGCGTGTCGGCCGGGTCGCCCACGAGGATGTCGTCGACATCTCCGCGATTCCGGGCCTCCGCAGCATCGAGGATGTCGAAGGCGGGTGGAAGATCCCCGCGCTGGCGACCTGGACCGATGTGGCGACCACGCCGCTCCCTCCGCTGTTCGACGGGCTGCGTCGCGCGGCGCTGGCGGTCGGTGGCCGCCAGATCCAGAACCGGGCCACGGTCGTTGGCAACCTCGTGAATGCCTCGCCGGCCGCTGATGGGACGCCGAACCTGTTGGCCCTCGATGCCGTGGTCACGTTGGCCTCCGTCCGTGGAGAGCGGCGAGTGCCGGTTGCCGCGTTCGTGACCGGAAACCGGACGACGGTTCGCGAGGTCGACGAGATCGTTACCGGGCTGTTCGTCCCGTTGGCGGACGCCGCGACACGCGCCACATTCCTGAAGCTCGGATCGCGGGCGTACCTGGTCATCTCGATCGCGATGGTGGCCGCCGTCCTTTCCGTTGATGCCGCTCGGCGTATCACCGCGGCGCGCGTTGCCGTCGGTGCGTGTTCCGCGGCTGCTCAGCGCCTCCCTGAGCTCGAGGCCACCCTCCGTGGATTGCCCGCCGCGCCGGGCCTCGGAGCAAGCGTGCGATCGGAGCACCTGGCCGGCCTGTCGCCGATCGACGACGTTCGCGGCTCGGCGGTCTACCGGCGCGAGGCCGCCGAGACATTGGTCCGACGCGCGCTCGAGGAACTGGTCGCATGACGGTCTGGGTCAGATTCCAGGTCAATGGCGGCCTGGTCGAGCTCGAGGTCGAGCCGATGCGGCGGCTCGCCGACGTGCTCCGGGACGATCTCGGTCTGACTGGCACCAAGATCGGCTGCAACGCTGGGGATTGCGGCGCGTGCACCGTCCGGATCGACGGACAGCAGGCGTGTGCCTGCCTCGTGCCGGTGGCGCAGGTTGCCGGTTGCGAGGTGCGGACGATCGAAGGGATGGGCGCCGGCGGGGCACGTGTCGCAGCGGGCGCGGCCCCGCGCGAATTCGCCGACCTCTCGGGCCTGCAGCAAGCATTCCTGGAATTGGGCGCAGCCCAGTGCGGGATCTGTACCCCGGGCATGCTCATGGCGGCCGAGGAGGTGCTCGAGGGGCTGGACGCCGCGACCGAGGCACAGATTGCCGATGCCATCGGCGGTGTCCTGTGTCGGTGTACCGGCTACCGGAAGGTCGTCGAGGCGATCGCACAGGCCACCACGCAGAGGGCCGCGCAGGCAGCCGCATCCGTACGGGCCAGCGCGTCCGTGGTTGCGAGCGGGCCGGCAGTCGGAGCCCGGCTCGCCAAGGTCGATGGCATCGAGCGCGTCGCCGGCAGCGCCATCTACGGGGCCGACCAGCCACCGGCCGAGTTTCTGGTGCTTCGGAGCGTCCGGTCGCCGCACGCAAGGGCACGCTTCAGGATCGGGGACCTCGAGCCCCTGCGACGCAGGTTCGCGGGGCTCGCCATGGTCCTCACGGCCGCCGACATCCTGGGCCAGAACCGGTACGGGATCTACGCAACCGGCAAGGACCAGCCGGCGCTTGCGGACGGCGAGGTTCGGCATCGCGGCGAGGCGGTCCTCGCGCTGGTTGGCGATGCCGCAACGATCGAAGGCATCGCGGACGCTGACGTGCCGATCGAATGGGAGCCGCTGCCGATAATCGGCGACATGCACGCAGCCACCGCCGCAGGTGCCCCGCTGCTCCATGGCCACGCGCCATCGAACGTGCTGATCAGCGGGCGGGTTGCCCGTGGCGATGTCCAGAACGTTCTCGGACGTTCACTCGTCACCGCTGAGGTCGAAGTCGAGACCACGTTCGTCGAGCATGCGTACATCGAGCCCGAAGCCGGCTCGGCGCGCCGGGTCGGGGATCGGATCGAGCTGTTCGTGAGCACCCAGACGCCGTATATGGATCGAGACGAGGTCGCGCTCATTCTCGGCCTGCGACCCGGCCAGGTCCGGATCATTCCGAGCGCCGTCGGCGGCGGCTTCGGCGGCAAGCTGGACATGTCGGTCCACCCGCTGGTCGCCACGGCAGCGTGGCTGCTGGATCGACCGGTCCGGGCGATCTGGACGCGGCCGGAGTCGATGGCCGCGAGCCCGAAGCGTCATCCGTCGAGGATCCGGGCGCGGGCGGGTGCCGATGCGGATGGACACCTCACCGCCTTCCAGTTTCACGGCGACTTCGACACCGGGGCGTATGCGTCATGGGGTCCGACGGTGGCGAATCGCGTCCCCGTCCATGCCATGGGCCCGTATGCGGTCCCCGCGGTCCTGGCCACGACCCGCGCCATCCATACCAACAACCCGCCCGCGGGTGCCTTCCGCGGCTTCGGGGTTCCGCAGGCCGCGATCGCGCATGAGGCGCTCATGGACGACCTCGCGGCGCAGCTCGGTATCGACGCCCTCGAGTTCCGGCTTCGAAACGCCCTGCGCGCGGGCTCGGTGACGGCCACGGGCCAGGCCCTTCGGGCGAGTGCCGGACTGCCCGCCTGTCTCGAGGCCCTTCGGCCGCAGTGGGCCTCGTGGCGGGTGGCGGCGGAGGATTGGAACCTCGCCCAGATAGCGGGGGCAGGCCCCATGCGCCGTGGCATCGGGATCGGGGCCATGTGGTACGGGATCGGCAACACATCCATGACCAACCCGTCCACGATCGAGATGGGCGTCGATCGCACTGGCGACTTGACGCTCTACTCGGGCGCAGTCGACATCGGGCAGGGGGCATCGACGGTCATGGTCCAGATCGCCGCGGATGCCTTGGGGGTTGCCGCCGAAACTGTCGGCCTCGTCTCCGGTGACACGGATCGGACGGCAGACGCCGGCAAGTCGTCCGCCAGCCGCCAGACATTCGTGTCGGGTAACGCCGCCAGGCTCGCGGGTGAGGACTTGCGTGCCCAGATCCTGCAACTGGCCGAGGCGGGTGGGAACGCCACCATCACCCTGGGCACCGGACGAGCGATGGTAACCGAGCCGGGTGGCGCGCCCGTCGTCATCGATCTGGCGGAGCTGCCGCCGGTCCGGGCCACGGACGCGTCGGCCAGCCCGGTGCTCCTGGGCCGCGGCTTGTTCGACCCGACCACGACGCCCCTCGACGCCGATGGCCAGGGTCATCCCTATGCGACGTACGCGTTCGGTGCCCAGATCGCCGAAGTCGAGGTGGACCTGGTGCTCGGGACCACGCGCGTGCTCCGGATCGTCGCGGCGCATGACGTCGGGCGGGCGATCAACCCGACCCAGGTCGAGGGTCAGATTCATGGTGGGATCGCCCAGGGCCTGGGCCTCGCGCTCATGGAAGCCTACGTACCTGGGAGGACCGAGAACCTCCACGACTACCTGATCCCCACGGTCGGTGATATCCCGCCGATCACGTGTCTGCTGATTGAGGATCACGAGCCGGCTGGCCCGTACGGCGCGAAAGGCGTGGGGGAGCCGGCGCTCGTTCCGACGGCGCCCGCGATCCTGGGGGCCATTCACCACGCCACCGGAGCCCGCATCACGACGGTGCCAGCCACGCCTGATCGCGTCCGTGCTGCGATCCGCGCGCTTGAGGTATCGCGCGCCACGTAGCGATCAGATCGGGCAGACTTGACGCCATGACCACCAAGATCATCCTCGACGTCGATACCGGAACCGATGACGCGGTTGCGCTCATGGTTGCGGCCCTGTCCCCTGACATTGAGCTCGTCGGAGCGACGACCGTCAACGGCAACACGGCGGTTCACTACTGCACCGAGAACACGCTGCGGGTCTTCGACTGGATCGGATTGCCGGGCATTCCGGTCCACCAGGGCATGGACCGCCCGTTGGCCAGGGCGCAAATGGCCCAGCTCAACCCGGCCGGCCGCATTCACGGCGACCTGCTGGACCTGCCGCCCACGACGTCCGCGAAGCTGCAGTCCGGGCATGCGGTCGACTGGCTGATCGAGACGCTTCTCGCCTCGGACGGCGACATCACCCTTGTGCCAGTTGGGCCGATGACCAATATCGCCATGGCCATCCAGAAAGCGCCGGCCATCCTCGAGAAGATCCCGGAGATCGTGATCATGGGTGGGGCGCATGACCACGGCAACTCCACCGCGTCCGCCGAGTTCAACATCTGGCTGGATCCCGAGGCGGCCCGGCTCGTCGTCAACTGCGGTCGTCCGATCCGGATGGTCCCGCTCGATGCAACCCATCAGGCTCTCGTGTCACTTGATGACTGCCAGATGCTGCGCGACCTCGGAACGCCGGCGGCCGAGGCCGCGGCCCGGTTCGTCGAGAAGCGCATCGAGGGCTACGACGCCACCCAACCGATGCATCGATCCAATGCCGCGCCCGTGCACGACGCCCTGGCCGTCTGCGCGGTCATCGACCCGACGATCATCACGACAGCGTTCATCCCGGTTGACGTGGAAACCGATGCCGAACTGTCACTGGGCCGAACCGTGTGCGACTTCCGGTTCCGGAGCGGGCGTCCGGCCAACGTGCACTTCGCGATGGGCGCGAACGAGCCGAAGTTCGTCCGGATGTTGACCGAGATCCTGGGACGGACCGCCTGACGAACGTGCTCTCGCGGCGGCACTTCCTCGCCGGTCTCGCGACCGCATTCGGCGCGCTCGTGGCGGCCTGTTCTGAAGGGTCCGGGACGCCAACCCCTCGAGGATCCGCTGCCGCAACCGCGTCTCCGCCGCCGAGCCTTTCGCCATCGGCCGGCCCGTCGGACCTGCCATCGCCCGAATCCACGGAAGCAGCGCTCGCGGCACTTCGCCGGAAGATCGGGCGCATGCTGATCGTCGGCTTTCGGGGCACGACGCTCACCCCGAGCGAGCCGTTCATGCGGGCCATCGCGGCCGGCGAGCTCGGCGGCGTCATCCTGTTCGATCGAGATCAGTTGACCGCCACTGCCGGTCGCAACATCAAGGACCCTTCGCAACTCGCTGCTCTGACCGGACAGCTTCGCTCGACGGCGCTCACTGGAGCGGTGGGTGCCGAATTCCTCATCGCCGTGGACCAGGAGGGCGGCCGCGTCGCGCGGCTCAATCCGGGCAACGGTTACCCGTCTTCGTCATCCGAAGCCGACCTCGGGGCTCGGAATGATCTCGAGTACACCACCAACGCCGCAATGTTGACCGCGGTCACGCTCGCCGGGGCGGGGATCGACTTCAACCTTGCGCCCGTCGTCGATCTCAACCTGAATCCCACCAACCCCGCGATCGGGGCCCTGGGTCGAAGCTATTCCGCCGATCCGGTCGTGGTGGTCGCCCAGGCCAGCGCGGTCATCGAGGTCCAGGAGAGTGCCGGCATTCGAACCGCCATCAAGCACTTTCCCGGGGAGGGGAGCGGGACGGGCAACACGGACCGCGGGATCGTAGACGTGACCAAGGTCTGGACCGACATCGAGCTGCAGCCGTTCCAGGAGTTGATCACTGCCGGTCTGCCGAGCGCGGTCATGGTCGGGCACATCATCAATGGCCAATTCGACCCCGGCCGGCCGGCCGCGCTGTCGAAGCCCACGGTCACGGGACTCCTTCGCGGGCAACTGGGCTGGCAAGGGGTCGTGCTCAGCGACGATCTCCAGGCGGCCGCGATCACCAAGGCCTTCGGAGCGGACGAGGCCATCGCCCTCGCGCTGGAGGCCGGCATCGATCTGCTCTTGTTCGCGAACCAGCAGGTCTACGACGCCGACATCGTCGACCATGTGATCGAGGCAGTGCTCGGGCTCGTCGCCTCCGGTCGAATCAGCGAGGCACGATTGGATGAATCCGTCGCCCGCATCGAAAGGCTGTTCAACCCGGTCGAATAGGTCTTCGGCGCGCTGGTGGCCGCCCGGGAGGCGGGGCTCGGCGGGACTTGGGCGGGCGTCGGCGCCCCGTCGAGCACAACGGGGCCAGGGCGAGCAGAAGCCGGCCCCGCCCGGTAGATTCAGGCCATGCCCTTCCGTGCCGACCCTTGGCTCCACGTCATTGCCGGCTGCATGTCATCCGGCAAGACCGATGAGCTGCTCCGGCTCCTGCGCCGGGCCGAGGTGGCGCGCCGTCGAATCTTGCTGGTTCGACCCGAAATCGACGATCGAACACCCGGCGAGTTCGCCGAGAGCCGGTCCAAGGCGCGCTACCCGTCGGTGATGGTCAATCCGAACGAGCCGTCCGGGATCCTCGCCCTCGCCCGCGAGCGCGACGCCGACATGGTCGGGATCGAGGAGGGCCAGTTCTTCGATACCCAGCTCGTGGACATCGTCCTGGCACTCCGCGACAGCGGTCGCCATGTCATTGCGAGCGGCCTCAACCTTGATTTCGCGGGCCGTCCGTTCGGGCCGATGCCGATCCTCCTCGCCCATGCGGACGCCGTGACGATGCTCACCGCGATCTGCGTCCTCTGCGGCGATCCTGCGACACGAACCCAGCGCCTCGTCGGAGGTCGCCCGGCTGCGATCGACGACCCGCTCGTGGTGATCGGTGGATTCGACGATGCTGCCGCGGAGACGTATGAGGCTCGATGCCACCGACACCACGAGATCGGTGAGGCCCGACATGGCGGAGGACACGAGGCGACGGACGGCCCGCTTGCGGCAACTGAGCAGGGTCGTGTTGGTGTGGGTCCCGGAGATCCCGTCGTCCGCTGATCGGCACCGCCTCGACGACGGGGATCCCTCGGGCTGACGCAGCCACAGCCTTGACAAGAACTGTTGACTGCGCAACTATTTGCGTAACCACGCAAACGGCCCGGCGGCAGCGCCGGACAGCAGCGGCGGCCGATCGGCCGCCAGACAGGAACCATTCTCGTGCCGGCCATCA
This sequence comes from Chloroflexota bacterium, assembly GCA_039933295.1. Classification (GTDB taxonomy): domain Bacteria; phylum Chloroflexota; class Limnocylindria; order Limnocylindrales; family CSP1-4; genus UBA5189. The sequence continues at coordinate 18,827 of JBDTOJ010000170.1, forward strand.
CCGTTGACGACATCACCGTCCTTCCGCGCATCCCGACGCCCGATCCGCTCATCGCTCGGCAACGTGCGGTCGAGAGCGTCACGGTCGCGCCCCGAGGTTTCGAGGGAGAGGGCTTTCCGGTCCGACGCGCGTTCGCCGGCGTCGATCTGGCCGAACTCGACCCGTTCATCCACCTGGATCAGATGGGCGAGGTCGACTACGCGCCCGGTGAGCCGAAGGGCACGCCGTGGCATCCTCATCGCGGCTTCGAGACGGTCACGTACCTGATCGATGGCGTTTTCGAGCACAACGATTCGAACGGTGGCGGCGGCGTCATCACCAACGGCGACACGCAATGGATGACCGCCGGGGCGGGAATCCTGCACATCGAGAAGCCACCGGAATGGCTCGTCACCAAGGGCGGGCTGTTTCATGGGTTTCAGCTCTGGGTCAACCTGCCCGCCGCGCAGAAATTCTCCGCGCCGCGCTATCAGGACATCCGAGCGACCGAAGTCGGCCTCGCATCCACGCCGGATGGCGGGGCCCTCATCCGGGTCATCGCCGGCGAGCTCGGTGAGCTCTCCGGCCCCGGCTCTACCTACACGCCGATGACCCTGATCCACGCCACGCTCAGCCCTGAAGCAAGCATGACGCTGCCGTGGCGCGCCGACTACAACGCCCTTGCCTACGTCATGGCCGGCCGCGGCACGGTCGGCGATACGGGCGCATCTCGCACGGGCGGCTCAGGCGGATCTTCGTACGGGTTCAGATCTGAGGCCGTGCCGGTCGAGACCGGTCAGCTCACGGTCTTCGGGCGGGGCAATGCCCTGACGATCTCCGCGCTTCCGCTTGGGAAGCAGGAGATGCGGAGCCCGAACCTCGATGTCCTCATCCTCGGCGGGCGACCGATCGGCGAGCCCGTTGCCTGGATGGGCCCGTTCGTGATGAACACGCGCGAAGAGCTGATGCAGGCAGTCACGGACTATCAGGCCGGCCGACTCGGATCGATCCCTGCGATCCACGGTGCCCCGACGACCATCCAGGAGCGGTAGGCCTGGGTCTTGGCGCTCGGCACTCCGTACGCCGCCGCCGGCTCGATCGCGAGTCGCACCGACGAAGCATGCCAAGCGATAGCGGGCTACCCTTCATGGGATCATCGGCACCTGGGTGCTGCGCCTGAAGGGCGCCCGCGACTGCCGGCTACAGCAAGGGGAGGCAATGCGCCACCTCGTTCAGGTCTCGCATGGATCACGCAACCGCCGATGGGCGAGTCGGTCCTCCGGGCTTATCGCTGCCCTCACCCTGATCCTTGCTGCCTGCGGTGGCAGTGTGACGACGACAGGATATGAGCCGCCACCCCAGACCAGTCTGCCGCGCCCAACGGGAACCGTTCTTGCCCTGACCGATCCGCCCCCGTCGGTCCTGCCCGGCACCGGATCAGATCTCCTGCCGCTCGGACCGCTCGAGTCTGGGACGCACGTGTCGGCGTACATGTCGCCGGGCATCGCATTCACGATCCCGGACGGGTTCAGCCTCAGGGACGAGGAGACGGACCTGCTCTACCTGACCAGTGGGCCCGATCAATTCCCACCCGACTTCGCCATCCTGCGCAGTCCCAATCAGGGCATCATTGACATGCTCGCGGCGCAACCCAACCTCCTGGTGTCACGCGCGACCGAGGTGAGCTATCCGCTCGGAATGGGGCGGTCGATCGACATCGAGCCCGTAACCACCGTGTCCGACGATGTCGCCATCGCGTCCACCGCCGATGCAAACGCCGGCTTCTTCCTGACCATCGGGACGCGCGGGCGGGTCTTCGAGTTCGACCTCGACGGCTCAACGCTGATCGTGCTGTTCACCGCACCCGCCAATCAGTTCGCGCCGTATGCCAAGGGCGCCGAGCCCATCGTGGCGTCGATCATGCTCACTGCGCCGTAGCGTTCAGGCGAGAGCCCAGTCCTCGATAGTCCATCCGCGGCGTCTCGCCTGACGGCGGAGGCGCAGGTCCGGAGTGACGACGCGCGGCAGGCCGACGCGCTCGAGCAGCCCGATGTCCGCGTGGCTGTCCGTGTAGAAGTAGCTCGCGTCGAGATCGATGTCGTGCTCGAGGGCAAACCGCTCCGCGAGCGAGACCTTGCCGTCCCCGGCGCAGGCTGGCGCGATATGGCGACCTGTCAGCAATCCCTCGACTTCCTCGAAGACGGTGCAGACCACGTACTTGATGCCAAGCATGTCCGCGAGCGGTTCCAGGGTGTACCGGGTTCCGGATGACATGAGGGCAACGACGTGGCCCTGCTCGAGGTGTTCTTCAACCCGGGTTCGGCCGGTTGGGCGTACGAATCTCGCCATTTCGGCGTCGAACCATCGCCGCATCTCGGATTCGGCTCGAGCGACGGGGGTGCCCGCGTACATCAACGCTACCCGCGCGATCAGCGATTCCTGGTCCACGACCAGGAGCCGATAGCGAAGCATCCAGACCGCGGCCCGGAGCATGTCCATCTTCGAGAGGATCCCGGCGCGTCGCTGGTGACGGGCCCACTGCAGGCCCGTATTGACGTCGAGCAGGGTGTGATCGACGTCGAAAAACGCGGCGACGCGAGTACCGGTCATCGCGGAAGAGTACGCCACATGTCGAATCTCGCCGTGGCGGTAATCGACGAGCGCTCGCAGGCCGCGCTGGGCCGCTGGGCCGTTTGGCGCTGGGCCGCTGGGCACGGGCACCAGTCCGGCGGCTTCGGGGCGTGCAATGGTCGTGCTCATGCGGCATAATACTCCCAGGGAGTATCAATGATCGAAGCCGGAGACCTGCCATGAACAATCGACCCCAGACCCTGATCGATCCGATATGCGGGATGACCGTCGACGTCGACAGGGCCGAGGCGGCGGGCCTCCTCATTGAGTACGAGGCCCGGACGTACGGTTTCTGTCGCGATGGTTGTCGTCGCACATTCATCGAGGACCCGGCGCGGGCTGCCGCCGCGGCTGTCGCCGCGGAACTCATCGCGGCTGCGACTCCGGCCCCTGCACGTGCGAGCGACGAACTTCTCGTCATCGATGAGGGCATGCGTCGCTGGTATGAGAGTTGCTCGTGCTGCCTCAGCGATGCCTATCCGGACATCAAGGCGCAGCTCGACGCGGAGCGTGCCGCCGCCACGGCGGAGCCGGTCGGACTGGGAATCTGCGAGATCGCCGAAGCCGATGTCGAGGCCGAGCCGGCACAAGCCCGCTGACATGGACGAGCACGCGCACCACCCACGGTCCGATGGCAGCAGATCGGGCCGCGAACCGGCGGCGAGCCGGCACGGCATGTCCGGCCACGACATGACCGGCGGCGACATGTCTGCCGACGGCCACGACATGTCCGGCGCTGGCCATGATCGGCACGAAGGTCACTCGGCCGCCATGTTCCGGGACAAGTTCTGGCTGACGCTGGCGCTGACGGTTCCCGTTGTGCTGCTCAGTCACGACATCTCGACCTGGTTCGGATATCACCTTCCGGTACTCCCGGGGATCGAATTCGTGCCGGCCATCCTCGGAACCATCGTCTTCGTGTACGGCGGCCTGGTCTTCCTGCGTGGCGCGCGTGGTGAGTTGCGGGATCGCCAGCCCGGGATGATGACGCTCATCTCGCTCGCGATCCTGGTCGCGTTCGTGACCAGCTGGGCAGGCACGCTCGGCGCGTTCGAAGTCGAGATCTGGTGGGAGCTCGCGACGCTCATCACGATCATGCTCCTCGGGCACTGGCTGGAGATGCGCTCGATCGCCCAGGCTCGGGGCGCCCTGTCTGCCCTCGCCGAGCTGCTCCCCGACACCGCCGAGCGCGTGATCGGCGACGGAACCGAGACCGAGACCGTGGCGCTCGCAGCCCTTGCCGTGGGTGACGTCGTCCTCGTACGGCCAGGCGGACGCGTGCCGGCCGACGGTGAGATCGTCGATGGCAGTGCCGATGTCGACGAATCGATGATCACCGGCGAATCACGCGCGATCGCAAAGGCATCGGGAGATCGCGTCGTCGCCGGAACCGTGGCGGCCGGAGGCTCGTTGCGCGTCCGTGTGGCTGCCGTCGGCGATGCAACGGCGCTTTCGGGGATCATGCGGCTCGTGGCCTCAGCCCAGGCATCGGCATCGCGGGCGCAGGCTCTAGCCGATCGAGCTGCGGCGCTCCTGTTCTATGTCGCCCTGGCGTCCGGCATCGCCACGCTCGCGATCTGGTGGTTCATCGGCGACCCCGAAGGGGCCCTTGTTCGAACGGCGACGGTACTCGTCATCGCGTGCCCGCATGCGCTGGGACTGGCGATCCCGCTGGTCATCGCGATCTCGACATCCCTGGGCGCCCGCAACGGGCTGCTGGTCAAGGACCGACGGGCCCTCGAACGAGCTCGTGAGCTCGATCTCGTCATCTTCGACAAGACCGGGACACTGACACGTGGCGAACCAGCGGTCACCGGCGTGTTGGCCGCGGACGGTCGTTCGGAAGACGACATGGTTCGGCTGGCATCGGCCGTGGAGGCCGACTCGGAACATCCGCTGGCTCGTGCGATCGTCCGGGCGGCCACGGATCGCGGCCTCGCGCCATCGGCCGCGTCGGCAGCCACGAACTTCGAGGCACTCGAGGGACGGGGCGCGCGGGCCACGGTCGATGGCAAGGTCGTCGCGGTCGGCGGCCCGCGCCTGCTCGCGGATCTCGGCATCGATCCGCCGGCCGACCTGGACACGAATGCCTGGTCCGGACGGGGCGCAACGGTGCTCCACGTGGTCATCGATGGCCGGATCGCCGGGGCACTTGCGCTCGAGGATGACATTCGACCCGAATCGGCCGAGGCGGTCAGCCGGCTGCACGCTCTCGGCATCCGGGTCGCGATGATCACCGGCGACAGCGAGGCCGTGGCCAGCGCCGTTGCCGCGAAGCTCGGAATCGACGAGGTCGCCGCGCAGGTGTTGCCGGCCGACAAGGCCGCCGCCGTCCGAGGCTTCCAGGCTGGCGGTCGGAAGGTGGCCATGGTTGGCGACGGCGTCAATGACGCGCCGGCGCTTGCCACGGCCGACGTCGGCATCGCGATCGGGGCCGGCACGGACGTGGCCATCGAATCGGCCGGGATCGTGCTCGTCAGGAGCGATCCGCGCGATGTCGTCGGCGCGATCACGCTGTCGCGCGCAACCTACCGAAAGATGATCCAGAACCTGGTCTGGGCCACGGGCTACAACCTCGTGGCCATCCCGGTCGCGGCCGGTTTGTTCGTGTCGTGGGGGATCGACCTGCCGATGGCGGTCGGGGCCATTGCGATGAGCGCGTCCACGATCATCGTCGCAGCCAATGCCCAGCTGCTGCGGGGCCTTCAGCTGCGGCCAGCCAGCGGGTGAGTCGCGCCTGACACGGTCCCGCGGGCGGGCGAATGCATCTATTGACAATCTATCAGATCGCGATATATTCGCGCCATGGAAACCACTGCGCAGCCCCAGCCAACGCCGGTCCTTTCGAGGACGGCCATGCACATTCTTCTTGCGATCGGGCCGGAGGATCGGCACGGGTACGCAATCATGGGTGAGGTCGCCCGGATCACCGGCGGTGCGGTTCGCCTTGGTCCCGGCGCCATCTACACCACGATCCGCCGGCTCCTCGAGGACGGGCTGATTGAGGAGAGCGACGACCGGCCGGACCCGGACATGGACGACCAGCGCCGACGCTACTACCGGCTCACGGGACTCGGACGTTCGGTCGCGGCGTCCGAGGTTCGGCGACTGGACGGGATCGTGCAGGCGGTTCGCGGCTGGGCATTTGAGGGGCCGGGATGAGCCAGCCCCACGCTTCCCACGAGCGAATCTATCGCGGCCTGCTCCGGCTCTATCCCGCGGAATTCCAGGCCCGCTTTGGCGATGAGATGGTCCAGCTCTTCGGCGACCAGCTTCGCGATGCACGAACCGGGCGTGCTGCGTCAGCGCTGGCCGGCCCCGCTCAAATCTGGCTCCGGACCCTGAGCGACCTGGCTATCACAGTGACGTCTGAACACCTACGGAGGGATCGAACCATGGCGCATTCGCTGTCGGAGCCGCCGTCAATCCCGATGCGCGCGTTGGGAGTCATCGGCATTCTGGGTGGCGTTGCCCTTGTTCTCGCGTTCATTCCAAACCTGCCGTGGATCTGGGACTTTGTTGCCGTTCGGCTCGTCCTCGTCAACGTTGGAACGATCGCCATCGGAGTGGCCGTCTATCGCGCCGGGGCCCTGGGAACCGGACGCGTCGCCGTGGCGGTCGCCGGGGCCGTCATCCTCGCAAACGCCTGGTATCTCGTCATGGTGATCGCCGGCATCGGCCGGCCGCAGTTTCCCGAAGCGGACCCCGATTTCCGGCTCATTTTCTTCTACGCGGGCGCCGCGATGTGGCTCACGGACGCCGTCTTCGGGTTCGCGATCTGGCGGCTCGGGGCGGTGGCCAGATGGGGCGGACTTGCCCTGGCGGTCGGCTCGTTGTTTGCAATCACCGGCATGGATCGTCTTGAGCTCGTTCGGGGCGACCTGGCCTGGATCTGGACGCCGGCAGCCCTCATAGGCATCGCCCTGAATGGGCTTGCATGGATCGCGCTCGGCATCGCGGTGGCCACGCGTCGGCGCTCCGCCGTGGCCTCGAATGACCTGGTGCCCGATTCCTCTGAGCACTGACCGAGCCGGCGGGGCGACCTTCGCGTGGAAAGGCGTAGGATGCCTCGCAGATACCCCAGTCGAACTGCGCGGGAGAGATCGTCGGGGCAGATCGGGACCGAGGAGCCACAAGCTCCCCGGAACCGGGACGCTACCGGCGGCGCCGACGGAGCAACGGTCCGGAACCTCTCAGGCACCAGGGACCGCGCAGGGATGGGGACGCTGGAGAGCGCCAGGCTGAGCGTCGAGCTCGAAATGGCGCGCCGACGGAGGAACTCGCGGGCGCAGACGCGCAACGGGGACGCTCTCAGGCACCAGGACAGCGGGGCACCGTGGAGGTGCTTCGCCGATGCCCGCAACATCCAACGAGCTGGAGTTCGTCGACCGACACGTCGGGCCGGACGAGGCAGATGTCGCCGAGATGCTCCAGGCGATCGGGCAGGCCTCCCTCGATGACCTGATTCGCGCGACGGTTCCGGCCGCAATCCTCCGCGCTCAGAACCTCAACCTGCCGGCGGCGAGGTCCGAAGTCCAGGCACTCGACGATCTGCGGGCCATGGCCGCCGACAACAACCCGCTCCGAACGATGATCGGGATGGGCTATCACGACACGATTACGCCGGCGGTCATCCAGCGCAATGTCCTCGAGAATCCCGCCTGGTACACCGCGTACACGCCCTACCAGCCCGAAATCGCCCAAGGCCGACTCGAGGCCCTGATCAATTTCCAGACCGCGGTCTGCGACCTGACGGGCATGGAGATCGCCAACGCTTCGATGCTCGATGAGGGCACCGCCGCGGCCGAGGCCATCACGCTGGCGCACGCCGTGTCCACGGTCAATGACGGCAACCTCGTGCTGGTGGACGCGGATACGCACCCGCAGACCATTGCCATCATCCGGACGCGCGCTGAGCCCCTGGACATCGAGGTTGTGGTCGCGCTGCCGGAGGAATTGCTCGCTCGCGCCGCAGCGCCCCGGGATGGAGAGCGGCCGTACGCGATGGTCCTGTCCAACCCAGGGTCGTCCGGCGTCGTCCGGTCACTGCGCGCGGACATCGAAGCGGCGCACGCATCGAAGGTCCTCGTGATCGTGGCAACGGACCCGCTCGCGGCCACCCTCCTTGAGAGCCCCGGCGTCCAGGGCGCCGATGTCGTGATCGGGACCAGCCAGCGCTTCGGTGTCCCGATGGGCAACGGCGGCCCGCACGCCGCATTCGTGGCCACGCGCAACGCGTACAAGCGGGCCCTGCCGGGACGCCTCGTCGGCGTGTCGATTGATGCGGACGGCGCGCCCGCCTATCGCCTCACGCTCCAGACCCGTGAGCAGCACATTCGTCGCGAAAAGGCGACCTCGAACATCTGCACGGCACAGGTTCTCCTGGCCGTCATCGCCAGCATGTACGCCGCGTGGCACGGCCCGAGCGGTCTTCGGGCAATGGCCGAGCGCGTTCACCTGCACGCTTCGACCCTGGCAGCGGCGCTCACCGATGTCGAGGGCATCACGCTTCGGCATGACCGGTTCTTCGATGCAATCGCCCTCGATACCGGCACCTCGGTCCGGGCAGACACCCTGGTCGCGGCCGCAGCAGGCGCGGGCTACGAGGTCCGACGCCTCGATGCCACCGGAATCGGGATCGCCTGCGACGAGACGACGTCCGAGGTTGACGTCACGAATCTGCTCATCGCGCTCGGTGGCTCCGTCCCGAAGGTCGCAGAGGCTGCAGCTGCGGCCGACAAGGCGCTGCCGGACGATTTCCGCCGGACGGATCCGATCCTGACCCATCCTGTGTTCTCGCTGTATCGCTCCGAAACGGAGATGCTCCGGTACATCTTCCGGCTCGCGGAGAAGGACGTGACCCTGACCCGGTCGATGATCCCGCTCGGCAGCTGCACGATGAAGCTCAATGCGACGACCCAGATGATGGGCATCGGGCTGTCGGGTTTCGCCCGCGTCCACCCGTTCTCATCCGCTGAGCGGGTCCCCGGCTACGCGCGCCTGTTCAGCGACCTCGAGGGCTGGCTGGCCGAGATCACCGGGTTCGCGGCGGTCAGCCTCCAGCCGAACGCCGGATCCCAGGGCGAGTACTCGGGGCTCCTGGCGATTCGCGCCTGGCATCGGTCACGTGGCGATGTGCATCGTCGGGTCTGCCTCATTCCCGCTTCGGCCCACGGCACGAACCCCGCGAGCGCTGTCATGGCCGGCTTCCGGGTCGTGGTCGTGGCGACCGATGTTCGCGGCAATGTCGACATCGATGACCTGAAGGCGAAGATCGCCGAGCACGCCGACAACCTCGGTGCCCTCATGATCACGTACCCGAGTACGCACGGGGTCTTCGAGGCAACCATCGTCGAGATCTGCCGGCTCGTCCACGAGGCAGGTGGCCAGGTCTACATGGACGGCGCGAACATGAACGCCCAGGTCGGACTCTCCCGGCCCGGCGACATCGGCGCCGACGTCTGTCATCTCAACCTGCACAAGACGTTCGCGATCCCGCACGGCGGCGGGGGACCGGGTATGGGCCCGATCGGCGTGGCGGAGCATCTGGCCACATTCCTGCCCGGCAAGAGCCTGGATGAGCCCGGTCGCGTCTCGTCTGCGCCGTACGGCAGCGCGAGCATCCTGCCGATCTCGTGGGCCTACGTCGCGATGCTCGGGTCGGCCGGCGTGCGACGCGCGACCGAGATCGCGATCCTCAACGCGAACTACCTCGCCAAGCGGGTCGAGTCGGCCTTCCCGGTTCTTTATGTCGGGACCAGCGGCACCGTTGCCCATGAGTGCATCCTCGATGTCCGTCCCGTGACGGCAACAAGCGGCGTGACGGTGGACGACATCGCCAAGCGGCTGATGGACTTCGGGTTCCACGCCCCGACCATGAGCTTCCCGGTCGTGGGCACACTGATGATCGAGCCGACCGAATCGGAATCGAAGGCGGAACTGGACCGGTTCGTGGACGCACTGCTCCAGATTCGGGCCGAGATCGCGGAGATCGAGGCAGGGACCGTGCCGCTCGAATCGAGCGCCCTGCGCAACGCGCCCCATACCGCAACGGACCTCCTCCGCGAGGAATGGGCGCGTCCGTACACGCGCGAACAGGGCGCCTTCCCGCTGCCCTGGGTTCGGGCTCGCAAATACTGGCCGCCGGTTCGCCGGGTCGACAACGTGTACGGCGATCGCAATGTCGTCTGTGCGTGCCTGCCAATCGAAGCCTACGCCGAGGCCGCCGGGGAGACGCAACTCCTGGTCATGGCCGGGTAGCTTCCCGCGGGTGCTTCGGCGGGCGCGGAGCGCCTGATCATGGCCCCTGATCCGGCCATCACCCCTCGTCAATCCGCCGCGGGTGTCTCCGGCCGGACCGCGGCAATCAGCCGATCGAGCTCGGTGCGGGCCGAGGGATCGGCAAAGATCGAGAGCCGGTCACCCGGCTGGACACGCATGTCGCCGCGGGGCACGAGGACCGACTCACCGCGCTCGATCGCAACGAGCACCGTGTCCCGTGGCCATGGGATCTCGGACACCAGGCGCGTAGCGATGAGGGCCTCGGCGCCGACCTCCATCTCGAGGAGCAGCCCGCCGGCCCGCAGGCCACGGACCTGGCGCACGTTACCGTTGAGGGCGGCCCGGTAGGCGGTGATGGCATCGCGGACCGAGATGATCCCGTCGAGCCGCCCGTCTGCCACGACCGGAGCCCAGTCCCGATGGTGGTCCGCGAGAGATCCGAGCGCCTCGTCCAGCGCGTCGTCGGCCGCGATGATCGGTTCACGAGCCGTGAGGTGATCCTCGATCTGGTCCCCGGGCGGCAGGTGCTCGATGGCCACCAGATCAACGAGACCAACAATGGCGCCGTCCTTCCGAACGACGGGCGCTCCGGGCACGCCCGCCGCGACGATCAGGCGGACGGCCTCGCCCACGGTCGCGCTGCTCGGGACGATCGCCCGCGCCTGGCGAGAGGCCTGGCCCGCGGGCACCGCCGAGAGCAGCGGCAGCGCGAAACGGAAGCGATGCGCCGGTGAATCGGCGCGTGACGCAAGCTGGCTCTTGTAGATGCTCCGCCCGCCGACGATGAACGCGGCAAAGCCGACGGCCACCATGGCCGGCGCGAGCATGGACAGGTTCCCGGTCATCTCGGCGACCATCAGCATGACCGCGAGCGGCGCGTGGGCAATGCTCCCGAACAGGGCCATCATCGCGACGATCACGAATGGCGCTGGATCCGTCGGTACTGCCGGAGCGATGGGTTCGACCAGCCGCCAGATTCCGGCACCGAGCAGGCCGCCGATGGCCATGCCCGGCCCGAAGATGCCGCCCGATCCGCCTGAACCAATCGACAGGGACGTCGCGAGGATCTTGGCGAACGGGAGGACGATCACGATCCACAGCGGGAGCGCCAGGAGCGATTCGCGCCCGAGGCCCGCCTGAACGAGGCCGTAGCCGGTTCCGAGAACACCGGGGATCGCGAGCCCGATGAGGCCGACGATGAGGCCGGCAATGGCGGGCTTGAGTGCGCGCGGGATCTTCCAGGCCTTGAAGCGATCAGTGAACCCATAGAAGCTCGTGATATAGAGGATGCCGACGAGGCCCGACGCGATGCCGATCAGCGCATACCACCCGAGCTGGGCGGGGTTGGAAAACGCGTAGCTGCCCTGCGGGCCGAAGATCGGTTGGAAGCCCTCGACGGCTCCGAAGATCGAGTAGGCGACGATCGTGGCGATGAACGATGGCACCAGGGCATCGGACTCGACATCGTCCCGATAGTGGAGCTCCGCACCGAGGACCGCGCCCCCGAGCGGCGCGCGGAAGATGGCCCCGATGCCTGCGGCCATGCCGACCGACACGGCGATGCGGGCATCGCGAGCGTCGAGATCCAGAAATCTGGCAAGGAATGAGCCGAAACCGGCGCTGATCTGGGCGGTCGGACCCTCGCGTCCACCGGAACCACCGGATCCGATGGTGATGGCCGAGGCAATGAGCTTGATGAAGGGAATCCGCGCCCGGATACCGCGCGGGTTGTGGTGAAAGGCCGCGATCGCGGCGTCCGTGCCGTGACCTTCGGCCTCGGGAGCCCAGCGAAAGACGATGAACCCGGCAATGAGCCCGCCGAGTCCCACGACCAGCGGGATCGCCCACGGCCGAGCCGCGTCCATCGGAACGACGAGCGGGGACCCGCCTTCGCCCGTCGGCGTCGGCGGCGCGTACCCGGCGAGCACACCGAGGAACAGATGCGTCGCCAGCTCGAGGGTCTGATAGAAGAGGATGGCCCCGAGGCCACCGACGATGCCGATGACCGCGCCAAGGACCACCCATTTGCGCAGGTAGCTCGACGAGCGGAGGCGGCGGCGAAGAACACGAAGGCCCGTATCGAGGGCCGGGGTACTGCCCGCGCTCACGCGAATGCCCCGAGCTCACTGGCAATCGCGGCGAGACCACGTTCCAGCGAGGGGTCATCCATCTCACGGACCTTACGCGCCACGAGCTCGAGGCCCTCGCGCCGGAATCGAATGATCGCGTCGCGGACCTCGGATCCCTTCGATGTCAGTTTCGCTCGGGTCGCGCGACCATCGTCGGCATCGGGCACGAGCGCCACGAAGCCGCGGCGCTCAAGGCGACGCAGCAGGCGGCTGGTTGCGGGAACCGTTGTCCCGACTCTCGTGGCCACGGCTCCGATCCGCGTTCCATCCGGCTCCTCGCCCGCGATCAGGAGGGCGCGCCATTGGGGGAGGGTCAACTCGAGACCGTGTACGGCCTGGGACAGGGCACGCGCGGTCAGGCCCACGGTACCCACCGAAACGCGCTCGAGGGCGCGGACAAGATCAGGGTGGTTCATGGATTCGACCATAGCACAACTAGGTGCCAGGTGGCTACTAACTGGTTCGGACCGGCGCCTGGGGTGCGGCGGAGTCACGCCGGCGTTCGCGGTGAGGTCACGCTGGCGTTCGCGGCGAAGCTCGCCTTAGCGGATCGACTCCAGGACCACGACCGGGATCTCGCGGGATGTCATTTCCGCGTACGGGCCGATGCCCGGGTGGAGCGCGATGTGCTGGGCCCAGAGGCGCTCGCGCTCGGGGGCTTGGGCTATCGTAGCCCGAGCCTCGATCGCTTTCCCGTCAACCTCGATGGTGACAATCGGATGGGCGACCAGGTTCAGATACCAGCTCGGGTGCTGCGGCGATCCGCCACGGGACGCGGTCACCACGAACCGCCCGGAATCCAGCGAATAGGCGAGGGGACTGACCCGCGGTTCCCCCGAACGCGCCCCGGTCGTGGTCAGCACGAGTGCCTGCCTCCCCACATAGATGCCGGTCACGGCGTGGCCGTAGGCGCGGATCTCAGCGATCAGCTGCTCCTTGACCGACCCGTAGGCGGCAACGGGCTCCGGAATCGGCATCCGCGGTCGGTCAGGAAATCGGGTCGAGGATCACCACGGGAATGATACGGGTCGTCTTTGCAGGGTACTCACCGATCCCCGGGTGGAGCTCGATGTGTTGCTGCCAGAGTCGCTCGCGCTCGGCACCTTCGGCGGTGGAGGCACGTGCGTGGAACGTCTTCTTGTCGACCTCGATCGTCGCGATCGGATCCCTGAGCAGGTTGTGGTACCAGCCCGGATGAGTCGGGGCGCCGCCCTTCGATGCGGTGACAATGTACCGACCGCCATCGAGCGAGTAGGCGAGCGGGCTCATCCGCGGCTCACCGGACTTGGCGCCGGTCGTCGTCAGCAAGAGGGCCTGACGGCCGAGCCAGTTGCCTGACGTGGCATGGCCGAACTCCCGGATATCGCTGATCAGCTTTTCGTTGGCGGCGGCGTATGCGGCCATCACTTCTGGGGACATCATCGGCGGGTTGGACCTCTGGCCACGGCTGGGGCGCGTTGTTGCGTTAGCAACAATGTTAGCGCATTGTGCTCGAGCGCGCCGCCCGTCAACCCCGCCGCTGGGATGCCCCCCGCCTCGATGCGCTTCCTGCGGCACGGACCTCGTCGGCAAGGATACCGAGGACGAGCCCTGTGGCGACGCTGACGTGCCG
>JBDTOJ010000171.1:0-3548 GCA_039933295.1 Chloroflexota bacterium
CATCGTGGAGGAGCTGTTTCGAGCGCGCCGATTCGAGGTCCTCGCGAATGAACCCTCCGGATCGCAGAACGCCGCTCGTCTGGAGGGCGAGCGGGATGGCCACGATCAGCAGAGCGATCCAGGCGCCAACGACCCACCAGCGGCGACGCGCCGCCCATCGACCGAGGCGCTCGAACGCGCTCACGGCGTGCCGTTCAGCGTGGTCGCGTCGTCCTGCGCGTACGCGCCGCGCGCCACGAAGCGGCGGATCGCGGACGGGGGAGGGCACATCGCGCAACCCATCGTAACGGTGGCCACGCGTGCTAGCATTTCGCGGTCGTCCGCTAGCCGTTCGAGGGCCTCGTGGAGCTCTTTACCCTCGCCTTTACGCATCCAGTCGAACTCGGCGCCTCGGTGACCATTGTCACCGTCATGATCTACATCATGGTGCGCTCGGCCCTGTCCGCCGACGGTGGCGCCACCTGGACGCGCAAGATCACTGGACCGAACGGCAAGTTCCTGTTCGGGGCACTGTTCGTGGCCTGGGCCGTGATCTTCGGCGTCGGGTTGCAGCTGGTCCCCCACGAGGGTGCCAACTCCCCGTACGGCGGCATCGGCCTGATCGCCATGTTCACGGGCTTCTTCGTCATGATGGGCTTCCTCTGGAGCGTCATCGGCGAGTAGCCCGGAACCGGGCAGTGATGCCCGCACCGTTTGGGCACGAATGGCGGACTCGCCGCGCCGACCCCGCCTGTGCCTCCAGGCCCTCGCCTACGCCCGTTTGCGCGCGACCCAGACCTCTTCTGAGGGCCACTTTCGCGCCCAGTCCGCGGTGACGTACGTATAACTTGCGCTGTCCACGGCATCTGGCGGGGCCTGGAGTTCGACAAGGCGCTCGATCTCGAAGCCGTGCTCACGGAGCAGGCGGATCCACTCGCCATGCGGAAGGTGGAACTCGACTGAGGTGTCGTCGGGCCAGACGGTCCGGTGCATACCGAACATCGGCCGCTGGAGCTTGTCCTTGGCCGGATCGTTCGCCACGAGCTCCTCGACCGCGAGATTGAGAATCAGGCCATTCGTGAGGAAGATCAGCTGACCGCAGGGGCGGAGGATCCGCGCCGCTTCCGCGACCCAGGCGTAGGGATCCGCCCACAGGCAGGCGCCGTACTCGCTGATCGCGAGGTCGAACGATGCATCGGCGAACGGCGTCTGCTCGGCATTGCCGAGGTGGAGCGGAAAGTGCAAGCCGTGCTCGGCCTGCAGGCGGCGTGCCGTGACGAGCTGCTCCGGCGAGTTGTCGATGCCGACCGGCCGCGCTCCTCGGCGGGCCAGCCACGCCGAGACGTACGCGGTCCCGCACCCAAGCTCGACGGCATCGAGCCCCTCGAGGTCGTCGGGCAGCAGCCGAACCTCGGATTCCGGAATGCCCCAGATGCCCCAGTTCGGCTCGATCCGCGTCCAGGCGCGTGCCCCCGCGCCAGCGTATTCGGGGGCATAGCGGTCCCATGCCTCGCGGTTGGCGGCGACGTGTTCGGGAAGCGGAGCATCCATGGCACCAGATGATACGGGCTGATCCGGGCTCAGCGGGGCTGGACCCAGCTTGGACCGCCGGGGTACCATGCCTCCAATATCCAGCCTGCATAGACTTTATGCGCCAACGTGCCTTCCGCTCGATGGTCAGCGTTCCGAGGAGACCAGCATGGACACCGACGAGATCAAGGCCGCAGTCGCCCACCAGGCCGCTGCCGTTGCGGCCGCCGAGGAACCGTGGGTCAATCGTCGCGATCCGGCCCAGGCCCTCGGTCCGAACGGCGCGCCCGCGGTCAGCCGGCGCGCGCCGATCTGGCAGGACGTTCCGGACGAGAAGTGGAACGACTGGCGCTGGCAGCTCAGCAATCGGGTCAACTCGCTCGAGGAGGTCGCGTCGGTCCTCAACCTGACCGAGGACGAAAAGGAAGGCCTCTCGGCACCGGACAAGTTCCGCGTCGACATCACGCCGTACTTCATCAGCCTGATCGACCCGGATGATCCCAACGATCCCATTCGTCGCCAGGTGATCCCCGTCGGGCGGGAGCACGAAGCCTTCACTGCGATGATGGAGGACAGCCTGGCCGAGGACCGCCACTCGCCGGTCCCGGGCCTCGTCCATCGATATCCGGATCGCGTCCTCATGCTCGTGACGACGCAGTGCGCCAGCTATTGCCGCTACTGCACCCGGAGCCGGATCGTCGGTGACCCGACCCAGAACTTCAATCGCAAGGACCACGAGGCTCAGCTCGAGTACCTCCGCCGGACCCCACAGGTTCGCGACGTGCTCATCAGCGGCGGCGACGGCCTGACCCTCGCCCCGAAGCTCTTTGAGTCGATCCTGCGAGGCCTCCGCGAGATCCCCCACATCGAGATCATCCGAATCGGGAGCCGCGTGCCGGTCTTCCTGCCCCAGCGGATCGACGACGAGCTCTGCGCGATGCTCGAGAAGTACCACCCGCTCTGGATCAACCTGCATTTCAACCATCCGAACGAGATCACGCCCGAGGTCTCACGCGCGGTCGACAAGCTCACGAAGGCGGGGCTGCCGGTGGGCAACCAGAGCGTGCTGCTTGCGGGCGTCAATGACTGCGTGCATATCCAGCGATCGCTTGTCCACAAGCTGGTCGAGAACCGGATCCGGCCGTACTACCTGTACCAGTGCGACCTCGTCGAGGGGTCGGGCCACTTCCGGACCCCGGTCGGCAAGGGCCTCGAGATCATGGAGGGCCTGCGCGGGCACACCTCCGGGTACGCCGTCCCGACCTTCGTCATCGATGCCCCCGGCGGCGGCGGCAAGATCCCGGTCATGCCGAACTACCTCATCTCGTACTCGGACCATAAGGTCGTCCTTCGCAACTACGAGGGCTACATCACGACCTACGAGGAGCCCGAGACCTACAAGCGCCACGATTCCCTGGCTTGTTCCTATTGCCAGCACGAACGCCCCGAGGCGGGCCAGTCCGGCATTCTCGGCTTGCTCGAGGGCGAGCGGATGTGGATCGAGCCGAAGGGCTTCTCCGAGGTCCACACCCGCGGCAATACCGAGGCGCATCGGCTCCAGGACCCATCCAAGTGGGTCCCGTTCGGCGTCGGTGCCATCGAGGGCAAGGCCGGCGTGCCGCTCAAGGTCATCGAATCGGGCAACGGGAACGGGGCCGGCGCTGGGGCCGGGACGGCCGCGTCGCCCCTGGGTCCCGCGTCCGACTTCGGCCCCGGCGAGGAACCCCGCCCGCGTGAAGGCGAACCGACGGCCTCGGCGCATGGGGAACTGCTCTAGTTGCGATTCCCATGGAGGTTGTTGCGCAGCGACCTCACATGAGTTGATCGATCTGGTTCATCAAACCAGACCTGTCGACGCTCGGCAGAGCGACGGAATCGACCGAAGTCGGGTACGGCCACGCGCATTCAGTGCGATTCTGATGAACCAGGCCGATCAGGCCGAGATGCCCCGCATTCCAAGGCTTCAATCGCGGTGTCCGTCGGCCAACAACGTGTCTGGGAATCACACCTAGTCGGAGTTACGCTGCGGCGTCCGTGCT
>JBDTOJ010000172.1:0-10358 GCA_039933295.1 Chloroflexota bacterium
CTACATCATCACCAGGCCACCATCGACCGCGAGCACCTGGCCCGTGATGTAGGCGGCCTCGTCGCTGGCAAGGAATGCGACGGCGTTGGCGATCTCCTCGGGCGTCCCGAACCTCCCGAGCGGCGTCTGGGCCGTGATCTGGTCCTGGAGGGGCTGGGCCAGGTCCTGGGTCAGTTCGGTCAGGACGAATCCGGGCGCCACCGCGTTGCAGGTGATCCCGCGCGAGGCCAGCTCGCGCGCCGTAGCCTTGGTCAGGCCGATGAGGCCCGCCTTGGCGGCCGAGTAGTTGGCCTGGCCGGTCTGGCCTGCCTGCCCCGAGACCGAACTGATGTTGATGATCCGGCCGCCCTTGGCCTTGAGCATGGGACGGGTCACGGCCTTGATCGCGTAGAACGCGCCGGACAGGTTCGTGTTGATGACATCCTGCCAGGCCTCGATCGACATTCGCATGATGAGATCGTCGCGGGTGATGCCGGCGTTGTTGACGAGGATGTCGACCTTGCCGAAGGCCCCCAGGGCCGCCTTGATCAGCGCGTCTGCCGCCTCGGGCTGGCTCACATCGCCCTGGACCGCGAGCGCCTGCCGGCCAAGGGCACGGACGGCGGCGGCTGTCTCCTGTGCGGCCGCGGCGTTGCCCCGATAACTGAATGCGACGTCGGCGCCCTGCGCGGCAAGGCGCAGGACGATGGCCCGGCCGATCCCGCGAGATCCGCCGGTGACGACGGCCGACTTACCCGTGAGCTCGATCATGCGTGGGCCTCCGTTCCTGAGCGCGCGGGTTCGTCCGGCACGACGTCGTCGAGCGGCGGATTGACGATGCCGGGTCGCGCCATGATCTCGGACAGCGCCGCCGGGATCGGATCGACCGCATCCCAGTCCTGTGGCAATCGCACATGGACGGTTGACGGATCGACCGCCGCATCGCCGGCGACCCCGCGGGCCGGATCCACCGTCCACCGGATCGTCGCGGCGCCCGAGGTGAAGCCCGCCCCGAACGCCACGATGCAGATCGCGTCGCCTACGGCCACGCGGCCCTCATTCACGGCCTCGGCCAGGGCGATCGGCACGGACGCCGCCGAAGTGTTTCCGTACTTGTCGAGATTGACGAACATCCTGTCCATGGGCAGGTCGAGGCCCTTCGCGACCGCCTCGATGATCCGGATGTTGGCTTGGTGCGGGATGAACAGGGAGATGTCATCCGGCGTCAGACCGGCTCGTCGGACCGATTCGAGCGCCGTGGTCGCCAGCGTCCTGGTCGCGAACCGGTAGGTCTCCCGGCCTTCCATCCGGATGTAGTGCTCGCCGCGCCGGATCGTCTCGGCAGAGGGGGGCGCCTTGGCGCCTCCCGCGGGCAGCCAGATCATGTAGGCCCCCTGGGGCTCGGTCGTCATCTCGATGCCGAGGCTGCCGCCGGGCTCCTCGGACGCTGACACCACGACGGCGCCGGCACCATCGCCGAACAGAATGCATGTCCCTCGATCCGTGTAGTCGAGGAACCGGGTCAGCAACTCGGCGCCGATCACCAGAACGTGCTTGGCGAGCCCCGACGTCACGTAGGCCTGGGCGGTCGCGAAGGCGTAGACGAACCCGGAGCAGGCGGCCGCGATATCCATCGCCGCGGCCTTCTGATTGCCGATTGCCTCCTTGACCAGCGCGGCCGTCGAGGGCATCCAGTAGTCGGGGGTGAGCGTCGCGAGCAGGATGAGGTCGATGTCCTCGGGATCGATGCCGGCGGTCCGGATCGCGCGAAGGCCGGCCACGGCAGCCATCGAGGCTGTGGTCTCGTGTGCCGCGGCGACCCGCCGTTCGCGGATGCCGGTCCGGGTCACGATCCACTCGTCGTTCGTGTCGACCATCTTTTCGAGGTCGGCATTGGTCAGGATGTGCTCAGGCACGTAGCGGCCCCAGCCAGTGACGTGAGCGTGGAGCGCCGGTCCAGTCTCAGGGTTCACAGTGGATCCACTTCGATCAATGGCTGCTTGGCCTTGACCAGCTTTCCGTCCTCGGCGTGGACCTTGACGACGCGACCGGACAGATCGCTCTTGATCTCGTTGAACAACTTCATGGCCTCGATCAGGCCGATGACCTGCCCGGCCGCGACTTCGCCGCCCGGCGTCACGTAGGCCGCGGTTCCGGGCGACGGCGAGCCGTACCAGATGCCGGTCAGGGGCGCCTTGACCGACGGCCTGGAGACGGCGGACCCGGACGGCGCGACCTCGGCGCCGGGGGCGGCGCCTGCGGCGACGACGGGTGCTGGCGCCTGGACCGGGACCGCTGCGACAGCGACGTGCTTCCGGAGAACCACGGCTGTCTCGCCGACCTGAATCTCGAGCTCGGTCAGCTCGCTCCGGTCCAGCATGCCCGCCAGACGATCGATGAGCGCCAGCAGCATCGTGTTGCCGGCGTCGGCTGGCATGGCCTGGTCGGCCGCACCGAACCCGTCCGGGCCTGGTCCATCAGGCTGGTTCCGGCGAGCCGGGCTCATGCGTCCCACCGTTGGAACACGAGCGCCGCGTTCTGGCCGCCGAAACCGAACGAGTTGTTGAGGCCGATCCGGAGATCGCGTTTGGCAGATGGGACCGGCGTCAGATCGAGGCCATCAGCGGCGTCGTCGGGATCGGTCAGGTTGATGGTCGGGGGCACCAGTCCGGTCCTGAGCGCCTGGATGACCGAGATCGATTCGAGGGCGCCAGCGGCACCGAGCGTGTGGCCGAGCATGGACTTGTTGGCGGTCACGGCGACCTGCGAGGCACGGTCTCCGAAGATCGTATGGATTGCCTGGAGCTCGGCGCGATCCCCTTCGGGCGTCGACGTAGCGTGGGCATTGAGGTGGTCGACCTCGGATGCATCGAGCCCGGCCTTGGCGAGGGCTCGTCGAGCGGCTCTGACCGCGCCGATCCCACCGGGCGCGGGAAGCGTGATGTGCGAGGCATCGGCCGTTGCCCCGTAGCCGACGATCTCGGCCAGCGGTTCGGCGCCACGAGCCGTCGCATGGGCGAGCGATTCGAGGACAAGCACGCCACTCCCCTCGCCGATGACGAACCCGTCGCGGCCCTTGTCGAAGGGACGGGACGCCCGTTCCGGATCGTCGTTCCTCGTGGACAGCGCCTTCATGGAAGCGAAACCGCCGACGACGGCCTCGTGGATAACGGCTTCCGAACCCCCGGCGAGCATGACCTCCGCGTCGCCCCGCCGGATGGTCTCCCACGCTTCCCCGATCGCGTGGGCACCGGTGGCACAGGCCGAGACGATCGCGAAATTCGGTCCCAGCGGCCCGAACGCAATCGCGACCTGGCCCGCGCCGACATTGGCGATTCCCATCGGAATGAAGAACGGGCTGATTCGGTCCGGCCCGCGCTCCCCCATCACGAGGACGTTGTCGAACAGCGTCGCAACGCCGCCCAGGCCCGATCCGATGATCACGCCGGTTCGCTCCGCAAGCGGTCCGTCCATTCGGCCCGGAAAACCGGCCTGGTCGAGGGCCTCACGCGCCGCAACGAGGCCGAACTGGATGTATCGATCGGTCCGCCGCATGTCCTTTCGATCGAGGACACCGCTCGCATCGAAATCACGGACCTCGCCGGCGATCCGCGAGGTCAGGCGCCCGGGGTCAAACGCCTGGATCGACCTGATCCCGGATCGTCCCGCCAGCAGGCCGTCCCACGTTGACGCAACGTCATTGCCGAGCGCAGAGAGCGCGCCCATGCCCGTGACGACGACACGTGGTGAGCCGGTGTTCACCGAACGAGCTTCCCCGTGCGAACCGTGGCGGCACGATAGACATCACCCGGCAGCCCACGTTCGGACAGGGCGTTGGCCACGATCATCGTGTCGAATTCGGTCCGCCTGATCTCGGCGGTGACCGCTTCCCCGTCGAGGGTGATCAGGGCCCACGAGGCGGTCGGATCGCCATCGAGCGTATTACCGGTGCTGCCCGCGTTGACGATCTGCTTCCAGCCGAAATCGCGAATGTCGGGCACGTGGGTATGCCCGCAGCAGATGATCCGCGCGTCGGTTCGGGAAAGTCGTTCCAGCGTCACGCTGGCATCGAGGTCCAGATCGAAGCCGGCCGTCTGGGAACCGGGCGATCCGTGGGTCACGAGGAGCATCGTGTCGTCGATCCGCAGGCGTCGTTCGGCCGGCAGGCGGCGAAGCCACGCGAGGCCCTCGTCATCGAGCGTGTCGTGGGCCCATTCCACAGCGGCCAGAACGGAATCCGAGACGCCTTCCTGCATCCATGGGAACGCGGCGGCATAGTCGAAGTCGGCGACGGCGATGTCGGTGTTGCCCTGGACGATGATCGCGCCGTCGCGCTCCATGTCCCGGAGCAGGGCGAGCGTGCCGACCGGATCGTGCCCATTCAGGGCAAGGTCCCCGGCGACGAGGACGGCATCCGGCTTCTCGCGATTGACCGCCTTGCGAACCGCCTCGAGCGCCGTGATGTTGCCGTGGACGTCGGACAGGACCGCGACCAGGCTGCTCATGCTTTGGCTCCGGCGCGTTGCGCGGCTCGGCTCATCGGAGCACGCCTTCGCCAGGAATGATGAAACTCAAGGTCGCTTCGCAGGCGACCTCGCCATCCACGCTGGCGACTCCGCGGCCACGCCCGAACCGCTTGCCGAGCTTGTCCATCGTGATCTCGAGCCGGAGTGTGTCGCCGGGGATCACGATCCGCTTGAATCGGCAGTCGTCGATCCCCGCGAACAGCCCGATCCGATCACCGAAGCCGGGCTGCTTCGCGACGTAGACCGCCATGGTCTGGGCGAGCGCTTCGACCTGGAAGACGCCCGGCATCACCGGCAGACCCGGAAAGTGCCCCTGGAAGAACCACTCCGTCGCCGTTACGCCCTTGATCCCGACGATGCGCTGGGCTTCCGCGTCGTACTCGATGATTCGATCCACGAGCAGGATCGGCCATCGGTGCGGGATGAGCGCCTCGATCTCTCGGGCTGAATGGACGGTTTCGGTCACGGGCAGGCTCCGTAGGTGGTTGGGTGGTCAGCCCCGAGCGGCGGCGGCCAGGAAGGCTGCGCTGCCGACTCGATCGAGCAGGTTGGTGGTCATGCGTCCCTCGAGGAACGTTTCACTCGAGATGAGCGCCTTGTGGATCTCGACGTTGGTGATGATGCCGTCGACGACGAGCTCGTTGAGCGCCGCCCGTCCCCGCTCGATCGCCGTTGCCCGATCGGGGCCCCAGGCCACGAGCTTGCCGAGCAGCGAGTCATAGAACGGTGGCACCTCGTAGCCCGGGAACAGGTGTGAGTCCATCCGGATTCCCGGGCCGCCGGGGGCGTGATACCGCTCGACGACACCCGCGCCGGGCCGGAAGTCGTGAGCCGGATCCTCGGCGTTGATCCGGAACTCGATCGCGTGTCCGCGTGACTGCACCTCGGCCTGGGTCATCCCCAGGGGCTCGCCGGCCGCGATCCGGATCTGCATCGCCACGAGGTCGATGCCGGTCAGCATTTCGGTCACGGCGTGCTCGACCTGGATCCGGCAGTTGATTTCGATGAAGTAGGCCTTGCCCTCGGCATCGACCAGAAACTCGAGGGTTCCGACGTTTTCATAGCCGGCCGCGACGACCGCGTGGATCGCCCGCTCGCACAGTTCGGCACGGGCCGCCGAGCTCAGGGCGGTGGTGGGGCCCTCCTCGAGGATCTTCTGGTGGCGGCGCTGGACGGAGCAGTCGCGCTCCCCGAACTGGACCCCGTGGCCATATCGATCAACCGCGACCTGCACCTCGACGTGGCGGGTGTCGTCGAGCCACTTCTCGAGGTACAGGGAATCGTCGCCGAAGGCCGATTTCGCCTCGGATCGGCAGACCCTGAGCGACGATTCGAGCTCACGCGGGGTTCGAACCATGCGCATGCCCTTGCCGCCGCCGCCAGCGGATGGCTTGATCAGGACCGGATAGCCGATCCGATCCGCCTCGGCCAGCGCGTGCTCATCGTCGCGGACCATGCCGACCGACCCGGGGATCGTCGGCAGGCCGTAGCCCCCGAGGAGGCGGCGCGTCCCTTCCTTGCTCGCGAAGCGATCGAGAACCTCGGGCGGCGGGCCGATGAAGGTGAGGTCATGGGCGCGCACGACCTCGGCGAAGGTCTCGTCCTCGGACAGGAACCCGTAGCCAGGGTGGATGGCATCGCAGCCCGTCACGACCGCGGCCGAGATGATGGCCGGCACGGACAGATACGACCGCCGCGCGTCAGACGGGCCGATGCAGATGGCCTCGTCGGCGAGCTGGACGGCGAGGCTCTCGCGATCCGCCTCGCTGTAGGCGACGACGGCCTCAATGCCCATCGTCCGGCAGGCGCGCAGGATCCGGAGCGCGATCTCTCCGCGGTTGGCGATGAGGATCTTGTTGAACATGATCAGTGCGCCTCGGACCCGGCGGTCGCCTCGATGCCGACCAGCTCCTGTCCGTACTCAACCGCCATGCCGCCCTCGACCATGATCGAGGTCACGATGCCGTCAGCGGGCGCGACCACGTCCTGCGGGATTCCGAGCATATCGACCGCGCCTAGCCGCTCGCCCGCCTTGACGCGCGCACCGGCGACGGCCGCCGAGCCTGGCTGGAAGATGCCGACTGCCGGAGATGTCGCGATCTGGCCATGGGAAGCAGCCAATCCGGAGCCCGCTTCGCGAGCCGGCGGACCGTCAGATGCGCGGCCCGGGCCAACCGGCGAAAGGGTCGGCGCGGTGCCGTTCGAAGCGGCGCTGACCGCGCCGACTGCGACGGTGATGGCTTGAGGGCGGGCTGGCGCGGGGGCCCCGACCGCGTCGTGCCCTGCGTGCGATCGCTGTGCTGACCGATCGGTGGCCCGGCGTTCAAGGTCCTGACCCGCGGCCATCGGGTGACGAAGCCGGACGTGCCAGTCCCCTTCACGAACCTCGAGCTCGCCGACATTGAGCGTGGCCACCTTGGCGATCAGCGACGGCAGGAGCGTGTCCATGAGGTGTTCAATCCCGGCGTGAGCCGCAGCGCGCGCCGCGTCCTGGCCGGTATCACGGTCCTGGGGCACGCTCAGGCCTCCTCATCGGCGGGCGGTTCGTCGCGGCGCGACGGTCCAGTGGTCATGGTGCCGGTCAACCAGCGAGCCGGATCCAGCAGGTCGCGAACCCGGTCTGCAAGCCCGCGGTTGGGCGTCGGCGTCACGGGTGGCGCGGCCGTCTCAGTGTAGGCGCCGAAGGCACGATAGCGCTGATATCGAGCTTCGACGAGTTCATCCGACGGGATCCGCTCAAGGCGGTCCAGCTCCGTCACGATGACAGCTCGGAGCCGCCGAGCGGTCTCGGCATGGTCGGCATGCGCACCCTCGCCGGGCTCGGAGACCACCTGGTCCACGACCCCGAGCGCGTGCTGATCGCTCGCGGACATCCGCATGGCCAGGGCAGCCGTGGCCGCCTCATCCGACGACCGCCACAGGATCGCGGCACAGCCCTCCGGGCTGATCACCGCGTAGACCGCGTTCTCGAGCGCGATCACGACGTCGCCCACAGCGATCGCGATAGCTCCACCGGAACCCCCTTCGCCGGTGATGATCGAGATGATCGGCGTCCTCAGCCGGGTCATCAACCCGATGGACCGGGCGATCGCCTCGGCGATGCCACGCTCTTCGGATTCGGGTCCCGGGTGCGCGCCGGGCACGTCGACGAAGGTGACGACTGGTAGCCCGAACCGCTCCGCGAGATCCATTGCCCGCATCGCCTTGCGATAACCCTCCGGATGGGGCATCCCGAAGTTGCGCCTGACGTTCTCCTCGGTATCGGCGCCCTTCTGCTGGCCGATGAACACGATTCGATGACCGTCGATCCGGGCGAAACCGCATGCCATCGCTGCGTCATCTCCGAATGCTCGATCGCCGTGGATCTCGACGATCTCGTCGGCCATCTCGGCCAGGAGATCGAGCGTCCTCGGGCGGCGGAGGTTGCGGGCCAGCTGGACGCGGTTCCACATCTCGGCCTTGGCATCCCCGGGCACCGCTGGCCCGGTCGTCGGCCGTCGGCCGAGCAGGCGATCAACCACGGCTCTGCTCCCGGTCCGCAGCTCGCGCAGCGGGCACTGCCTCATCGTCGGCGACTTCGGTGGGTCGGGCGGCCGGCTCGTCGGGTGTCGGCAGGTCCGGAACGACGCGGTCGGCAAGCGAGGTCAGGAACCCGATCGGGTCGAACAGGGACCGCCCGCCGTCGGGAGCCGGTCGCTGCTCCCCCGGAACCAGGTAGCGCAGCAGATCCGCGATCTCGCCGCGGAGCTCGCGTCGGGCGACGACGCGATCGACGAAACCATGCTCGAACAGGAACTCGGAGCGCTGGAAGCCAGGCGGCAGTTCCTGGGCGATGGTACCCGCCGACACCCGCGCCCCAGCGAACCCGATCAGCGCGTTCGGTTCCGCGATGTTGATGTCACCGAGAACGGCGTAGGAGGCGAATACGCCGCCGGTCGTCGGGTCGCTCATGATCGAGATGTAGGGAACGCCGGCCGCCCGCAGGCGTTCGAGCGCGGCACACGTCTTCGCGAGCTGCATCAGGGCAAGCGTGCCCTCCTGCATCCGGGCGCCACCAGAAGCCGAAACGATGATGAGTGGCAACCTTTCGAGAAGAGCCTGCTCGGCGGCGCGGGTGACTTTCTCGCCCACGACCGCGCCCATGGATCCACCCATGAACGCGAAGTCCATGACGCACATCGACACGCGATGCCCGTCGATGGTGGCGGTTCCACGGACCGCGGCATCACGCATGCCGGTGGCCAATTGCGCAGCCGCAAGTCGATCGGGATAGGGCTTCTGGTCCACGAAGCCCAGGGCATCGACGCTCCCGAGCCCGGCGTCGAGCTCGGTCCAGCTGCGGTCGTCCACCAGGAGCGCAATGCGGGCGATGGCCGACAGGCGGAAGTGGTGGCCGCATGTCGGACAGACGCGATCGGTCTTGTCGAGCTGCTTGTTGAAGAGCATCTCCGAGCAGGACGGGCACTTGGTCCAGAGGTCCGCCGGATAGGCGTCCTTGCGGGGGCGGAATGACGGCAGCTTGATGGGCATCGGTACGCCTATGCCGGCCGGCCGCGCATCGCGTGGGCCGATCGGGCCTGCGCATCGTGCGCGGCTCGCGCGGCCCTCGCCATCGGCGATCCCTGCAGTCGTGCCCGACGCCACCCGACCCAGGCGGCCCCGGCCAGGCTCAGCGCCGAGGCAGCGACCGCGCCGACCAGCAGCGGCCACGCGTCCGACGCTGACGCCCGTCGAGGGCGGGCGATGTCTGGATCGCGCTGAGGCACCAGATCGCCGCCGATCGCGGGCCGCGGCGTGGGCAACGCGAGCATGCGAGCCGAGGATTCGCCGTTCGCCGCGAGCGGCAGGCGCATCGCGGCCGCCGCCTCGGCCAATCGGACGGCGAGGCGCTCTTCGAATCGGAACGACGGATGGAACCGCGGCAGGTCCCGGGTAAGGCGCTCCGAGGCCAGCCTGACGCCACTGTCCAGTTGCCTGGGATCGGGCGCATCGGACCCGCCCAGGAACGCGGTCAAGAACGCGGGCCATCGCCGGGTGCCGACGTCCACCGGACCCGGCTCGCGACCGACGAGGTCAGCTTCGATCAGCAGCGAATCGAGATACCGATCGGTGACCAGTGCCTCGACCTCCAGCACCTCGCGACCGTGGAGCATCACGTTCGGCGCGACGCGTCGGGTGCGCGGCCAAGGCGGTCCGCAGGCGAGCCCGCGCGGTCACCGAGATCGCGGGCCACGGCGCGCAGGCCGCGGTGCAGGAGGACCCGGATCGCGCCTTCTGAACGACCCATGACCCCGGCGATCTCGGCCGTGCTCAGCTCGTTGACGAAGCGCAGGACCAACGCCCGGCGACGATCGCTCGGCAATCGCCCTACGGCCTTCCACGCCACGGATGCTTCATCCCGAAGGACCGCGTCTTCCTCGACATTGAGCGGGTCCGCGATCATCGCCGCCACCGGCTCCTGGAGAATCGTGACGGGATGGCGTCGAGCTGACCGCCGCTCGTTGGCAATGCCATTACGGGCGATCTGGAAGAGCCAGACCTTGAACGTGGATGCTCCCTCGCCGTCTTCGGGGCGGGCGCGCTCATCGAAACTCGACAGGTTCGCGAGGGCGGACAGGAAGGTCCGCGCCGTCGCGTCCTCCGCTGCGTGATGGTTCCCGAGCTCGTAGAAGGCGAAGCTGTACACCTGGGCCACATACCGCCGATACAGGGCTTCGAATCGGGCTGGATCCCGAAGGGCCGCTTCAACGAGCGGGCGGTCAAGATCCAGATGGACGATCCGGGGCGCGGTCGATTCAGCCGCTCCCGTACTCCTGAACACCGGACGGGGCATCGCGTTACACCGAGCCCGCG
>JBDTOJ010000173.1:0-3839 GCA_039933295.1 Chloroflexota bacterium
CATCGATGAAGTTCATGCTGTTGAGCATCCCGATGATCCACACGAGCGTGAACGCGATGGCGAATGGCGTCGCGAATACGAGGGTCGGGCCGAACGGGTTGCTGATGACCACGACGCTGATGCCGAGCAGCACGGCAACGACGGCGAGCACGATCTGCCCGATGAACTGCCATCGCGCCCGGAGGTCGAAGATGTCATCTGCCGCCCCGATCATGGCCGCGAGCGCGCCGCCGCCGAAGAGCGCGACCAGCTGGCCGGGGGGGATCCCGATCGGCAGCGGCATGACGCCCAGATCGCGGCGAAAGAGGGTCAGCCCTCCACCGACGATCAGGAAGGCGATGACGACGGCGATGCCACCGCCACGTGGCACGGGGCTGGTGTTGACGCGCCGGTGATTTGGCGCGTCGACGATACCCCGACGCCCGACGAGCGTTCGCACCAGCGGGGTCAAGCTCAGGGCGATCAACGCCGATGCGACGAACGCTCCGATCAGGAGGGGCAGCAGTCCTTCCGCCCCCGAGATGAACTTCATGCCACCTCGGATGGAAGTCCCGGGACCGGGAAGCGCGCGACCATGGCCTCGACCTCGGCGGCCAGGCGCGCGCTGGCGGATTCGTCATCCCGCCGCTCGATGGCGTCGGTGATGAGTCGCGCGATCGTGCGCATCTCGTCGGGGCCGAAGCCACGCGTCGTTGTGGCCGGCGTGCCGACGCGGATCCCGGACGACGTGTTCGGCGGGAGCGGATCAAAGGGGATCGCGTTCTTGTTGACAGTGATCCCGATCTCGTCCAGCAGATGTTCGGCTTCCTTGCCGGTCACCCCGAGCGGTGTCACGTCCACGAGCATCAGGTGGTTATCCGTGCCGCCCGAGACGACCCGCGCGCCACGATCTGCGAGGGCGGCGGCGAGCACGGATGCGTTCTCGACGGTCCGGCGCTGATCGGCCTTGAAGTCCGCTCCGGCCGCGAGCAGCAACCCGACCGCCTTGCCCGCCACGACATGCATCAACGGCCCACCCTGGACCCCCGGAAAGACCGACTTGTCGATCTGGGCCGCGAGCGTGGTCTTGACCATCGGGAAGTCGGCCGGGTCGACCGAATCGGGGAGATTCGTGCGGCTGAAGATCAGCCCGCCGCGCGGTCCGCGGAGGGTCTTGTGGGTCGTCGTCGTGACGATGTCAGCGTGCGGGAATGGGCTCGGATGGACGCCGGCCGCCACGAGTCCGGCGATGTGGGCCATATCCACGAACAGCAGGGCACCGACGCCGTGGGCGATCGCGGCCATCCGCTCGAAGTCGAAGATCCGGGGGTAGGCCGACGCACCGGCAACCACCATCTTCGGGCGTACCTCCATGGCCGTGGCCTCGAGCGCGTCGTAGTCAATTCGCCCGGTCGCTTCCTCGACACCGTACGGGTGGACCTCGTACAGGCGGCCGGAGAAGTTCACCGGTGAGCCGTGGGTCAGGTGCCCACCATGCGCCAGGTTCATCCCGAGAATGCGGTCACCCGGGCGCAGGACGCTGAAGTAGGCCGCCATGTTTGCCTGGGCACCGGAGTGCGGCTGCACGTTGACGTGTTCCGAGCCGGGGAAGAGGGCGAGGGCGCGCTCCTGGGCCAGGATCTCGGCGAGATCAACGTATTCGCAACCGCCGTAGTAGCGCTTGCCGGGGAGACCCTCGGCGTACTTGTTCGTGAGCCACGAGCCCTGCGCCTCCATGACCGCAGCGAACGTGTAGTTCTCGCTCGCAATGAGCTCGATCTTGTCGTGCTGGCGGCGTCGCTCCTTGAGCATCGCCGACCAGAGCTCGGGATCCACTTCGGCGAGCGGCGCCCAGCCGAGCATCTGGTTCCTGGCGACCGTCATCCGAAGCGCTCCTTCCAGATCTCGTCACCCGCGGGCAGGCGTGGGTGGTCCCCCTCGACCGACCCCATCTCCGACCGGGAGATCGCGAGTCGTGCCGACCCTATCGTCCCACAATCCGTGACGGGCTCTTGCGCCACCCCCGCTCGTGTCAGGGGTTGAGCGCCGCGAGAATCCGATCCGTACCGAGCACCCCTTCGCGCAGGACGCGCGGCGATGCCCCAGTGCAATCGACAACCGTCGAGGGGACGGCACCCGCCGTCCGACCGCCATCGAGCACGAGGTCGATGCGATTCCCGAGTTGCTCGATCACCATGTCCACATCGATCGAATCGGGCGCTCCGCTCAGATTGGCGGATGTCGTCGGGAGCGGGCCGAGCGCCAAGGCGAGGGCGCGCGGGCAGGGATGATTGGGCAGCCGGACCCCAACGGTCGGTACGCCATCCGTGAGGACCGCCGGAAGGTCGGCGTTCGGAGTTCGAGGCAAGACGAGGGTGAGCGGTCCAGGCCAGAACGCATCGGCCAGTCGACGCGAGTCCGGCCCGGCGATGCCAACCGTCTCAGCCTGGTCCGCCGTTCCGAGGAGGAGGGCGATCCCCTTCTCCGGTGGGCGTTGCTTCACGTGAAACAGACGTTCGATGCCGTCCGGGGTCGCAAGGCTGACGGCAATCCCGTAGACGGTGTCCGTCGGGATCGCAACGATCCCGCCGGCCGTCAGCACCGCGATGGCCTCTGATCGGCCGAACGCATCGTCGGGAAGGACACGGGGGCGGCCGGAGGTGCCGGTCACGCGATCTCCCCGAGCCGGGGGCGCTCGGCATCCGCGAGCTGAACCGGAGCGGAGCGTGCGGCGTGCTCAGCAACGGCGCGCAGGGCATCGGCCTGGTCGGAGAGCTCTCGGCTGAACCGGAGAGCGTCCTTGGCTCCGGCCAGGGCGATCCGCTCGATGATCTCGGCTGAACCCTCGCTGGCAAGCGATGCGGCGACGTAGCGTGCGGCCAGGAGAACCGCTGGCGGCGCCGATGGCATCGCAGCGCCGTGCCCGACGGCCGAGATCATTTCGAGGTCATTCAGTTGATCGCCGATGGCCAGCGTGTTGGCGAGATCCAGCCCCGTCCGTCGGGCCATCCAGCGAACGGCCGCGCCCTTGGATACGCCCGATGCGACGAACTCGAGGAAACGCGGGTGCGCCACGGTGACATCGGCCCGTCCCGCGAACGCCGCGCGCGCCGCATCCAGGTGCTCCATCGGAAGGCCGGGCGGCCCGACGGCCACGATCTTGGTCACCGGACGCTGGATCCACGCCACGAGATCGTCGACGCGGGTCGCCCGGGTCCCGAGAAAGGCCGAGTAGTCATCGACTCGCGGGTCGTCGGCGCGGATCACGAGCCGCTCGAGGTGGTTCACATGTGGATCCATGCCCCGTGCCCGACTCCACGTGACGGCGTCGCGGGCCACGGCCGGGTCGAGCGGGCGGTGGCGGAGCAACCGGCCCACCTCATGAGCGCGCACCGGCATCTCGCGGATGAGGGCGCCCTGGTAGCCGATGACCGGCGCGGTCAGCCCGAGCGCTTCGGCAAAGCGGATCGCGGACGTCGTCATGCGCCCGGTGACGAGCGATACGTGGATCCCACGGCGCATGGCGTGGCGGATCGCCGCGACCGTTCGGTCCCGCAGGGCGAGGTCATCGTCAACCAGCGTTCCGTCGATGTCGAGCGCGATCATCCGGATCGGCAGTGCCGGCGCAACCGAGCGCGGCTTGAACGCGGGAGCCGCCATCGTCAGCGCTCGATCCGGGCGGTCCGCGGGAGCCCGGCGAGGTCGCGCTCGACCGAACAATTCCAATCGCCCGGGAGCGCAGCCACAAGGCGCTCGACTCCCGCCTCCTGATCGGAACCAATCTCGAGGACCGCCAGACCGTGCTCGGCGAGTACCTCCGGCAGGATGGCCACAAGCCGAGCGATGACCGTGAGTCCGTC
>JBDTOJ010000174.1:0-4121 GCA_039933295.1 Chloroflexota bacterium
CCGGCGAGGGCAGCATGTACACGCGGCTGTTCGCGAAGGAAGTCGGGCTCAACCTGATCCTCGCTGGCCACGATCTTACGGAAACGCCAGGGATCGAAGCACTCGGGCGGGCCACCGCAGACGCATTCGAGCTTCGCCTCGAGTTCGTCCGTGAGCCACACCTCGGCTAGCCTCCCGTCGCCGACCGGGCGCGATGACGGTCGATGACCCGTTTGCCGCTACACTTGGACGTGCCGTGCTAGGCGGGGAACTAGCGGTGCCTTGTACCTGCAATCCGCTCCAGCAGGGCTGAATTCCCCCTCGAGGCCCCCGCGCGCGGAGGCCGCCATCCCAGACGACGTTGAGGACCGGGTCCCGCGCAGCGGCGACTCGCGAACCGTGTCAGGTCCGGAAGGAAGCAGCACTCAGCGATCATCGCCGGGTGCCGCGGAACGGCCTGGTCCGAGCCGTCTTCGATGGTGGGCCCGGGCGTGGCTCGGTCGACAGGGGGTGCACGGCATACTGATCGAACAGGCCACTCGCCCCCGAGGAGCCGCGTGACCAAGAGCACCTCGAGTCCATCTGCAACCGCACCGCCCGCCGCGGACGCTCCGCACCAGGCGATCTACCGACGCTGGCGGGCGCAGACCTTCGCCCAGATCGTCGGCCAGACGGCCGTCGTCCAGACGCTCCAGAATGCGGTTCGGACCGGGCGCGTCGCGCACGCGATCCTGTTCGTGGGGCCACGCGGGACGGGCAAGACGTCGCTCGCCCGGATTCTCGCCAAGGCCATCAACTGCACGAACCTCCAGGACGGCGACCCGTGCGACACCTGCCCGTCGTGCGTGGCGATTCGGGAAGGCCGGGCCCTCGACCTCATCGAGATCGACGCGGCATCGAACCGCGGGATCGATGCCATCCGTGAACTTCGCGAACGGATCAACTACGCCCCGACAGACCTCAGGCGCAAGGTCTACATCCTCGACGAGGCCCACCAGATCACGAAGGACGCTTGGAATGCGCTCCTCAAATCCCTCGAGGAGCCCCCCGATTTCGTGGTCTTCATGTTCGCCTCGACGCATCCGCAGGACTTCCCGCCGGCGATCCTCTCGAGGCTTCAGCGCTTCGATGTCCGACGCCTCTCGCCATCGGAGATCGAGGGCAAGCTAGCCCGCATCCTCGAGGGCGACGGGCGCGTCGCCGAGCCCTCCGCGATCCAGCTGATCGCCCGACTCGCCGCCGGCGGAATGCGCGATGCCGAATCGATGCTCGATCAACTCCTCGCGTCTGGTGGCGACCGCCTCGACGAGGCCATGGTCAGAGATCTGCTTGGCCTCGCCCCCGCCGACGCGATCGACGGGTTCGTGACGGCGATGGTCGACGGCGACGTTGGCGCTGGCATCCGGATCCTCGACGAGCTCGAAGATCGCGGGCGGGATCTCCGGGCCTTCCTCGAACAGCTCGTGGAGCTCGTTCGTGCCGGGCTCATTGGGCCCGGATCGGTTCCCGGCACACAGGCCACGGCCGCAGGCTCGGGCATTCCTGATTCACGCTCCGTCGCGGTCACGGTCGCCATTGCCCGGCGTCTCGGGGACATCGATCCCAACCGTGCGGGCATCGGCGGGCTCCGACTCCAGCTCGAACTCGCCCTCTTCCCGAACCCGCCCGAACTCCAGCATTCGGAGCCGGGCCCCAGGCCCCCGCAGGCGGTAGGTCCCGGCGGACCACCCGCGCCCACTGCACGCCCGGAGGCCGTGCGGCCGGACGCCTCTCGTGCAGCCAAGCCCGAACCGCCCCACGATGCTGCGTCGACTCGGGCCGCGGCGGCGACCCCCGCGTCGACGTCACCTCCAGTGACGAAGCCCCAGCCCGCGCCGGCCGACACGGAACCGGTCGCGACGAAGGCGCATGCGACGGTGTCGCCTGGGGGCCCACCACCAACCGGGACGACGCCAGCGACAGCGCCCGCCTCGCGTCCCGTGACAACCGGGCCAGCACCGGCTCCTGCGGCCGTACCCCCCGCGCCGGTCGGCGGAGATGCCACCTCCGACATCGACCGCCTCCGCCACAGCTGGCCAGAAGTCGTAAGGCGGCTCAGCGCGCATCCGCCCACCAAGCCGTTGATCGCGGTTTGCCTGCCGATGAGCGTCGAGAACAACGTCGTGACGTTGGGCTTCCCGGAGGATCAGGGCTTTCTGCGTGACGTCGCCGAACGACGCCGCTCGATCCTCGAAGAATCGATCGGGAGTGTTCTGGGGAAGTCGGTCGGTGTTCGATGCGTTGCAACGAATCTCGACAACATCCCGGCCCTGCCAGCCGATACCGAAGCGGCCTTCGTGCTGGCGGAGGCCCGCCGGATCTTCGAGGCCGACGAACCGGACGCCGCCGAAGTCAGCTGAGCGCCGAGCGCCGAGCGCCGAGCGCCGAGCGCCGAGCGCAGGAGGCGGCCAGGGTCCTCGGGTCAAGGCCCGCGGCAACGCACCGAACGCCCGATGAGCAGGCGATGCGCCCATCCGGCAGACTGGATCCATCAACCATTCCGGAAGCGGAGCAACATCGATGGGCATGGGAAACCTGCAGCGCATGGCGATGCAGATGCAGCAGGACATGGCGCGGATCCAGGAAGAGCTGGCCGTCACCGAAGTCGAGGGCTCGGCCGGCGGCGGCGTCGTTCGCGTCGTGGTGACCGGGAAGCAGGAACTCCGGTCGGTCACGATCGACCCATCGGCGGTTGACCCGGCCGACGTCGAGATGCTCCAGGACCTCGTCGTCGCGGCGATCAACGATGCCCTCGACGGGTCCCGCAAGGTCGCGGAACAGAAGATGGGTGCCGTGACGGGCGGACTCGGTGCCGGCCTGGGCGGCCTGCTGGGCCGCTAGACGTCGTGGTAACGCCCCTCATCGAGCCGGTCGCGCGCCTGATCGAGGCATTCAATCGCCTGCCCGGGATCGGTCCGAAGACCGCGCAACGGCTCACGTATCACCTGCTCCGTGCCCAGGACGCCGAGGCGCGCACGCTTGCGGCGGCCCTCATTGCCGTGCGCGAGCAGGTCGTGTTCTGCGAGGTCTGCTTCAACATCAGCGACGCACCCCGCTGCCCGATCTGTCGAGACGGTGGCCGCGACACGGTCCGCTTGTGCGTCGTCGAGGAGCCGCTTGACGTCCTGGCCCTCGAGCGGACCGGCGTCTTCCGGGGCGTGTACCACGTCCTCCATGGGGCCATCTCGCCGATCGACGGTATCGGCCCGGATCGTCTGCGAATCCGGGAACTCCTCGAACGGGTCGACCTGGCCACGCGAGAGGGCGCGCCGTTTGTCGAGGTCATCATTGCCACGAACCCCACGCTCGAGGGCGAGGCGACGGCGATGTACCTCGATGAGCGTCTCCACGGCAACGTCGGGTCGGTGACCCGGATCGCCCGCGGGATCCCCGTCGGCGGGGACCTCGAGTACGCCGACGAGGTGACGCTCATCCGGGCACTCCAGGGCCGTCGCTCGATCAGCGAGCCCGTGGCGTGACCCAACTCGCAGCGGAGATCGCGCTGCGTCTGGCCAAGGCCCTGGCAGCGTCCGTCCTTGGCCTCCTTGTCTACGGGATCGCAATCGCCCTGTTCGGGGCCCAACCGTCCGTCGAGCTCGGCCTGTTGGCCTGGTTATCCGGGGCCGCATTCATCCTCCTGGTCGAGTCCAGCCCGATCTGAGTCCGGGTCCCGGATGGGCCGCCAAGGATGGGTTTGACGGGCCGCCGGGCACGCGGCTACCATTCGCGATCGTCGCCTGGAACCAGGCACGGTCGACCCCGGGCCAGCCGGTCCCGGGTCGGTGAACCGTGGGTTTGACGGCCCGGCCAAAAAGCCGCATCATTGGCGGTCTGCGCCGGTCGCCGTTGCGCCTCGGGTGCTGCACCTTGACAACTGAAGAGTGGTAGGAAATCCGGAACAACAAAAACGGATGTGCGAGC
Organism: Chloroflexota bacterium; assembly: GCA_039933295.1. Lineage (GTDB taxonomy): Bacteria > Chloroflexota > Limnocylindria > Limnocylindrales > CSP1-4 > UBA5189. Next base: position 3,940 of record JBDTOJ010000174.1, read on the forward strand.
GGTCAAACCCTCGGATAAAGTCGCAGCCGCAAGGCTGTGCATTTTCGGAGAGTTTGATCCTGGCTCAGGATCAACGCTGGCGGCGTGCATGAGACATGCAAGTCGAACGGACGATCGAGGCTTGCCTTGATCGTTAGTGGCGGACGGCTGAGTAACGCGTGGGTGACCTGCCCCGAAGTGGG
>JBDTOJ010000175.1:0-7264 GCA_039933295.1 Chloroflexota bacterium
CCGGTGCCGGCGACGAAGATGGCCACGCGGCCCTTTTCAAGATGGCGGACCGCTCGTCGACGAATGTACGGCTCGGCGATCTCGTTCATCGCGATCGCGCTCATCACCCGGGTCGGGATCCCGGCGCGCTCGAGGGCATCCTGGAGCGCGAGACCATTCATGACCGTCGCGAGCATGCCGATGTAGTCACCGGTCGCGCGGTCCATGCCGCTTGCTGAAGCGGCCATCCCGCGAAAGATGTTGCCGCCCCCGACGACGATGCCGACCTGGACGCCATTCGCATGCACGCGTGCGACCTGGCTGGCAATGAACGCGCAGATCGCCGGATCAACGCCGTAACTGCGGGCGCCGAGCAGCGCCTCGCCGGACAGCTTCAGCAGGATTCGGCGGTAGCGGATGGGCGTCTCGTCAGATCCAGCGGTCACAGTTCCTCCCCGAGCGCGTATCGGACGAACCGACGCACCCGGATGTTCTCCCCGATCTTGGCAATCTGCTCGGTCACGAGGTCCCGGACGATTCGGTCCTCGTCCCGGAACGGCTGATCGAGCAGGGTGACTTCGCGGAGCCACTTCTTGACCTGACCGTCGATGATCTTCTCGCGAATCTCCGCCGGCTTGGAGGCCACGGACGGATCTTCGGCGAGCTGTGCCTTCTTCGCGGCCAGCACATCGGCCGGGATGGCATCGACGTCCACCCAAGTCGGGGCCATGCCGGCAACCTGGATGGCGAGGTCGCGAACGAGCTTCTGGAACTCGTCCGTCCGCGCGACGAAGTCCGTCTCGCAGTTCACTTCGATCATCACGCCGACGCGGCCGCCGGTGTGGATGTAGCTGGAAACGAGCCCTTCGCGGGCATCACGGCCCGCCTTCTTGGCTGCAGCTGCGAGCCCGCGCTCGCGCAGGAGCGCGATCGCCTTGTCGACGTCACCGTCGGTCTCGTCGAGTACGCGCTTGCAATCCATGAACCCGGCTCCGGTTCGCTCGCGCAGAACCTTCACCGCCTCGGCGCTGATCGTGGCCATGATCGTCTGTTGCTCCTGATGCGTACTGTGCGCCGGGCGCACCGTGGTGGTTTCGTAGTGGTTGGTGGCTCAGCCGACCGTTTCGGCGGCTTCTCGCTCTGCGGCCTCGCGGGCCAGCTCGGCAGCGATCTCTTCCGGGCTGGCGGTCGCCTCCTCGACGACCGGCACGGCCGGTGCGCCGGGCAGAAGATCGTCGTCGTCATCCGGCGCGAAGCTCAGCGCTGCACCGCCAGCGAGCGCGGCAACGAGCGCATCGCTCGCGCCCACGTCGTCGTACTCCGGCTCGACGGCCATCGGCTCAGCCTCCGGCTCCGTGGTTGCACGGGAAGCCCGTTCGCGGGCGCCTTCGATCGCCGCGTCGGCGACAAGCGAACAGAGGAGTCGAATCGCCCGGATCGCGTCGTCGTTGGCCGGGATGATGAAGTCGATCTCATCCGGGTCGACGTTCGTGTCGCCGGTGCCGACGACCGGGAGCTCGAGCTTGTTCGCTTCTGTGACCGCAATCCGCTCGCGGTGCGGGTCGACGATGAAGACGGCGCCGGGCAGGCGCTTCATCTTGCGAATGCCGCCGAGGGTCGCGGTCAGCTTGGTCAGCTCCTCGGTGAGCTTTGCGGCCTCCTTCTTGGGAAGTCGCTCGAACTCACCGGACTGCTGGCGCGCCTCGAGCTGCTCCATGAGCCCGATCCGCTTCTTGATGGTGACGAAGTTCGTCAACATCCCGCCGAGCCAGCGCTTGTTGATGTACGGCATGCCGGCTCGTGTCGCCTCTTCGGCGATCGGCTCCTGGGCCTGCTTCTTCGTGCCGATGAACAGAACGGGCTCGCCACGGGCGACCGTTTCGCGGACGAAGTCGAGCGCGACCTCAAGCCGCTGCGCGGTCTGCGCCAAGTCGATGATGTGGATCCCGTTGCGCTCCGCAAAGATGAACGGGCGCATCTTGGGATTCCAGCGGCGGGTCTGATGCCCGAAATGGATACCAGCTTCGAGCAGCTGCCGCATTGAAACGGACGGCACGGTTCGTGACCTCCTGATCCGGTTGTTTCCGCCGCGAACCCCGTCCCCGGGAACCGCTCAGCCTCGAAGGTTCGAGTCTGCTCGGCACCGTCCCGGTCGGAACGATCCGCGTGTGAGCTCCAGCGCCGAACGGCGATGGGCATGAACGCCACGGACCCTCCGCGGCGGGCCGGAGTGTAGCACAGGGTCCGCCGCCCGCCCCGACGAGCGGTCCTCCGCGACGACCACGGGGAACGGCAGTCGCGCGACCTCGGACGCAGGCGGACTCCGGCCAGACGTCCCTAGATCGCCGCCACATGGTGGCGCACGCGCGCCGGATCTCCTGGGCGCTCCGCCGGCTCGACGACGATCAGGTCCAGCCGCAGCGGCAGTGGCGGGACAACGGTGCCATCGGCCAGGACACCATGCTCGCGGAGCGCCTGGGCGGCCTTTCGAAGTCGGATCCGTTTGCGCATGTCAACGGTCTCCTCCGGTGTACCGAAGTTCCGGCTGGCTCTCGCCCGTACTTCCACGATCACGAGTCGCCGCGGCGGCGCGAGGTCGATGGCGACGATGTCGAGCTCGGCGCGGCCCACACGAACCTGCCTGCCGAGGATCTGATAACCGCCGGCAACGAGACGATCGACCACGAGCTGCTCGGCCGCGTCGCCAATCCGTTGAGCTTCGGTCCGCATCGACACAGGATCGCAGGCGGCAATGCACTGCCGCTTATCTGGAACCGGTTGCGAATGTGGAAGTGCACCGCACAGCGGGCGCCGCGTCAGTGGGCCAGCAGGATCTCGTCCTGACCTTCGTCCGGCAGCGCGAGGTCAAGGGGCTCGGCGCCCTCGAGGCCCTCGACCAGGTCGTCGACGAGATCCTGGACATCCACGGCGCGTCGGCTACTCGACGCGAGAACCGGCACGGGCCTCGGTCGAGCAACTTCATCCAGTGACAGATTCATGGCCAGTTGATCGCCGGCGAGTGTTCGCCGCAGGGCAAGGAAGCTCCGCCGGTGAAATGGCGTGAGGCCCTGGCGCCGGATGGCCTGCCGATGTTCGAACGTGGCGTAGCCCTGGTTTCGCTCCCAGCCATAGCCCGGGTAGCGCACCGACAGGCGGGCCATCATCCGGTCACGGATCACCTTGGCCACGACCGAAGCACAGGCAATCGAATACGACAGCGCGTCTCCATCCACGATCGCGGTGTACGGGCCGACCTCGTTCTCGAAGCCACTGATCCGATTGCCATCCACGAGGACGTGATCGTGACCGCCCAGGCGAGCGATGGCCCTGCGCATCGCCAGATGGGTCGCGTGGTAGATGTTCAGGCGGTCAATCTCGGCCACGGACGCGGCGCCGAGCGCAAACGCCACGGCTCGCCGGCGGATCTCCGGAGCCAGTCGCTCGCGCTGCGCCGCTGACAGGGTCTTGGAGTCCCGCACACCGGGGATCCGGTGGCTGTTCGGACGAATGATCACCGCGGCTGCGACGACAGCTCCGCAGGTTGGGGCCACGCCGACTTCGTCGACGCCAACGACGCGCTGGAATCCGGCGCTCCACAACGCTCGTTCGATCCGCATGGTCGGGTCCTTGGGCACGAAGCCAAGCCTACCCGGATGCCATGCTTCGTGCCGGGTACCAAACGACCCCGCCAGATCGACGAGGTCGTACGTTGGATCGGAAGCGAAGACCGCTAGGAGTTGACTCGACGTTCCCGCAGGGTTGCGGCCTTGCCGACCCGGTCCCGAAGGAAGTACAGCTGGGCGCGTCGGACCTTGCCGTGGCGCACGACTTCAATCTTCTCGATGCGTGGGCTGTTGATCTTGAAGGTTCGCTCGACGCCGACGCCGCTGGCCAGCTTCCGAACGGTGATGGAGCGCGTGATCCCGCCGCCTCGGAGCCTCATGAGCGTGCCCTCGAAGACCTGAACGCGTTCCTTGCCCCCTTCGACGACGCGCGCGAAGACACGGACCGTGTCACCGGTGGCGAGGGCAGGCAGGTCGGTTCTGAGCTGTTCGGCGACGATCTCGTCGAGCACGTTCACAGTGGCGGTTCCTGGTCATGTGGGCAGCCGTGGCTGCGGGATGAGTTCAATACGGGTGGTCGCATCCGACCGGCGGCGGAGTATAGCACGGGTTTCGGGTCATCCCGCCGGGTTCGAACGGTCCGCTTCGGCGCCGCTGGTCGATCGTCGCTCCAGGATCCTGCGTTCTTCCGAGCTCGGCGTGCGTTCTTCGAGCAGATCGGGCCGCCGCCGTTCAGTGCGCTCGATGGCCGCTTCGAGGCGCCATCGACGAACCGCCTCGTGATTCCCGCTGGTCAGGACCTCAGGCACGCCTCGGCCCTTGAAGGTGGCCGGCCTGGTGTACTGAGGGTATTCGAGGAGCCCGTCGGTGAAGGACTCCTCAGCCGTCGACGCTGCATCGATCGCCCCGGGGAGGAGTCGGATGACGGCATCGACGATCACCAGCGCCGGCAGCTCCCCGCCGGTCAGGACGTAGTCCCCGATCGACAGCTCGAGATCGACGAGGTCGCGGATCCGGTCGTCGACGCCTTCGTAGCGCGGGCAGATCAGGATCAGGTGTTCCCGTGTCGCCAATGCCGCGGCGCGCGCCTGCCGGAAGACCTCGCCGCCGGGATCGACGAGGATGACCGTCGATTCGGGCCCTCGGAGCGCGTCGAGCGCGCCAGCGACGGGCTCGGGCCGAAGGACCATGCCCGCTCCTCCACCATAGGGCGCGTCGTCGACGCTGTGGTGACGTCCGAGGCCCCAGGTCCGCAGATCGTGGATCCGAATGTCCACGAGACCCTGTTCCTGGATGCGGCCCGGGATGCTCCCCGCCAGCGGTCCGTCGAGCATGGCCGGAAACAGCGTCACGAAGTCGATCCGCATATCAGCCGGCGGGATCGTCCTGCAGCGTCGCCGGATCATCGGCCTCGAGTTTCGGCGCGCCGTCCCGATCCGGGTTGGCGATGGCGCTTTCCGATGATGCGGTGGCGCCCTTGCCGTGTCGGGACCAGCGTGGCCGCTTGCGCGGTGGCTTGGGTGGCCGTTCGTCGACCGGGTCGCCATCGAGATCGAGCACGGCCTCGTCGACCGTGATCACGCCACGCTCGGGAGCGAATTCCTTGACGATGGCCTTGACGAGCGGCAGATCGAACTCGCCGGCGGGTCCCCCTCGGACCACGAAGATCTCGGCGGTGGCAACACGGTAGATATCGGCAACCGTGCCAAGCACCCGGCCATCCAGACCATGAACCTCACAGCCGATCACCTCGTGCCAGTAGGCCGATCCCGGCTCGAGGTCCTGGGTGCGGTCGACGATCGTCTCCAGGTAGAGATCCCGGAGCGCCTCGGCCGCGTTCCGGCTCCGGATTTCGGCAAACCGAAGCCGCCACCCAGGGCCGTCTTCGACTGCTGCGGATTCGACGATCGTCAAGGCCGGACTCGTGCCCTCGCGATGGAGCACAGAGCCTTCAGCGAACCGGAGCTCCGGCTGATCCGTCAGGACCTCGATCCGAACGACACCCTGAAGCCCATGAAGGCCACGGACCTGGGCGACGACCAGCCGGGTCTCGCCGGGGGCCTCGCCCGTCACCGCGTCGCTCAGAGGATTTCCAGGGACACGGAGCCACCATCGCGGGCGGCCGTGACCTTGAGCAGCGTTCGGAGTGCCTTGGCGACACTCCCGTTTCGACCGATGACCTTGCCCATGTCCTCTTCGGCGACATGAAGCTCGATCACCGTGCCATCAGCGTCCACCACCTCGGTCACGGTGACCGCGGCCGGGTCGTCCACGAGCGTCTTGGCGACGTATTCCACGAGTTCGCGTGCTGCCATCACCGGCCTACTTTCCGGCCGTCACGATGCCGGCCACCCGAAGGAGCCGAGCAACGGTATCGGACGGCTGAGCGCCCTTGGCAATCCAGGCCTTGGCCTTGTCGGCGTCGATCACGATCTCTGCCGGCTCAACCAGCGGGTTGTAGTGCCCGATGGTCTCGATCGAGCGGCTATCACGTGCACTCCGCGAATCGGTGATCACCACGCGATACGTCGGTGCCTTTTTCGCGCCCACGCGCGTCAGTCGAATGCGTACGGCCATGGGGTACAGGTTCCTCCTCGTGTCCGGGCCATTGCCGGCCCGGTAGCTTACTTGACGGTGATGACGAGGCGGCTTCGGCCGCCTGCGTTGCTGGTGGTGTTGGCCTCGCCGAGCGAGGCGAGGTGTTCAACGTAGGGCTTGAGCTCGGTCCAGCCCGTCCCATCGAGGGCCGCGGGCAGGTTCGATTCGACGTAGGCGATGATCCCGTCGAGCGACAGGTAGACCTCGATGTCGTTGGGACTGCCAACCAGGTCGACAACGCGGGCATAGGCCCCGCTCGACTTGAGGCTTGAAGCCGTTGTCGTGTCGAGGATGCCCTCGATGACCCCGTCGCCGATGCTCAGGATGAGGACGTCGTCGCGCGTTGCCATCGAGAAGGCCAGGCGGGCCCCGGTCCCTGTCACGCCCGGATCCACGCCCATGGTGGACAACAATGCCTCGAGGTCGCCGAGGTCGACACTCGTGATCTTGACCCCGGCGTGATCGGTGTCATGGACGGTGATGTCGCTTCCGATTGAGGCAAGCACGAGGAGGTTCCGGAGTTGGGAGACCTGCCCCTGGACGGCCGCCGCATCGGACCCTCGAAGGAGCACGGCACCGCCGACGGAGTTGCCGGCCGGGATCACGGCGACGCCGGCATCCTCGATCCAGCCGGCGATGTTCCCGATCCCGCCGACGGCGGCAAGCGCCTGTTCAAGCTGAGCGACCGCGTCGGTCTGATTTGGGTCCGCCTTCAGGACGCCAATGCCACGCTGCAGGTTGGCGCCAAAGCCATGGCTCTCGACAAACCCGTAGGTACTCGCCGGCAGCATCGCAGCGAACCGACTCGCCGCCGGTGGTGGGCCGGTCGGCAGCGAAGGATCGGCCCTGGCCACCTTCACCGGCGCGGCCTGCAGTTCGAACTGGACGGCGTCATCGACGACGCGCATTCCGATGACCAACCAATCGGTCAGGTTGTCGGTGATCGAGGAATTGATCCCGCTGCCGGGAACGACGTCGTTCGCCACGCCCGCGACGAGCGTCGCCAGCGCCTTCCCATCGACGTAGACGAGGGCCAACTGGTCGCCCTCGAGTCGCGTGCGCGCCGACGTGAACGTTGCGTTCGTATCGACGCCCTTGTGATCGAGATGGGCGTCAATGCCGGC
>JBDTOJ010000176.1:0-9620 GCA_039933295.1 Chloroflexota bacterium
TTCCCGACGATGACCCGAAAGTCGGTGACCGTGACGACGCTGGCGGTCGGCGCAGGATCGACGTTGTCGAATTCGGCCGTGACCCGGATGACCCAGTCGCCTTCCGGGAGAAGTTCGATCCCGACCGCCCTCGTCCCTGACCCGGGGGCATCCATCAGGACCTTGACCGCGCCGTCGGGCACCGTCGAGGTGGAGATGTACTCGATGAGCAGGTGGCGGAAACACGTCTGCCGACCGGCTCGGAACTCGAGTCGCGACCCGGCCGCGGGACGTGCTGCGGCGGCGAGCCCGGGGACCTTCCAGCTGCGTACCCCCTCTGTTGTCCCGAGTCCGGAACCGAAGGCGAACAACCCATCGACGACGCGACGAGAGTCGGTGCTCGACATCGTGACCGGTGGGAAGAATCCGAGCGGAGGGGCCTGGCATGCAACGTCCGCCGTTGCGCTCTGCCCGAACGATCCGACGGGCGTCTCGAGGCGGGAACGCTCCGGCGTTGATGTCGGTTCCGGCGCAAGGGCGAACCCGCCGGCGGCGATGCCGATCACCAGGATCGCGAGCGCCGCCGCCGCGATCCCGGCACCGTGACGCGGCCCGAGGCGCGGACCAGAGGATCGCGGACGGCCGCCGCCTCGCGAGGGTCGGCGATCTGCGGTCAATGACGAGCCCCCGGCCTCGCCGTCGACTGGATCGAGCGCGTCGATGATCAACAGATCGGCGTCGTCTTGCCGTTTCCCGCCTGTCACTCGCCCCGACCCGACCCGTGCGTTCTCATCGCGGCACCATCATGCCCGGCAGACGACGGATCGTCGTCAATCGTTACGGCATGGCACCATCGATCACCATGCCCGCCCCGACGGAACTCGAAGCCCACACCCTCTCCCTGCCCGGTGGCCAGCTGGATTACTGGCTCCGTCGTTCGGCGCGTTCGCGATCATTGCGCGTGACGATCGATCCCCGGCGGGGTGTCGTCGTATCGATCCCGCTCACGTCCCGACGCGGATGGGCGCATCCGCAACGCGATGTCGAGCGTTTCCTGTCGGCTCGCGAGCCGTGGCTGCGGCGCCACCTCGAGAAGTTCGAGCGGCAGCAGGCGGCCGTCGACGCCCGCGGCGGCATCGTCGATGGGGGCACGTTCCGGTACCTCGGCGAGCTCCATCGACTTCGGATCGTGCCGGCACCGGCCGGCGTCCGACGGTCCGGCGTGGCGAGATTCGGGGCCGAGGACGGAGATGAGCTACACCTGCTGCTCGTCGGGCGCGACCTCGCTGCACCGAGTGGTCGTCGGCGGCCAGCGGCCGTGCTGAAGGCCTGGCTTCGAATCCGCGCGTCCGCGGCCATCGACCGAGCGATCGCTGCCCATGCCCCTGGACTCGGGGTGACGCCCGCGCGCATCACCCTTCGAGATACCCGGTCTCGGTGGGGCAGTGCCACGCGAAAGGGGAGCATCTCGCTTTCGTGGCGCCTGATCCTGGCACCGCCGGAAGCCCTCGAGACAGTGGTGATCCACGAGCTCGCGCACCTTCGCGAATTCGGGCACGGGCAGGGATTCTGGGCGCTCGTGGCCGCTCGTCGCGCCGACCATCAGGTCTGGAGGCGCTGGCTCCGGGCCCACTCCCTGGAGTTGCATGCCGCGCTTGACGCGCCGTCCGGGCTCGATGCGGGCTGATGGCTCGCGGGATGCGGGCTGATGGCTCGCGGCCAGCTGGTCGGCCGGCGCAGGCGGCGTACTGTGCGGCTATCCGGACGGGTGTTGGTGGGCCGGGGCGGAATCGAACCGCCACAGTCGAAGACGAGGGTTTTACAGACCCTTGGGCTCACCACCTGCCCGACCGACCCACGACGGTGACCATGCCGATGCCGATCGGGGGACCCGGCGGCTCGGGGCGGCCGCTATCTTGCCAGACTCGCGGATGGTCCGCCGGGTCGGGGCAGTCCGGTGGCGGCGGAGACCCTCTCATCTGATTCTCAGGTCTGGGATCGAACATGCACGATTGAGCGTCCGCGGCGGCGCCGCTGAAAGGATCATCTGTGACCAACCGCCGCCTCGTCGGTAATGTGCTCATTGCCGCCACGATCATCGTGATGCTCGTCGGGATTGGCCTCGTATCGCGGAATCGGGATGCGCTGACCGCCCAGGCCAGCAGCTCGCCCGCAGATTCGGCCAGTTCGACGCCGAGCCAGATCGCGACGCCGACGGACACGCCATCCGACGTCCCGAGTCCCACGGCAGGTTCCACCGGACCTGCGTCCACGTCCGCACCGCCAACGGCCAAGCCGGGCCACACACCGGCGCCGACGCCGAAGCCCGCAGCGTGGCCGACGATCAATCACATCTATACGATCGTCATGGAGAACGAAGAGGCGAAGTCGATCCTCGGCAGCGCCAGCGCGCCGTATATCAACAGCCTCCTCGCGACCTACGGACTTGCCGCAAACTTCACAGCCGTCGGTCATCCGTCGGAGCCCAACTACATCGCGATGTTCTCCGGGTCCACGCAGGGTGTCACCGACGACGCGAAGCATTCGTTCACGAACGTGCGCAACCTGGCCGATCAGATCGAAGCCTCGGGCCGCGATTGGCACGTGGCGGCGCAGAATGTGCCGCTCGGGTGTTTCACCGGCGGATCCTCATCAGGTGGGCCGGACGGCTCCGGTACCTACGTCCGCAAGCACGAGCCCGCGATCATGTTCAGCCAGATCGCAACTGACCCGGCACGATGCGCCAAGATCACGGACTTCTCGCACTTCGACCCGAATCTCGGCAACTACTGGTTCATCGCCCCGAACCTGTGCAACGACATGCATGACTGCGGCGTTGCGACGGGTGACAAGTTCCTCAAGTCATTCCTGCCGACGATCCTGAACTCGGCGGCATTCAAGAAGGATGGCCTGCTCTTCCTGACATTCGACGAGGGTTCTTCGAAGCTCGGCGGTGGCGGCAAGGTCGTCACCATCGTGATCAGCCCGAAGGCCAAGGCCGGGTACACCTCCAACGTCGCCTACAACCACTACTCGGTGCTGCGGACCATCGAAACGCTCTGGAAGATGCCCTGCCTGGCAAACGCCTGCAAGGCAACGCCGATGAGGGACATGTTCCGCTGAGCCGCTGGATGGTCCGAATTTGACGTGCGCGGCGGGTGAGTGACTGCACGCACCGAGGGGTACACTGGCCCTCGACCCCCTGCCCCCCTCAATATCGACGGGAATACAAGCGATCAGCGACTTTGTCGTGGTCCGCGCGCGGGTTGCCCCACGCCTCGCTGCCTTCGATGCCGTCATCGCGGGGCTGGTACTCGCGCTTGCCCTCGGGCTGGCGGCGAGCAGCTTCCTGCCAACACCAATTACGCAGCTTGTCGCCCCTGGCCTCGACCTAGTGCTCGAAACGGTCACGACGACGGTCGCCTTCGCCGTGGCGGCCCTGGGCTGGGTGCAGTACCGCCAGCAGGCGGAGCCTCTCGCGCTGTTCCGGGCTGCGGCGTTCCTGGTCCTGGGCGTCGCCAATGGGCTTGGTGTCGCCCTTGCCGTGATGGGCCTCGATGCGCCAACCGGCATGTCGCCGGCGGCGCCGGGGCAGGCGCCGATCTACGTCGTCACGCTCGCACGTGCCGCCGCCGCCGGGCTCCTCATCTGGGGCGGGATCGCCTCGCTCCGAGATCGTCATCCGAGTCGGCCGGGAACCGTCGTCCTCGGGGCAGTCGCAGGCACCCTGGTCATGATTGCCGCCATCGAGATCTGGGCCGGATCCCTACCGCCACTCGCCGCGACTGGCGCCGCCGGCCCCTCGCCGGCCTCGACGCTGCTCGGTGCGGCCACCCATGTCCTCGTGTCGGGGCTCTTCCTGTGGGCTGCTGCGCTGTCGCGCCGCCTGTATCGGCGGGATGGGTCCGCGGGGCACTTGTTTCTGACCGTGGGCCTCGTCTTCGGAGCCTTCGCGGAGGCCCATGCCGTGATCGACCCGGCCACGTATGCGGGCCTCGTCACTGCCGGCGATGGCCTTCGTCTGGCGTTCGACGTCTCACTCCTGATCGGCATCCTGGTGGAGGAGGGCGCGACCCTTGCCGGGCTCCGCGACGCGAACGTGGACCTCGAACGAGTGCGCGCGCAGGATGTCCAACGCGCGACCCTTGAGGAACGAGCGCATCTCGCTCGCGAGCTGCACGATGGACTCGCCCAGAACCTCTGGCTCGCGAAGCTCAAGGCGGGTCGTCTTGCAGCGGTATCCGACCTCGGGACGGAGGCTCAGGCACTCGTCGGGGAGCTAGGCGGCGCCATCGACTCCGGACTTGCCGAGGCGCAGCAAGCCGTCGCCGCGCTGCGTATCGTCGACGAGCCGGCGGGACCGCTATGGGACGTCATCGAGCAGTACGTGGATGACTTCGCCGATCGGTTCGGCTTTCGCGCCGAAGTGGACTGCCCGACCGGGCGGTCCGGGCTGGCGCCGCGCGCAGAGGCGGAGTTGCTCCGAATCGCCCAGGAGGCGCTCAACAACGTGCGACGCCATGCCGACGCGACCGTCGTGCGGGTGCAGGCCGCGATTCGTGATGGACAGCTGGAACTGCTGGTCCGGGACAACGGTCGCGGTTTCGACCCGGAGGCCGTGGGCGAGGGGTCATTCGGCCTGGCGAGCATGCGCGAACGAGCGGCACTCCTCGGCGGGGAGCTCAGCATCGACTCCCGCCCGCAGGACGGGACCCGCATCCGCGTGCTCGTGCCGTTGCCCCAGGTGGCATTGAGCGGGACAGGTTCACCATGGTCTTGAGCCCCGCCACGCCCCGGACGATTCGCGTGATGGTCGTCGAGGATCACGCGCTCGTTCGTGCCGCCGTCCGCCAGGCCCTGTCGGCTCCCGGCTTCGAGATGGTCGCGGAGGCCGGCTCGGCGGAAGAGGCGCTGGAGCTTGCTCCCCAATTGCGCCCCGATGTTCTCCTGCTCGACATCGACCTGCCTGGCATGGACGGGTTGAGCTTGGTCCGCGAGCTGGCACCCCGGCTCCCGGCGACACGGATCGTCATGCTCACCGTGTCGAGCGCCGATCACCACCTCGTAGACGCGATGCGCTTCGGGGCGAGCGGTTACCTGACCAAGGATCTGTCCCCGGAAGCCCTTCTTCGTGCGGTACGAAGCGCATCCGACGGCGAGCTTGCGATGCCCCGCCGGATGGCCGCCTACCTTGTCCACCGCCTCGTTGAAACGTCTCGACATTCGACGGCCACGGATGATCCCGTACTCGCCAGCCTGAGCGGGCGTGAGCGAGAAGTCCTGCGCCTGCTCGCCGAGGGCCTGACGGATCGTGAGATCGCGGGATCGCTGACCGTGTCTCCACGGACTGTCGAAACGCACGTCAGCAACATCCTGCACAAGCTCGGAGCACGGAACCGCGCCGAGGCTGCCGGCCGGTATCACGACAGCGGCTGACCGGCGGTCACGAGTCCGCGCCTCCCGTAGACAGGCAATACGCGGGAGGGACTTCGTCGGTCGAAGTTCGTTCAGGTCCTCAGCGCAGCCCGGGCCGCGGCCAACTCGACCCTGAGCAGGCGTGGTCTGGCAGTCTCCAGCGACACGCCTCGCGCGTCCCGCAGGACGAGCAGGAGGCGCTCCCCTGAAACCGCGACATCCTCGATCTCGGCAAGATCGATGGAGAGGCGGATCCGGCCGAGCAGCAGGAGCCGCCGCGTGGTCACGTACAGAGTGCCAGCGACGCCGGCCAGCGCGTTGAGGTCGGGTCGGGGCTCACGGCGATCGAGGAACACCGACTCGCGGATCGCGACGATGTGCTCGCCGGGCTCAAGCTGTACGGCGGTTCCCGGGTCAGCGTCCAGAGACGGCAGCGGCCCGATGCGGTAGCGCTCCCGTGCCTCGTCTGCCGCGGCGTCGTCCGCCACGATGCGCGCGAGGATCTTGGCGGCATCCCGGATGGCGGGGTCGTCCTTAGAGACATCGCCGCCGGGCGCGCGGCCAAGTGCGACTGTGCCGGGAACCGCGCTGCCGCCGGAGCGTTCCATCGCGCGACTCTAGGCACCCCTGCGATCTGCTCCATCGGGGGAAGTACGGAGCGGGATACGGGTTGCCGACTCCGTGTTCGCGCCCTCGATACGTGGTGCCAATTGTCAACGGTTGTACGGAGGCGGAACCCGTAGCCGGTTCCGTGGGATTACTGATGACGGGCGCGGCCCTCGCAGCCACCGTTGACAACACTAATGGTGCGACCATCGCGGCTCTGAACTCCTGAGGCCAGCCTTGCTCAAATCAGCCGGTGGCGATCACTTTGCGGGGCGCTGAGTCGCCGGGCCGGCAGTTCCTCTCACGTAATCCCTGGAGATCCAGCTTGACCGCAGGGCGCACGAGCCGCCGCTCCCGCCTTGTTACCGGCCTGATACTGTTGGCTGGCACCGCTGTGTTGGGCGGCGGCATCGCGTTCGGGATGGCCCATCTGCGCGCCCAGCCCGTCCTGTCCGGATCGATGCGCCCAACGGTCTCACCCGGTGACCTTGCGATCACCGAGCCCGTGCCGATCGGATCCCTGCGTGTCGGCGACGTCATCGCCTTCACCCCACCGGGTGCGGTCAGGCCGGTGCTCCATCGCATTGCCTCGCTGGACGGCGGCGTCATCACAACGAAGGGCGACGCAAATACCGTTGCCGACCCGTGGCACCTCACGGCTCAGGGCGGGCCGGCGTATCGGCTTGTCTTCGCCGTGCCCTATCTCGGGTGGCTGCCGCAGATGCGGGTCGCGTTGCTGATCGGCGCCGGATTGATCGCGGTCCTGATCGCGCTGCTCGAAGTTCGGAAGGGGGTGGGTGCCCGTAGAGCCCAGGCCGCGTCCTGAGATCAACGCCAGTGCCCAAGGGGGATTGTCAAAGGAGTGAATGCAACCATGTCGCTTAGAAGACTCGCCGGTGTTCTCGCAGCTCTTGGCCTCGTCGCCGGGATGCTCGGGAGCGGTCTCGGCGCCCAGTTCCTGGACTCGGTCACCGGTACCGAGAACATCCAGGTCGGCTCGTTCGGCTGCGAGATCAGCAGCACATCCGACGGCGCGTACCTTGGCGGGTATGTAGGTGGACACGCTCACACCGTGACCTACAATGCCCCGCCGATCTTGAGTTCGGCACCAGGAAGCGCGCCGTTCTCCTTCACGGTCCACAACTTCGGTTCCATCCCGGACGTGCTGACCGTGACGCCGCCTACGGCCTCGGCTCCGTGGTCCATCATCGGCTCCTTCGCGCCGGTGGGCCTGGGCTCCGGCGACAGCTTCACGTACAACACCGGCGTCTCATGGAGTGAGCTGAACAACACCAACATCGGCCAGACCGGTGCCTTCACTTGGACCGTGAGCTGCGCCGACGGGTCGGTCATCTTCAGCAATACGCCAGCCCTCGTGCCGTCGAACCTCGCAAGCTACGGCCCGCAGGCGTACAGCTACACCGAGTGGGGCGGGGGAGTCACCTTCGCCGGGACGGCGCGTGACCTGAGCACGGCGACCGTAACCCTGAGTAGCTGGGCGTGTGAGACCGGCGACTGGAATCTCGGTACTTGCGTCACGACGCCCGGTGCCACGTTCAGCGTCCCGATCACCTTCACCCTGTACAACGTCAATGCTGGGAACGTCGGCACCGTAATCACCGCGAAGACCGACACGTTCGTGATCCCGTACCGACCCACCAGCACCCCGGCCCTTTGCGGGGGAGACATCACTGCGTGGTACGACGGCACGGCCTGTTTCCACGGCCTCGCCCACAACATCACCTTCAATTTCCCCTCCGGGACGATGCTGCCGAACACCGCGATCTTCGGTATCACGTTCAACACCACGAGCTCCGGCTATAGCCCCCTTGGCGCCGGGACTCATCCCACAGACTCGCTGAACATCGCGACGTATCCAGCAAACGACATCGCTACGGAGGCGATCGTTGGCCTTTGGCTCCCAAGCGACGTGCAGACATACCTCGCCCCACGCTTCGCAGCAACCATGATCGGTACGGGTCCTGTGGCGCAAATGCCCACTGGGCCGAGCGACAACTTCGTGAGCTACATGCCAGCCGTCATGATCACCGCTAACTAGCAAGCCTCACCGACAGCCGGTCCTCATTGAAGGAGCGCGCATGCTGGCCGGCGACGGCCGGTCTGCCGCCCCGAGATTGGTCGCAGGTGCCTCGGTGGCTTCGCCACCCGGGCACCTGCTAAACGCATCTGTTGATCTCGCGAAACCGCGTCGGCGGCTTGCGAATCTCAGGAGAATTCGAACTTCATGAACGGCCTGCAGGACGGGATTCGGGGCAGCGGCACGGCCGTGCCCGGCTTGGCCGATCTTTCGTTGCCCAGCGTCCGGCAACCTCGCGTGAGCCGGGTTCTCTGGGCCGCCGTAGACGCGTCGTTGATCGGAACGTTCCTGCTCGTGCTGTTCATCGGCTTTGGGCTGGTCGGCAACCGTTGGTACAACATCATCGGGATCGAGAGCGGCTCGATGGCTCCGACCTTTGCGGCAGGTGATCTCGTCGTCGTCCTGCCGCCGCCCGCCAGGATCGAGACCGGCATGGTCCTTGTCATGACAGTCGGCACGGAGCACGTCACGCACCGGGTGGTGGCTGTGAACGGCGACGGAACCTTCGCGACGCGGGGCGACGCCAACACCGTGAACGACGCATGGGTTGGGCGGGAAATCAAAGTTGACGGCCTGTATGTCGGAACGATCCCTTGGCTGGGCAACATCCTGCCCGTCCGCGCCGCCTCCGACGCGTCATTTGCCGATGCCGCGACCGCCTCAATGAGCATCACGGTCGGTCCCTGGCCTCCAACACCCGTCCCGCCGACCCCACCCGAATGCGCAGGAATGACCTTCAGCCAGGTGATCGTCGGCACGGCTGGCGACGACGTGATCGATGCCGGCAACGGCGGCGACCTTGTCTTTGGCCTCGGCGGCAATGACACGATCAACGGTGGCAACGGCAAGGACTGCCTTGTCGGAAGCGATGGCAACGACATCCTGATCGGCGGCAACGGCAAGGACGTGCTCCTCGGCGGCGCGGGTGACGACACCCTCTACGGCGGGGGCAGGGGCGTTGTCATCCAGGGCGGCAACGGCAACGACCTGATCGACGGCGGCGATGGTAACGACGCCTGCTATGGCACCAATAAGGACACCTTCGTGAGCTGTGAGACTGGATCGACGATCCTCGGCGGCACGAATCCGGTCGTCCCATTGCCCACGCCGACCTCCGGCACCCAAACCGTGCCCCCGACTTCCGGGGCCTCGCCGTCACCGGACCTAGGCGCAACGCCCTCACTGGACCCGACCGCATCGCCGTCACTGGATCCAGGCGCAACGCCCTCACCGGACCCGACCGCATCGCCTTCACCGGTGCCGGACCCGACGGCCGCCTCGACCGGGACACCAGGCCCCTCGCCCACGCCCGACCCGACGGCGCTCCCGACCGCATCGCCGTCGCCGGTACCGGACCCGACGGCCGCTGCGACCGCATCGCCTGCACCATCGGCGTTGCCGTAACCGTCCACGCGCCGCACACGACGGTTCCGCGTTGGACGCGGTGGCACGGCACGAAGCAGTGGGGAAGTGGTGGAGATGAGGGGACTCGAACCCCTGACCCCCGCGATGCGAACGCGGT
>JBDTOJ010000177.1:0-6306 GCA_039933295.1 Chloroflexota bacterium
GGCGCTGATCGCCGCCGCGGTCGCGAACCGATTGGCACCGTAGTAGCGAAGGACGGTGCTGCTCGAGGCATACGGGACGAGCGCGGTCTTGACCGCATCGCTGATGACCCCGGTCCCACCGAGCACGATGATCTTGACGGGGTTCAGGCGGGTGAGCTCGGCGATGGTGGCGGGGTCGAGGGCACCGGTGCTGTTGGCCAGGAGGACGGGACCCTTGATCGTTCCTGCGGCCGCGGCACCCGCAAGGGCATCGGGGAAGGCGTAGGCGTTGGCGACGTAGGCCACCGCGACGCCGGGGCTGAAGGTGTTGGCGCTGATCGCCGCCGCGGTCGCGAACCGATTGGCACCGTAGTAGCGAAGGACGAGTGGCGCCGGCACGACGGGGCTTGACGCACTCGACGCTGGGCCGGTACCGATGGCATTGGTGGCCTTGACCGTGAATGTGTAGCTGGTGTCGTTGGTGAGGCCGCCGACGAGACAGCTCAATCCTCCGGTCGTGGCGCAGGTGTGGCCACCCGGGGAACTCGTGACCATGTACCCGGTGATGGGCTTGCCCCCGTTCGAGGACGGGGCCGCCCACGAAATCTGTGCGCCGCCATCACGAGATTGCCCAACCGCGCCGGTCGGCGCTCCCGGGACCGTGGCGGGGGTCACGGCGTTCGATGGGCTCGATGGAGAACCAGTCCCGAGGCCATTCGTGGCGGTCACGGTGAAGGTGTAGGAGGTGCCGTTCGTCAGCCCGGTCACGGTGCAGTTCAGGACTCCAACCGTGCTACACGTCTTGTTGCCGGGCGAACTCTTGGCCGTGTAGCCGGTGATCGGGCTGCCCCCCATATCGGGCGGCGCTGTCCACGAGACGAAGGCCGATGCGTTCCCGGCGGACGCGGTGGCACCCGTTGGGATTCCAGGCACCGTACCGCACGACACGTTCCCGGAATCAAGCACGGATCCCGCGGTGTTGATGAACTGATAGCCGGCGCTGCCGGCGACGAGCGACAACTTCAGCGCGCCGAGCGCGTTCGGGGTTGTGCCGAACTGGGCGGCGACATTCGCATTGGATGACGTGAAGTTCTGGATCCCGTGACCCCCGGTCCCGACGACGAACTCCGTGATGCCCAGGGTCGCCGGCGTTCCCGTCCCATCGAGCGGCACCCAGCGCTGGTAGTCGTGGTCATGGCCGGTCAGCACGATATCCACGCCGGCATCAGCCAACATCGACCAGATCAGATTCAGCCGCGGCGTGTTGCCCTGCGGGCCGATGCTGTACACAGGGTGATGGAAGTAGGCCAGCGTGCAGGTCGAGGTGTTCGCCGCCAGGTCGGCGGCCAACCAGTCGACCTGGGGCGATCCGGAGAGCGTCTGGTTGAATTGCCCGGTTCCGGTCGAATCGAGGCTGATGAAGTGCCATGACCCGATGTTGTAGCTGTAGTAATGCGGCACGTTGTCCCAGTAGTACGTGTACCCGGGTGCAGTGGTGCCGATATATTCGTGATTGCCGACCGTCGGGTTCGTGATCGATTTGAAGCGTCCGTAGTCGACCGTCGGGCCGCCGTACCAGTTGTCGAACTCCATCGGCGCGCCGGTTTCGTAGACATCGCCGAGGTAGAGCATGACGTCTGGATTCCAGCCGGCGATCCGGTTCGACACGCTGGTCGCGTCGGGCTCACCGCCGGCACCATCGCCGGTCGCGGCGACGACGATCGGCCCGGAGCCCGACCAGCCATCGGTCGAGGGCGTGAAGGTGTTGTTGTTCGGAGGCGGGCTGACCTGCCCGTTATCCAGCGTCACGGGAATCGTGGCGCGATCGCTGGTCCAGCCGGGGGTCTCGCGCATGACTCCCTCGACCTCCAGCGTGGTGCTGGCGTCGGCGAAGCGACTCGAATCCAGTGTGAACGTGAAGGGCGTCGAGTAGTCGGTCAGGAGGTAGGTACCGCCGAGGTAGAACACGGCGCGCTGCACTGGCGACGATGGTGGCGTCCCGGTGTAGGTGAAGGTGGCCGTTACCGTGCCTTTACCTGCGAGGATCGCTCCGCTCGCCGGGACCGAGATGCAGGCGGTGACCGTATACAGCCCGCTCGGCGCATTCGTCATGGTGCAGTTCGAGGTCGCCTGGACTCGCTGGGCAAGGGGAGCAAGACCGGCGATGGCCGTCACCAACAGGATGGCGGCGGCAGAGGCCCGGAACAGGCGGCCACGCGGTCGAAGATTGCGGATCGTGGTTCCCCCTTACCCGCCTAGAGTGCCAGAGCTCGCAGGGTAGCGCTCCCGGACCCGGCGAGTCAGATGCCCACGGTCGATCAACGGTGCGCGCCCGCACCGGAATCGCCGGTCTCGGCGGATAGATTCAGGCCCCGCCGACGGCGGAATCGCCTGACACGGGGCAGACTGGGACCGACCGACATGAGCGTCGATCCCAGCCAACGTGGAGAGTTCCTGCCTGCGAGGTGCACGCCGTGCCGCTACTGACGGACCCGAGAGCGCGCAGGCTCGCGACCCGCGGATTGGCGATCGTCGGCGTGGCGCTGGTCATCGTTCTGGCATTCAATCGACTGAGTTCGACGCCGCCGACGCCGACCCGGAGCCCATCGATCGCAGCCGGCTCGGGTGCTCCGTCCGACCCATCGGGACAGGCGTCGGACGGTGGGCAAACCGGCGAGCCGTCGTTGATTGCCTCGACTTCGCCGTCCTCCGACGGTTCGGGCGGGCCAACCAGATCTGACGGCGGATCCGCCGGGCCATCGGCCGGCTCTTCGGCTGCCGGGTCAACACCACGTCCGCCCAACCCGGGCACGACGCCCGGCCCGACGGTGGGACCGGGCGGGACGTCGTTGCGCTTCCCGATCATGGCCGCGTTCTACTACCCGTGGTTTGCCGAAGCATGGAAACAGCAGGGCTACGACCCGTTCAGCTGGTTTTCGCCAAGCATCGGCTACTACGCGACCACCACGGCGGTCAAGGGACAGATTGCCGCCATGCAGGCTGCCGGAATCAAGGCCGGCATCTCCAGCTGGTGGGGCAAAGGTAGCCTGACCGATACGCGAGTGCCGGCTCTGCTGGTGGCAGCCGGGTCGTTCCGATGGTCCCTCTACTACGAGGCGGAGGCGTACGGCAATCCGACGGCGGCCGCGATCCGGGCTGATCTGACCTACATCGCCAGCCATTACGCGACGAACAAGGCGTTCCTGCGGGTGGCGGGCAAGCCCGTGATCTTCGTCTACTCCAGTGGCGGCGATGGATGCGGGATGGCCGATCGGTGGAGTGCGGCCAATACGGTTGGCTTCTACGTCGTGCTCAAGGTGTTTCCCGGCTTCAAGACCTGTGCTCACCAGCCGGACTCCTGGCATCAGTACTCGCCGGCGAAGGCCGCCGACCACCAAGCCGGCTTCAGCTATGCGATCAGTCCCGGCTTCTGGAAGCGAACCGATCCCAATCCGGTCCTTCTTGCCCGCGACCTGACTCGCTGGCATACGAACGTGGCGGCCATGAAGGCTTCGGGCGAGCCGTGGCAGCTGATCACGACGTTCAATGAGTGGGGCGAGGGGACAGGCGTCGAGAGCACGACCCAGTATGGCAATGCCTTCCTGAGCATCCTCGGCGGAGGGCCTGTGCCGACTGCCGTGCCAACGCCCGCTCCGACCACTGCGCCTACCGCATCGCCGACTGTTCCTCCGACGGCGGCTCCGACGGCGGCTCCGACGGCGGCTCCGACGGCGGCTCCGACAGCTGCTCCAACCGCCACCTCGATTCCATCGCCGACCTGACCGCGCGGTGGCTACGGGCCGAGATAGCTCGCGAGCTTGGTCTGGAGCCCCGCGGACACGACCGCGACGCCACCGAGGATCACGATCCTCCCGGGCTTGAGGCGCTTCAACTCAGTGACGACTGCCGGTGGGATCGTTCCCCCGGCAACGAGGAGGACCGGCCCCGGGCCGAGGGCTGCGGCCACCGCACCGCTGAGCGCATCCGGATAGTTGTCGCCCGTCGCGATGTACACGACCGACACCCCGGGATCGAAATGCGCTGCACTGATCGCTGCGGCGGTTGCGTATCGGTCGATTCCCGCGATGCGCGTGACGGTCCCGGCCGTGTATCCGGCGAGCGCGGTCTGGACGCCCGTCGAGACGACCGACGTTCCCCCGAGTACGACAATCCTGGCGGCGTTGAGTCTCCCGAGCTCCGCGGCCACGACGGGCGGAATAGTCTCTCCGGGCACCAGGAGCATCGGACCCGGGCCGAGCGTGGCGGCGACAGCACCCGCCAGAGCATCGGGGAATTTCTGTCCGGTCGCGACATAGGCGATGGGTACGCCTGATGCGAATGACGTGGCGCTGATCGCCGCGGCCGTGGCGTAACGATCGACACCGGCGATTCGCGTGACGGTCCCCGACGTATAGCTCGCCAGCGCCGTCTGAACGCTGGATGGGACGACCGACGTCCCGCCGAGGATCACGATCCGGCCAGGGGCGAGGCGCGTGAGCTCCGTACTGACCGCGTGCGGTATCGTCGAGCCCGAGACCAGCAGGACGGGGCCGGCGGCGATTGCCGCCGGTACGGCGCCCGCGAGCGCGTCAGGGTATTTGGTGCCAGTCGCGATGTAGACGACAGGTACGCCCGGCGCGAACGACGCGGCACTGATCGCCGCCGCCGTCGTGTATCGATCCGAGCCCGCGATCCGCGTCACGGTGCCGGAAAGATCGTCGACCCACGTGGACGTCCCCGAATCGACGGGTGCAGACGGCCCGAGGTTCTCGGATAGATCGACCACCGAATCCGCGGCCAGCGTCAGGCCGACGGTCCCGGGGGTCGGAGAATCGGCGGTCAGGACTACCGAGTAGACCGCGGCCGAGCCGGTCAAGCTGGCGATGCTCCAGCCGGTCGACGTCCCGGTGATCGCGAGGTCAGCTTCGGTCAGGTCGATCACGGGTTCCTTGAATACGATCCCGAAGCCCAGGGATCGACTCATGGTCGGCGAAATCGTGGTCGGCGTGATCGCGGACACGACCGGCGCCGTGATGTCGACCCCGACACCCCTGGCGGCGGAGATCCTCGCCGCAACTGCCGTTCGCAG
This sequence comes from Chloroflexota bacterium, assembly GCA_039933295.1. Taxonomy (GTDB): domain Bacteria; phylum Chloroflexota; class Limnocylindria; order Limnocylindrales; family CSP1-4; genus UBA5189. The sequence continues at coordinate 5,069 of JBDTOJ010000177.1, forward strand.
GGCCGGCAGAGTCGCGTAGAAAACGCCGCCTGGGCAAGCGGTCTGAGCGACATTTCGGTGCCCCGCGATGTTCGGGAAGACGCGCACGGCCCCGGTCACCGGATTGACGTACGTCGCCGCGCCCTTGGGATCGATGTCATGGCGCTCCGACTCCCAGGCGATCAGCTTCTCGAGCGACGCGCGGGCGGCCGTGGTGATGTCCTGGTTCGTGAATGTGCCCATCATCGCGATCCCGATGACGCCGGAGTTGAACTCGAGGGCGTGGGCGCCGGTCGCGAGCAACCCGGCAGCATCCTCGCCTGTCGGCATCTCACCCGGCGCGTAGGTCCGCGAGTGACGACCCTCGTAGATGTGGCCGCCCGAATCGATCAGGAAGTTGTAGCCGATGTCGGTCCAACCCTTGGTGATCGCGTCGTAGCGCATGATCGAGCGCATCGTCGCCGCCGGGTTCGGGTCGTAGTTCGGGCCGGCCGTGTGATGAATGACGATCTTCTGGACGCGCTGGAAGACCTCGGGCCAGGGCTCGAGCCCCTGATCGTCGAACCGGAGCGATTCATCCGCGCCCCATGCGGCCCTCGAGATGATCGTGGGCTGGGACGACGCCGCCGACACGACGTTTGCGGTATCCGGCATGGCGGCAGGTTCGTCACCGCCGTCCATCGCCACGACGGTCAGGTCGGACATGGGCCGGTCCGATGTCAGCCGGACATACCGGGCACCCTGCGCCACCATCACCCGTCCATAGGTCTCTGAGCTGCCGGCCTGATCCCCCATCTCATCGGGATCGACCGGCTCGGCCGCGCCGAAGGTCGTGCCGTCGGTACTGAATGCAACCGTCACGGCGGCGTCCGGAGCGCCTGCCCAGTGGACCGCAACGTGGCTGGCTGCAATCGGGAGGGCCACGATCTGCTCGCCGTCGAGGACGACGTGGACGTCCCGGCTGACTACGGAGACCGGGTGTCCCTGGTTCATCGAATGGAATGGGACAAACGGCGCGACAACGACGCCGAGGGTGGCGCCGACCAGGGCCGCGAGTCCGAGGGCCATGGCGCGTCGGAGGTGGTCGGTGCGGAGACGCATCGCGCCTATGGTTCCACGGATCGCAACTTCGCGTGGCGACGTCACCGGAGCGGCTCGTCGATGTCGGCCCGACCGCGCTCGCGCTGATCTCGACACGTCGATCGGACCGACGGCATCCGTGACGCATTGCTCGCGGCGGGCGCAGAGGTCCGGGACGA
>JBDTOJ010000178.1:0-8267 GCA_039933295.1 Chloroflexota bacterium
TCAGGCCTCGGTCGCCACCCATGTCGTGCGCTGGCGCGCGGCCGGCGTCATCTCGAGGGTCCCGTCGGCCGACACCCACCACGCAGCGAGATCCCTCCGCCGCGCGGCGCTGGCGATCCTGCCCGAACCCTCCAGGAACAGGGCCTTGGTCCAGACCTCCGCCCATGCCGGATCGGACGTGGCCACGGTCACGGACTGAAGGCCGTCGCCGCCCGGCTGACTGGTCGCGGGATCTATCAGGTGATGGACCAACCGACCCTCGACCTCCCATCGAAGGCGACCGATTGACGACGTCGCGACGGCGCCGTCCCCGACAATCTGAACTACGGCGAGCGGACCCACTGCGTTGTCCGGGCTCTCGATGCCCACGGCCCACGCCTCGCCGGGTGTGGGTGCGCCGCGAGCAACGAGATCGCCACCGGCATCGAGGAGGAAGCCGGCCGGGGCAACGGCCCGCGTCTGGGCGTCGCGAACGAGCGCATTCGCTGACCAGCGCAGCGCAAGCCCCTTGCCGATCCCGCCCAGGTCCACGGGCACGGGCAGGGTGATCGGACCGTTTCGGCCGACCCTTTCCAGGATCCTGCGGGTTTCGCGGGTTGCGCCTGGCCCCGGCGTCGGGCTGGGGCCTGAAGCGCCTTCGCCGGATTCAGCCCCGTCTTCCGGGGAACGCTGCGACACGCCGACATAGCCGATCCGTTCGAGGGCGGTGACGACGCGCGGATCGAAGGCTCCGCCGGTCACTCTCGTCGCCCGGTCCGCGGCGACGAGCGCACGCACCAGGAGTCGAGGCACATCGACCAGCGCATGCGGCGATCGCCGGTTCAGCACGGTGAGGGCACTGTCCTCGCGGAACCGGGACATCGCGATGTCGACCTCATCGAAGACCCGTTCGACAACCGCCCATGCGCGATCGGCATTCGCGCCTGAGCCGGTGATCGTCAGGCGCAGTGGTGACCCGAGCGCCCGACCCGATCGAACAGCGAGGGCTGGTCCGGCGCCGGCCCCCGGGTCCGTCTGGGTCACCCGCCCGAGGCGGTCGTGGTGGCGTGGACGGCCGGTGCCGCTCCGCGGCTGACGCTCTTGCTCACGGACGGGAGTTTCACGCTGCTCGGCAGGGTCGCCGTCGTGCCGCTGATTTCGGTCATGAGCGTTGCGAGCTCATTCAACCTCGCCTCCATCGCTGCGAATCCCGTACCGGATGCACGGTACGCCTCGGCGGCCGCGCCGTACGCCGATCTCGCAGTCGCCAGACGCGCTTCGAGCTGGTCATGATCCTGCTGCACGGCCCGGATCGTCTCGATGGCGGGTGCCCGGTCGACCGCCAGCTGAGCCTCGGACATGGACTGGAGCCCGGTCACGCCTGCCAGGCAGAGCGCATAGGCGCCCGCCGACAGGCCCATCAGGACACCAAGGTGAGCGGGCAGCCGGATGCTGCGGACTGCAGGGATCGTCCACTGCGAATCCGCCGCCCGGGGGAAAGCGACGGTCTGCAGGGACGTCGGTGAATCAGTCATCGTTCGGCTCCGCGGTTCGAGCCGGGGCGGTCTTCGATCCCGTGGACGTTGCGGGCGCCTTGGCGCGGGCCGCCGCTCGCAACGATGCCTCGAGCGTCGCGAGCTTCTTCTTGGCGGCGGCGAGGTCGGCCCGAAGGGTTTCGGCGGTCGTGGTGTCCGTGGCCACCTGGCCCTGGGCGGCAGTCAACGCCGCCTGGAGCTCGGCAGCGGCCGTCGAGATCGACCGGAGCTGTTCCTCGAGCGCCGCGGATCGACCCTGCTCGGCGGCGAGGGCCGTATTGATCGACGTGAGGGAGGCCGGGGCGACCGCGAGCGGTGCCGAGGCGGCCGTCCACAGCCCCGCGGCGCGGATCGAGGCCGCGCCGCCAACGAGGGCCGTCGTGACCGCGACGACCACGATCGCGCGGCGCAGAAACATGTTCTTGATCATCGGTTCACCTCTGGTAGGGACGTTGAGAACGTTGGACGGCCGGCGCGGCCGACCCAGTAGCGATACGCGGCCGCGAGGGCCACGAGGACGAAGGACAGGCCATAGACGCCGGCCAGGGTGACCGAATCGGTGCCCGACAGGACGCCATGACCCCATGCGAGTACCAGAACCAGCAGGCTCAATCGGTGGATCTGCAGCCACAGCCCGCGGGGCAATCGGTTGGTGTACCGGGCTGAGAGCCCGGTGATCAGCAGGGCGTACAGGGCAATGACCCCGATCGCCACGGGAGCGGTTCGATAGGAGGACAGGCCCGGGATCAGGGCACCGCCAATACCGACGCCGGCGTACGGGTCCAGCACGAGCGTCACGATGTGCATCACGAGGAAGGACAGGACGAACATCCAGATGTTCGCGTGCCATGGAAACAGGAGGCGCGAAAGCTTCCAGGTCGTCTTGTTCGTTGGGTGACTCAGGACAAGCCCGAGGACCACCTGAAGCGTCAGCAGGCCGAGGGTGACGAAGCCGGCCGCCCGGGCGGCCAGCCAGATCCGGAGATCTGCCTGATGGGCCGATGTTGCCGGCACGATCTGGTCGGTCGCGTACACCCCAACGATTCCGACCGCGGCCACGATCACGACGAACAGCACACCCGGAATGCGGACCGACTGGCTCGAAACGCGCGCGGACTGGCCGCCCGGCTTCGGACGGGACCGGTCGGCAGAACCCGGGCGGGTGATCGTGGCGCGGAATCCGTTGGGTTCGGAACTGGATGAGTGAGCGGCGCTCGCAATATCCACGAGTCGGTAGGTCCTCCTTGGTCGCTGGGCGTCATCTGTTTGAGGCGCCATGGCGCCCGGGGGTTTCAGGGATCGACCGCGACCTTCGTCCCGAAGAGATGACACGATGGTCCCGCCCGGACGGGCGCTTCGGCCCTTTGGCGGTGTCCACTGGTCCGGGATGCTGGGGCTGCCGGGAGCGCCCGGCCCGTTGCCGCTGTTCGAAAGGTGCATTCCGCGTGAGAGATCGACCTAATCCGCCCGCGAGCCGCAAGGAGCGCCGCCTCCAGGAACGGCTCGACCGTCCGATCCGCGAGCGCCCACGAATCTCCAACGCGAACGCGAAGCGCCCGGTCTGGAAATCCCCGCTCGTCCTCATGACCGTGGCTGCCGTGGTCCTTGGCGCCGCCATTGTTGCCCTCAACACGCGGCCGCAGCCGACGACCTCGGGTGGCAGCCTGTTCGGCCCGCCGATCACGTACACGGCGGAAGTCGTGTCGGGCGAAGCGGTCGGCTCGGCCGACGCGCCGGTCGTCCTCGAGGTGTACTCGGACTTCCAGTGCCCCGTCTGCGCCCGATTCGTGCGGGAGCAGTTTCCGACCCTCAAGTCCCAGTTCGTGGACGCCGGGATCCTGCGGATCGAGTCCCATGACATCGCGTTTCTCGGCACCGGTTCGCCCGACGAGTCCCTCGAACTCGCGACGGGCGCCCGCTGCGCCGCCGCGCAGGACCGGTATTGGCAGTTTCACGATCTCGTCTTTTGGAACCAGGGCGGCGAGAACCGCGGCGATCACGATGCCGCCTACCTCGCGGCGGTGGCCAATCGGGCCGGCCTGGACCGGACGGCATGGGATACGTGCATGGCCGATGACACCGTCCGCAGCTCGGTTCGGGCCGACACCGCAAAGGCGCTCGGATCCGGGATCAACGCCACGCCCACGCTGATCCTGAACGGCGGCGCCCCGGTCGCCGGCCTGCCCGACGCGGCGGCGCTCATTACCCGGATCCAGGAACTCGCGGCGAGCGCCGCGCCGAGCGGATCTCCCGCCACCACAACCGCACCCTGACATGCTTCGCCGCGAGCCCGTCCAACCGATTCTCGGGCTCCATCCGGGCTTGATCCTAGCCGCGCTCGATCTCATCGGGCTGTTCATCGCCGGTTACCTGGCGGTCGTGGAAGTTGGCGGTGGTCTGCCGGCCTGTGGTCCGCTCAAGGGCTGCGAGACGGTCGCCCAGAGTGAGTACAGCCGCATCGGCGGGATCCCGGTGGCGGTCTATGGGGTCGTGCTTTCGCTGACGCTCCTGACCCTTGCCCTGGCCTGGTGGCGCACCAACTTCCGCGGCCTGTTGCTCCTGCATTACGGCCTGTCACTGGGTGGCGTGATCTTCGAGATCTACTTCCTGTACATCCAGATCGCCGTCATCCGCGCCGTGTGCGTCTGGTGCGCGAGCTATGGGCTGAGCCTGATCCTGCGATTCGTCGTCGCCCTGATCGTCTGGTTGCGTCAGACGCGCGGAGTCGAACCCGCGCCGTAGTTCACCAACCGGGACGCGGGACCGGGCCGTGCGGCCACGGCCAGGAGCACGAGGGTCCCACCCAGCGCGATCCCTGCGCCGCCCAGGCCCAGGCTGACCAGCGTATTTCCGAGGGCCCCGCTCCCGATGGTTGAGCCGAACCCGAACCCGATCGCCACGGCTGCGGCGCCGGCGTTGAGCAGCACGATCCGCGCGTTCGCCCAGCGTCCGATGAGTCGCCGCTGGGACGCATGTCGAACAGGATCTCCGGGCCCGACCGTCGGCGCGAGATGGGCCATGGCGCCGATAAGGATCTGGAGGGCGCCGCCGACGACCAGCGGGCCGACGATGAGGACCATGGCCCAGCTTGCTGGGGTGGCGCCGATGAAGATCACGCGCAGGGCAGCCAGCGTCAGCCCGAACCCGAACCAGACCTGGCCGAGCAGGACGGAGAGGCCGGTGAACCGGCGCCACTCGGCGTCGGTGGTCCAGCTGCCGCGTCCAGGGTCGCGGTGGATGACCAGCCCATGGGCCGCAGCGGCGAAACCGCCCGCGAGCACGGCCAGCGCGCCGGCCCGGGCCACGGCGTCGATCCCGGTGATGTAGCCGAAGGCAATCGCCGGCGCGCCGGCCGCGATGCCGATCACCGCGACGCGCGCAGACGCCCGGGTCCGGATCCGCGCCCCGGCGATCGTGGGCGCGAGGTGAAGCAACGTCGCCTGCACCACCAGTCCCGCAAACCCGACAAGGTTCAACCAGGCGTGGGCCGGCTTGAGCATGCCCCAGTCCCCACCGACCAATGGGTTGCCGCCGAGCAGGAGGGTGGCGATGGTTGCGCCGATGGCCACATTCGCCAATGCCAGGCCGTAGGCACGCTCGACGAGCACGCGGCGCGGCCCATTGGCCCGCCGGACCGATGTGAATGCCGCGAGCCCCACCAACCCGAGGCCCGCGAGAAACGTCCCGCCGGCGAGCGCCGCCGGGAGGCCCTGCCCCGAGGCATGACCGCGCACGACGATGACAGCAAGGGCCCCGATCGCCACGAGGGCGATGCCGCCGATGCGAATGGCGGGTCGAGCGGGTGGTGCGACGACCAGCGCCGCAGCGAAGAACGGCAGCAGCGCCGCGATGGCAGTTGTGGCGGCGCCGGCGAGTGCCAGGTGGAGCGGGACCCATGACCCGAGCCGGGTTGCCGCAGGAAGCAGGAGTGACGCCACCGCAACCGCGAGATACGCCGCGGCGACCGCCATCCCGCCAAAGGCGATCCTGCGATCGACGATCCGGGAAATGCCGACGCCCTTTGGTGCTGGTCCGTCGACCACCGGCAAAGCGCCTCGGGTGCGGGCGATCGGCGCCGGGACCGGGACAAGGTTCCGGTCCGAGACCTGGATCGGCGCCAGGATCGGGATGGCCGAGACCGGCTCCGACATCGAGACGGGCACCGCGGCGGTGGCACAGGCTTCACAGCACGCTACCGACGGCACGGCGCCGTCGGCCGTCACGCCGGTCTCGCCCTTCACTGCCACAGTCAGGACGGGGAGTGAGCGAAGTCGAGACCCCGGCCCCAAATCCGCGGAGCCGGGGTCAGGCATGGGGGTCAGTTGTTCGGGTCGCCGTCGCCGGCCTGGAGCAGGCCGAGCGCACCGCGTCCGACGAAGTTGAAGGCGTGGGTCACGATGGGATAGAGCCCATCCTCGGCGGTCGTCAACTCGATGATCGCACCCTGGGCGGGCGAGAGGTCGACGGCCTGGGAACCCCATCCTCCGGCATTGCCCGACAGCAGCTGGATGCCTTCCTTGGTGACCGCATTGAAGATCGTGCCGACGATGTGGAAGGAGCTGTCGATGTTCGGGCCCGCATCGAGCACGAAGATCCGTACCTTCCCGCCGGTCTTGACCTGGATCGGATTGTCCTTGTACTGGTTGGCCACGCCGTTGAAGACCACGAAGTCGGGAGCCGGATTGCCGGTCGAGGCCTTCTCGAGGCTCGTCAGGTCGCCCTGCGGCCCCAGGTACCACTCGCTCTGGACGAACGCCAGTTCGGTGTCCACCGGGGCGAAGCCGCCCTTCGGCTCCACGATGACCATCCCGTACATGCCGTTGGCGATGTGGTGGAGCGTCGGAGCGGTGCCACAGTGGTACATCCACACGCCGGCGTAGTCCGCCTTGAATTCGTAGAGCAGCTCTTCGCCCGGCTTGATCGAGACCATCGGCCCGTTCCAGGCCACCTGGCTGGCGTGAAAGTCCACGCTATGCGAGGCGGTACTGGTGGCGGGGTTCTTGAGGTGGATTCGGACGGTGTCACCCAGATGAACGCGGATCACCGGTCCCGGCACGGTGCCGTTGGTCTCGGTGGTGCCGAACGTCCAGACCTTCTGGACGAAGCCATCGGCGACGGTCATCAGCTTTTCCTGGACGACGAGATCGATGTCGTGAACCGTGCCCGAGAGCACCTTCGGGGCCTCGGCCGGGTAGAGGGTGTACTTGGGCGCGTCTGGGTCGGCCTTGACGTCGGTGGCCGGAGCGGGGCCGCCGTGGTCGTCGCCGCCCGCCGTGCTGCCGGCGATCGTGATTCCGCCCTTCATCCCGGCCGCCTCGTGACCGGGGACGGAGCAGATGAACGTGATGCCGGCGTCCGGAACCGTCACGTTCACGGACTTCGTTGCGCCTGGATCAACGAGACCGCTCGTCGTGCCGTCAGCGAAGGTGATGTCGTGTTGGATGGCCCCGTTGTTGGTCAGCTTGACCTCGTACGTGCCGGCCTTCGGCACGGTCAGCGCCGCGGGTTCGAACATGAGATCGACGGAATTGACCTCGAGCGTGCCGAGCACGTCGCCAGTCGCGACCTGGCCGTCCGTTGCCGCGGGCGACGCGCCGGCTCCATTGGCGCCACCGGGCGTGTAGGTCCACATGGGCATATGGCCGGCGGGCGCGCAGGCGGCGAACATGAGCGCCGCCACGGCAAGGACCCCGAGCAGTCGCGTGGGCTTCATAGTGCTGACTCCTTGGTCACTCGAGGACCGATTGGCCACGGTGCCGGCAGGGCCGGGCTAAACACATACCGGGGCACTGCGAATATCGCGCACAGCGAGGGTACGGCGGATGGGCCGTTTGGCATGACAATCCGGTCCTGACGTCCCGTCATGGCGCTCCGCTGATCCGTCGGCCATGCGATCGGTAGTTCCTGGTCAACTCGTTCCGGGCGAGGTCCGCGAGCGAGGTCGCGGCCAGCTCCCGCCGCATTGCGACGTTCGCGGTGTCGAATGCGACGTGCACGGCACATCGCGTCGCCGACCGACATTCGCCTCCTCGAATCACACACCGTGGGAGCTCCCCGCGTTCCTCGGACGCATCGACGATACGGAGCAGGTCAACCTGACTGGCAGGGGCCGCGAGCCGGTAGCCGCCGGTCCGGCCGGTCGTGCCGATGGCGATCCCAGCCCGAACGAGATCGGTCAGGACGTGGGCGAGAAAGCCAGGTGGAATGCTCATCCGCTCGGCGAGGCGCCGGGCACTCACCGGGCGACCGTCGTCAAGGATTGCGAGGGCCAGCGCCGCCCGAACGGCATAGTCGCCACGCCGCGACAGTTCGATCCGCATGGCGCGATGCTGCCGCCAGGGCTTACACCTGCGGTAGGGCCGAATGGCCCATCTGGTTGTCTCGGGTGCGTGCCCCGCAGCGACCGTCGGGCGCCCCGCTCGCGCGGCGCGCCCCTCGCCCGGCGCCGATCTGCCTGCCCGCGCCCTCCACGAGCCGTCCCTGGAGCTACGGCCCTGCCGGCGAGTAGCCCGTCAGTTCCACGTACGCCTGGCCGCCGAGCGGGGCGCCGTTGCGCGTTGCCGACACGACCTGCGAACCCTCCCAGTACACAACCCCCGTTGTTGCACGGGTGTCGAGTTCCTGGTCCGCGACCGTCGGCGTCAGGTCGATGACCAGGCCCGCACCCGGGATGCGGATCGTCCAGCCGGCCGGATAGGTCGCGCCCGTCGCCGGGCTGGTCCACGTTCGTGCGGGATCAGCAATCACTTCGAA